>NZ_JBCDMC010000019.1:0-50492 GCF_042465995.1 Vibrio frigidus | reverse complement strand
CATATCTGACTTGAAGCAACCAGTCAACGTAATGCTGTTCGGTTAGTGCTAAATACTTCGTCATTCCCGTGAAAACGGGAATCTTGGTGGTTTAGATCTCCACTTTCGTGGAGATGACGTAGATTTCGTGGAGATGACGTAGATTTCATGGGGATGGCGTTGGTTTTTCTTTGGGTCGTATATTTATGCCTCAAACCCTCGTTCCAATACTCCGTGTTGGAATGCATATCTGACTTGAAGCAACCAGTCAACGTAATGCTGTTCGGTTAGTGCTAAATACTTCGTCATTCCCGTGAAAACGGGAATCTTGGTGGTTTAGATCTCCACTTTCGTGGAGATGACGTAGATTTCATGGAGATGACGTAGATTTCATGGGGATGGCGTTGGTTTCGTGGCGATGCCGTTGGAATAACTCACGACCGATTATATTCTTTATACCACTCAACAAACTTAGCCACGCCTTCTTTCACACCCACTTGAGGCTTATAGCCTGTCGCTTCAAACAGATCTTGTGTATCTGCATAGGTTTTATAGACATCACCCGCTTGCATCTCACGAAAATTCTTTTTCGCCTCTATTCCTAAAGCCGATTCGATCTCGGAAATAAAGTCCATCAGACTAATAGGGCTGCCATGACCGATATTATAAACACGGTAAGGTGCAGAGCTCGTCGCTGGGCTCCCCGCTTCTACTGTCCAGTTGTTATTCTTTTCTGGGATGACGTCTGCAATCCGGATGACACCTTCAACGATGTCGTCAACGTAGGTGAAATCACGCCACATATCGCCATTATTGTTGATATCAATCGTGTCGCCATCCAAGATACGCTTAGTAAAAATAAACGGGGCCATATCTGGGCGACCCCAAGGGCCATATACAGTGAAAAATCGAAGCCCAGTGGTTGGAATATCATAAAGATGGGAGTAAGAATGAGACATCAGTTCGTTAGATTTTTTTGTCGCGGCATAAAGAGATACCGGATGGTCAACGGAATCGGTAGTCTTAAATGGTGTGCTTGCGTTTAAGCCATAGACCGAACTAGAAGACGCATAGACCAGATGTTCGACCTTCGTTGCTCTACAGCCCTCTAAGACATTCAAATGACCTATCAAGTTACTATTGGCGTAAGCGTGTGGGTTATCTAATGAATATCGAACGCCTGCTTGAGCCGCAAGATGAACAACCCTATCAAATTGCTCTCTTTCAAACAAAGCCGTCATTGCGCTGGTATCAGCAATATCCATCTTAATAAACGTAAACTGAGGATGGTCAATTCGGTTAAGTCGGGCTTGTTTCAAAGAGACATCGTAGTAGTCATTATTATTATCGATGCCAACAACGATATGCCCTTTCTTACATAATTCTTCGACTGTTTTTGCCCCAATAAACCCGGAAGCACCTGTCACTAAATATTTCATATCGGTTCTCTGTTGAAAATAGTTGGTTTAAATTTTGAATCTATTAAAGTCGTCTGCGATGTCAACGTTGGTAATAGCTTTCTACTTTTTGAATAAACAGTGTCAATTCGGAAGACGGCAACGCATTGATGCCCGCCGCGGCTTCTCGACCACCACCGGTTGAGAATTGACTGCATATCACACTTGCACCCTGTTTATTGTTGAGAGGGGCTCGTAAAGAGACAGTATAGGTATTATCACCATTCGATGTCAGTACCGCGTGGGCAGAATTTGGGGTTTGGTTCGCTAACCAGTTACCATACACACCACTGATTCGTCTCGATGCGGCATCATCTGGTAGCTCAAAAACACTTAACATAGTACTGCTATGCATCGCATCAACTGCAAGCGCTTTATTCATATCTTCTTGATATGCTTTCTGTAATGTATAAAACGGCGACGCTTTATCTGAGATAACATCAAAAGGTGAAGAATAATCTAACAACGCTGTATATAAGTCTGCTGGATGAAAGTGTAGATCCTCTACTTTTGCGCCATACCCATTGTAATTAATCAATGTGCCAAGGTCTTTCAGGGCATTCTTTTGTTCTGCATCTAGAGAGGCTTTATCTGCAAGCTCATCCGCTCTTGCGATAAGGTTGTCACCATACGCCGCGGTAATCGCCCACAAATGAAACCTTTCATCGAGCAGGTTATCTATAATCAATGCCGTACAGGTATTTGCATCCAAATCTATATGCGCATCTAGGTTTTCATTGTCTGGAATATCGCCTGATTGATGATGGTCAGCATAAAAAATGTTCACGCCTTTATTTAAAGCGGCCTCTAACGCTTGCCTATTCTTTGCCATCGAAACATCAAGAACGGTAAGGCTATCTTCTGCATTCACCTCAATTTTTGCAACAAGGTTTATATCTCTTTTTATCCCCGTCACTAACGTACTTTTTTTAGGTTGAACCAATCTAAGCTGTAGAAGAGCAATTATACCATCGGCATCCCCGTTAAAAATATCGTAATGCATTGTTCTTCCTAATTATTCATTGCTTTTATACCATCTTCTAAAAGTTGAATTTGATCCCTTCCCATCACCGTTGTGTGAGGTTTAACAATGGCGATCATTTGCAACACACCTTGATGGATGATCTTCTCTGTAATACCCGTTCTTGGTGACATAGCAGATTGATACCCAAGCCAACTTGATGCCACAAGATGGAGGGTCATAACGAGTGACTTAGCTTCTTCTTCATTAACCTTCAATAACTTAAGATCAACAAACCCATAAAAAATAGTTTCTAGGTTTTTACGTAGCTTTTCTTGAACGCCCAAATAGCGTTCATGCAACATTTCATCTCGCTGTAATATCTCTGGTAGATTTGAATAGAAAAAACGATATTTCCACATGAGTGTAAATATTGAATCCAGGTAGCGTTTAAGTAAAACCAAGCTCTCTTCTTTCGATTCTACTGGGGTAAAACGCTCCAACAACTCAGTTGAATAGCAATCAAAGATATCACGCACAATTTCTTGTTTGTTTCTGAAATGGTAATACAGATTACCGGGACTGATTTCTATATGCGCTGCGATGTGATTGGTGGTGATATTCCTTTCACCGCTTTCATTAAATAGCTCGAGACTTGCGGAAACAATTCTTTCTCTCGTTTTCATTTTTATTATCCATTGTGCTAACAATTGCAAGTATAAGCAGAAATCATTGATTCTTAAAGGGGGGAGAGTTGGGTTGAGAGGCTGAAACACTCAATCTTTTCACTTAACCACACAAAACCCTTTACCTTCTAGTTCTTTAGCAATGACTGATTTGGCTTCGTCTTCCCCATGGATAAGATGGACTTCTCTAGGCTTAACCTTTATTCCGTCAATAAACGCGTGTAAATCTCTTTTATCAGCATGAGCAGAGTAACCGGACATATTATGAATGTGGGCAGCGACGTCGATCTCTTCACCATCAATCCAGACGCTTTGTGGTAACGATTGTAGTTTTTGCCCTAAGGTCCCTTTTGCTTGATATCCTGCAAAAACAATATCAGTACGTTTATCTGGTAACAATGCTTTGAGATACTCAACAATTCGCCCTCCTTCGCACATGCCAGACGCGGCGACCACAATCGCGGGCTCGCCTGATGAAGCCAAGCGATTGACTAAACGTTGATGTGCTGGGTAGTTGTCGATTTGAATACACTGTTCAAACGCAAGTGGATGTCGTCGCTGTAAAATTTTTTCTTTCGCTTCTTTCCCCCAAAGCTTTTTAAAACGCCGATACGATTTCGTTACCTTTTGCGCCATTGGAGAATCTAAGATAATAGGAATATCGGCTTCTAATTCTGATTGGAAAATTAATTGCTCAATATCGAACAGCAATTCCTGTGTTCTGCCAACACTAAAAGCAGGGATCAAAATGGTGCCACCATCCAGTAACGAGCGGTTGATAATGTCCTTGAGTCTGGAGGCGCGACTCTTTACTTCGTCATGACAACGGTTGCCATAGGTCGATTCAATGAATAGATAATCGGCCCGTTGAGGTGGGATAGGGTCGGGTAACAGCGGCGTGTTGCTTGCGCCTAAGTCACCAGTAAAAACTACGATGTTATTATCCGATAGTTTTATTTCTACATAAGCCGAGCCCAAAATATGACCGGCCGGGTTAAATCGGATATAACAAAATTCGTTTAACTTACGGTTGTTCGCCGTAACTCGATGCCATCTTCCATACCTGCTTACTCGAACCCTTTTTTTAATGGCGGCTAAGAGTGACGCTCTATTTTTTCGTTTCATACCCAGTTGAAGCTTTAACCCATCATCTAACATCAATGGCATCAGTTCAGCCGTTGCCTCGGTGCACATTATCGGCCCAGAAAAGCCCGCCGCCAATAGCCATGGAATTCGACCTATATGATCGATATGGGCATGGGTAATAACAAGGGCTGTTATTTGATGAACAGGAAAACCAACCTCTAAAGGCTGAACATCCTTGCCTTGAAACTGACCGCAGTCAATTAGGATACTTTGCTTCGCGCTATAGAACAGTTCGTGGCAAGAACCAGTAACGGTATCTTTGCCACCATGATGGATGACTTTCATAGTTTGCTCCTGATTGTTGCGTCAGGATAACGATAAATGAATTTGCAAACAGGATGGAAAATGAAGTGAATTTTTTGGAGGCATATCTTTTTGAAGATAATAAGTTGAAATTTGAGCACTCGCTTCTGAATCAGAAAACCGCAAGTGCTCTATATCAAATGTTTTTTAGTCCGAACCAAACAGGTCTCGCGTATAGACTTTGTCTTCAACATCTCGAATCTCATCAACCATACGATTAGAAACAATAACGTCAGACATGGCTTTGAACGCTTCAAGGTCAGTAATCACTTTAGAGTGAAAGAAGTGCTCCTCATTAAGAACAGGCTCATAGACAACGACCTCGATACCTTTTGCCTTCAATCGCTTCATTATCCCTTGAATAGAAGAGGCACGGAAATTATCTGAACCGGCTTTCATTATCAGACGATAGATACCAACCACTTTAGGTTTTCGGTTGATTATAGAGTCTGCAACAAAATCTTTGCGCGTTCTGTTTGCGTCAACAATGGCGCCAATAATATTATTGGGCACTTCCTGGTAATTAGCCAACAGTTGCTTGGTGTCTTTAGGTAAACAGTAACCGCCATAACCAAATGAAGGGTTGTTGTAGTGATTACCAATACGAGGGTCTAAACCTACCCCTTCAATAATTTGACGAGAATTTAAACCATGCGCTTCCGCGTAGGAATCTAGCTCGTTAAAATAGGCGACACGGAGAGCAAGGTAGGTATTAGAAAACAGTTTTACCGCTTCGGCTTCTGTTGAATCGGTAAACAGAACCTGAATATCTTGCTTCTCTGCACCTTCAACTAACAAGCCTGCAAAAACCTTTGCTCGCTCACTTTGCTCGCCCACGATGATTCGTGAGGGATGTAAGTTATCGTACAGAGCGCTACCTTCACGCAAAAATTCAGGTGAGAACATAATATTTTCACAACCGAGTTCTTGTTTGATCCTTTCGGTGTAACCAACAGGAACCGTTGACTTGATTACCATCACGGCATCAACGTTGACAGACATTACTTGCTTAATCACCGCTTCTACAGAAGACGTGTTAAAATAGTTGGTAATTGGATCGTAATCAGTCGGCGTCGCGATAATGACGTAGTTGGCGTCCCGATAGGCTAAATCACCATCTAATGTTGCGGTGAAGTTTAATGCTTTGTTAACTAAAAAATCTTCTATCTCTGCATCAACAATAGGAGACTGCTTGCTGTTCAGCATTTCTACTTTTTCAGCAATGATATCTACCGCAACCACTTCATGATGTTGAGCGAGTAACATTGCGTTTGATAGGCCAACGTAGCCCGTTCCTGCGATTGCAATTTTTATATTCATATTCATATTCATATTCATATTCATCAAGAGTTACATACCAACTTTACAATCAGTCTACTTACAATACCTGTATAGGTAGGTCTTTATATCCTACTATGCAATATTACACCACTCCCGAAGAATGATACTTATCCATCCAATTACACCATCATCTATAATGTTAGATAAAATCCTAAGCCTACAAAAACTAGAGATTTATGATACCCAATGATATAAAATGATCGGATATTTATCATTTTTGTAAACTATCAATTGAAATCTCATTAATACATAAAGCATTTTAGCATAAGGACAGTTCGTGGATTTAAGTAATCAACACAAAAAACAACTTCTTTCAGACGTTCACAACACGCACAATTACGAAGGTGACGCAAGATTTCTTGAATTAATCACTGTCTTTTGGCAAAAAAAATTGATTGTGGTGTTTTCAAGCATAATCTTTTCAATTTTTGCCTCCATCTATATTTTTTTTGCTCCTGAATGGTGGAATAGCAAAGCAGTCATAACGCTACCTCAGGTACAAGATTACTCAGATTTTCGACTTCAAGTAGCACAATTTCAACCTATCCTCAATACCTACCAAAAAGATGGTGTAATTCTTATTGATAAAACGTTAGAAGAGATGGTTAAACCAGAAGTGGTTTTTGATTCTTTCATTTCTGCTTTTAATGCCAATTACAATAAGCGAGCTTATTTAGAAGGAACACCATCATTTGCAACGAATCTTGATAAAATTGATATTAACGATAAACTTAAGGTATCAACATATTATAGTCTATGGTTTAACAAAATTAGTGCACGTTATCAAGAAACAACAAATGATCGTATAGTCGTACTATCAGCGTCTTCTCCGACTCAATTCGGTAGTACAACTTTATTACGTGAATATATTAGTTTCGTTACAGACGTGGTTAAAAATAATCATATTAAAAACTTAAAAGCATCTATCGACTATAAAACTCGAGAGTTATTACAGTCAGAATTAATAGCAGTTCAACTTGCTAAGCATTCTATTAAAAATGAAATTTTAATAACTAGAAATTCATTAAAAATAGCAACTTCAGCCAACATAGTATCCCCATTGTTAAATTTCAGAAACGAAGATATTTTTCCAATTACGCTAGGAAGCTCAGCTATCAAAGAAAAACTAAAATTACTGGAATCAATAGATAGCATGCAAATATTTGAACCACGACTTGCACAAATAAATGTCAAACTAAATTTAATAACACAGACTAAAGTCACGAATAAAATAAACTTCCAACCTTTTCGCTACTTGGCCGAACCAGAAACACCAAGCAATAAAAACAGCCCTAAAAGCATGTTAATTATCATTCTCAGCATATTAATAGGCATCATGGTGGGATTGGCAATCATTGCCATACGACACATAATCAAATTAAAATAATTAAATGTAAACATACTTCTATTTTTAGAGCTATGTTTACATTTTAGCACATTCATTTATTTTCATACATAAATAGCAAATCCATCCTCAATAGACAAAAGTACATACACATGACGATATTTTTCTGATTGCTACACTTCAATTAAACATCGATGTCAATTTGAGATTAATTCATTTAATCGGCTTTGTTTACTAAATCAAGTGTACTGGCTCCACGACTCCTTATCGTCGACGAGATAGGTTATCTTCCGTTCGGCAGGGAGGAAGCAAACCTGTTTTTTAATGTCATCGCCAAGCGTTACGAACAAGGCAGTATTATCGTGACCAGTAATTTACCGTTCTCACAATGGTCAAATGCGTTTGCCGATGATACGACTCTAACCGCTGCCTTACTTGATCGCTTATTACATCACTCACATATCGTGCAGATAAGCGGAGAAAGTTATCGATTGAAAGGGAAAAAAGCAGCAGGAGTGGTTCCAACAATATTAGAAACGAATAAGAAGTAAAATGAAATTAATACCATTCCGGAAAATTAACTGGTCAGGTCTATCCAGCTTCTAGAACACATTTCCGTGACTCTCTTTGAGCTTTCTAAAAAGCCATTCCATGCGGTGCATATTTGAGAAACTATATCGTCATAGTGCTCAAAACTTTGGTTGGCGAGGTAATGTTGTCGTAGCCAACTCCAAACTTGCTCGATAGGATTCAACTCCGGGGAATATGGTGGAAGTTTGATGATACTGACATTATCGAATTGGTTAACGATATCTTCGGTATGCCATCCTGCACCATCCATTATCACCACTGCATGACGCCCACTTTGGGTCATTTCAGATATCTGTTTCAAGTGTTCAATCATAATATCTTTATTGACCCAAGGGACGACCATTGCCTCACCTATACCTCTTGCGGGACAAACGGAACCAAACAGATAGGCGTATTCAAATTGCTGCTGTTTCACAACTCGAGGCCGAGTTCCTCGTTCTGCCCAAAGTCGTGTTGTCGTGTTTTGCTGGCCGAATCTAGCTTCATCCTGAAACCAAACATCAACGTACTCAAGCCCTACGTGGCCAGGGATCTTGAGGATCGTTTCAATTTTGAATTTTTTTAAAATCGTCCTGAGCTTGTGGCGATTGTTTAGGGTGTTTTGAGTGTGACGTTATCCAAGAAAAGCCCATATGCTAGAGCAGGTAGTAGATGGAGTTTGGGTGATAGTGCTTATCGAAATTATTAATTATGTAAGCGTGTATATCACTGCCAGTCAGTCGACCACCTGATGAGTTTTCAGCTTCTGTTTTGATGTATTGGCTGAGTTGCTCACGTTGAGCCAGAGTCAAAAATGCTGGTCTTCCAGTTCGTGGTTTTTCTTGGAAACCATCGATACCGTCTTCTAGAAAGATTTGAACCCATTTATTCACGCTGGTTCTACTCACTTTAAGAGATTTTGCAATTTGGGTTCTAGAAGCGCCGTCTTTGAAGTGTGCCAAGGCCAAAAAACGCATTTTCATCTGCATAGATTTTTGCTGACTAGCAAGCTTTTTGAAGTCGATATTATTGAGGTTTTCCATAGTGATAATAAGTTTGTTTCAGGTAGCCTCAATTAGATCATATTTTTACTTTAATTGGTATAGCTACACGGGTGGGTCAGTTTTAGATCGGCGATAACGCCGTTAAGTGGGTCAGTTTTAAGTCGGCGTTGACAACGTTGCACGTTTCGTATTGTTCTAACAGGGTTTGCCATTCCTGGTTGGTACGTCGCGTCGCCATTTTCAACTCTCCTTATTTGGTGGAGTGTTGAACTTATGGTGACGTGTGACTGATTAAAATGCGGGGTTCGTGGGGCGGATACGCTGTTTCGGCTAAAGCTTTTTCTTTATAACAGAGTTCTTTCTTTAACTCTTTGATTTCGTGTTTATCTGCTTTGGCTTGTTTCTTGGATTCGGCCTCACGTTCTTTTGAAGACATAAAACCGTGCATACATTCACTGCGCCACAACTAGACTTCTTCTGGATACAATCCTTTCTCTCGACAGTACTGACTCAATTCGTTTTCTGTCATTGAAAAAGTTTCCGCAACAATCGCCAGCTTAGTTTGGGCTGACCACTGCTGTGAGGAGGTATGACTATTTGGCACAACGGATCCCGATTTTCGAAGTTGTTTACGCCAATAATACAACGTTGCATCACTGATGCTTTCTTCTTTTGCAACTTCGGCCACCGATCTAGAGTACGGAGGTAACAAATTTTTCAGTATTGCGTCTTTTCTTTCTTGCGAGTAACGAGACATATTCTCTCTGTTATCGCCCCCTAACTGGCTAAATTTTAACAGTGACAACTATCCTGCCAGAGATGGCTACTTAGGGTTGCTTTATTTGTTGCCAAACCAAATCACCAATTCCATCGGAAGGATTAAAATCAATAGGAGCCTCTATTAAAAGCGTTCTAATCTTTTCATGTTCAAAATCATGGCACAAAGAATCAAGCTCATCGATTAATTGTAGGTATTCTTCTAAAGGCAAATACTTCTCTTGAGCAGCCATTATTCGTTCATGAGCAGTACCCATAACATCCTCACCAATTAACAGCTCTTCGAATAACTTCTCTCCTGGACGAAGACCTGTAAATTCGATCGCTATATCACCATAAGGATTATGCTTGTTTTTAACTTCCAAACCTGATAACTGTATCAAATTTTGAGCCAAATCTGTGATTTTTACAGGTTCTCCCATATCTAACACAAATACATCCCCACCTTTAGCCATTGCTCCTGCTTGAATAACCAATTGAGCAGCTTCTGGAATTGTCATAAAATAGCGAATAATATCTGGGTGAGTGACAGTAACTGGACCACCAAGCGCTATTTGGCGTTTAAACAATGGAATAACCGATCCTGATGAGCCAAGCACATTACCAAATCGCACCATACAAAAGCAAGTGCCTCCGCTTAGTGAATTCTGCTGTTCTGCAAGTGCTTGAAGTCCTAATTCTGCCATTCGTTTGCTCGTTCCCATAACATTAGTAGGTCTTACTGCCTTATCAGTTGAAATTAACACGAATAACTGCACATTAGCCTCAATTGCAGCTTTTGCAGTATAATAAGTACCAAAAACATTATTTCTAACACCCTCAACAACATTATACTCGACGAGCGGAACATGTTTGTAAGCTGCAGCATGATATACCGTTTCTACAGAAAAACTTTTCATCACAGTAGAAAGACGATTGATTCGCTGTACAGAACCAAGTAATGGAATAATTTTCACTTCAATGTTATTCGACTGAATAAGAGCAGATAATTCCCTATCTATTTGATATAAAGCAAATTCAGATAACTCAAAGAGAACTAGCACTTTAGGGTGTTGATGAACAATTTGTCGACACAATTCAGAACCAATTGATCCACCAGCACCAGTAACCATGACTACTTTGTCTTTGATATTCGCTTCCATAAGAGCTTTTTGAGGTGTTACTGTATCTCGACCTAATAAATCATCGATAGCCACATCTTTTAGTTCATCTATTTTAGACTTACCATCTACTATGTCCTTCATATCAGGAATAGTTAACACCTCCGCTGAAAGCGGAGTCAATGATTCTAGTATTTGTTTTCGACGCATTCTAGATGCACTTGGAACCGCTAACAGAATCTGGTTAACATTTTTTTTGACAATTAAAGATTCTGCAGATTGTATATTTTCAACACAAAGTCCTAAGATGACCGTATTTTCGAGGGTCCTATCTTCATCGATAAAACCAACTACACGGTGCGAATCGGAAGTCCGCAGAGCTAGCGCTAATTGCCTTCCTGCTGATCCAGCACCGTATATAAGTACATTTTTGCGTCCTCTCCCATTAACCTGAGCGACCAATACCCGAATCAGTAAACGTGAACCACCACATAACAAGCAAAGAAATGCACCATATATTATAGGTACAGATCTAGGTATTGAAGATCCCGAATAAAAAGCAAGTACGGCAATTGATACCGCTGAAATCAAAGTTCCTAAACAAACAATAGCCAATGCATGAAAAGTGAGGTATCGAAGAATTGCCCGGTACAATCCTAGTCGAACAAATGACACCAGAGTAATAACAATAGTACCAAGAAGAATGTATTGAATGATCGAGTCGTTCAAAGACACTATATATCCAGTTCTTGTCCAATATGCCGAAAAAAAAGAAACTACAATAAAAATAGTATCAATACATACGCTAATTATCCGTTTTTTAAAACGAGGCATAGCCCAAAGGTAATTCAATCTAACCATTTTTTTCTCTTTTATTTTTAAGCACTTTGATAACAGGAAGAACACGCAAAATCTTGCCAAAGCCATCGCCTCTTTTTAGCAATCCTAAGCTTACTTTAGTTATCGAAATTAACGATATGTTCAACGCTAACTTAAGAGTATAGTTTAGCTGACCAGATAGTGAAGTGTTAGACATCAATAATAGTCAATTTCCAGATAAAACAGTGCCAACGTTAGCAACTGCTCTACTATAATAATAAAACCCATTAGAATCCAGATAATACCTTACTTAAAGGTTCAATAGCATTATATTGGTTCCCAATTTATGTTTTTTTTTCCAAAACATATTGAGACAACAAAAAAGTGACCGGTGTTGTTATCGCTGCAATAATTATTGGAGCCCAACTTTCACTGAATCTTATTTGATCTACCAAAAATGTAAGTAATAGTGCTGAGAATATATACTGTACAACATAAACCAAGGGGAAAACTGAGAACTTTTTAATACTTAGTGTAGTTTTGAAAACGATTTTGGAGTTCATCACATACGAGTAAACTATCCCTAATAGATACGCGATAAAAAAGCTAACATTATAATTAAGGTACATATTCAAGTACAAATAAATAATATATGAAAATACTGTACCACCTGCACCAATGATTACAAATATAGTAAATTTTTTCATCAACTGTAATGACCTAATTGACGTAAGATAAAACAGAACTTTGAGATCTAACAAAATCAGAAATCACAAAACAAATCGAGATAAATAACACCCCTCCCACACCATATATCAACTTATACTTAATGTTCATTCGAGGAACTATAAACTCAAAAAATAGTACTGATATAACAATAAAATAACATAACAATGGCAGAGTAAATCTCAACTCAAGAGCTGAAGACAGTGAAATTGCGCCCCAAGATATGAGTATTAGTAACGGCATTACTCTTCGACCTAAAGCGGGTATTCGCTTGATACAAGTATGAACAAAAATTGAAACTAATCCTGTCCAAAAAAAAGCAAATGCAATAAAAGAAGATATATATGGAATGAATGGCCGTTTATAAGCATATGGAGTTAAATAGTCAAAATCAAAAGCTCCTACGAACTTAACCGTCAATAATTTGACTGCGGCTATAGGATGCTCAAAATACCAGTACAATCCCAGAGCTGAATCCGCACTATTTACTAACGCTGTAGATGGGTAATAATTTTGAGGCGCACCACCACCTAACCAAGTGCCATATTTTATAAATTCAATTCCCCACTTAATTTGAAGTCCTCCCAAATCAACAATTGGAAAGATTGTAAATTTACCAAATTGAGTTCCAAATATTGACATTTGAATAAACAAAGGAGTAGCAGAAATCAGTATCAGCAACGCCAAAAAGGCAATCTCGACCTTTCTTCTAAATAACATATCTAGAACGACCAACATTGATGGTACTATTAACCAAACCGCCGCCGGCCTGACTACCATATTTATGGTAAAAGCAAGAAAAAGAAGGAACACAAGTTTACTAACGTCTCGTTTACTTCGATCAACATCCGCGTAAATCTCCATCACTAATGCGAAGAAAATCAGTATCAGACTAATATGAAGTGACTCTGTCAGTGCTATGACTATATAAGGTACTACATAAAAATTAAAACATAATAGTACATATACTACGTTCGAAGCTTTTGATGAATACTTAGATAAAGCTCTACATACCATTAAAATGGAAAAATAGTACACACTTAATTGGAATAAAAAAACAAATATAGAAAACTGTATATCAAAAAAATCTGAGAGTGACAGTAAATGTGAAAGAATCCAAGGATAAGCGAATGTTCTAACTTGTTCATTAAAACTATCGATACCATTTAAATTTAAAGAACTCGCCAGTTCCACATAGTATTTGGCATCACAACATACGGGATATTTAATAGATAAGAAATAAAACAGTATACTGATGGTCATTAACACCAATAAACCGGCATAAAACACATTAGAGTCTAATCCTATTTTTGAATGTAACTCTTTGTTATTGCTTGTCATTTTTTATTTTCCCTAACGTTACTGACTGTGGTCTGTTTTTTGTATTTTCATAGGCTCTCCATGCATATTCTGCTGTAAGCCCTAATCCGAGTATATTCAAAGCACCAAATAGCACTATCAGCACAACTGTTGTCGAGTACCCAGGTTCCGTGATTACCCCAAAAACACGAGAAATAAATACTATAAGCCCAAGGGCAATAGCCACTAATATTCCAAAGGCCCCGGTTCGAATCAAAATTCGAATTGGCAAATCTGTAAAAGAAAATACACTATCAAGCATGTAGTCGAATTTCTTTCTCATTGTCCAAGCCGAGTGTCCATCTTGTCTTTCCAAACGGACATATGTTACTTCTGAACGTCTAAATCCAAGCCAATATATTAAAGCAATTAATGATGTTCTAGATTCATCAAGAGAAAGTAATTGATCTTTAAACACTTCATTACAACCAAAGACATCTACTCCGCCTACAGGAATATCTTTAACAACATATTTTTTGTATAGTTTCCAATATAACGAAGACATTAATCGTGTAGATATAGGATCTTTTCGTGAATCTCGAGTCCCAACAACTACGTCTGACTTATTCAAGTCCAACACTTTAAACATTTCAATGAATAAACTTACAGGTTCTTGAAGATCTGCTGCCATCACACAGCAATAAAGACCTTTTGCCTCACTTAACCCTGTACGAATAGCAGCAAAAGAACCAAAATTCCTCGAATGCGAAATAATTGTAGCTGAGTAATTTAACTCAGGTATTTTTGCCTGGATTAGTTCAAATGAATTATCTGGACTGCCATCGATCACGAATATCACTTCCAAACTGTTATTCAGCTCTGATGCCATTTTAGTTATAACATTTATAAGGCTATTTATTGACTCTGCATTTTTGTACACAGGTATAACTAAAGAATACTTAATCGCCAATTTATTATCTTCTATTATGATTTATGAATTTAAGATGCATATTGTATTATTTAATCGCATCACCAATACCACTTCCCGTTACGGTCATAATTATATATCCAAAATATTTTTTAATCGTCAACGTCGTGATCATCTCTCTATCTGTTTCAGCCAATATTTTAGGCGTGGACATATCAATATTTTGCACCTGGGCTAAGCCAGTCACACCGGGTAATACGTTATATACACCTAACGCCTCTCTTTCTGTAATGAGTTCGTTCTGATTGAATAGGTTAGGCCGAGGTCCGACTAAACTCATCTCCCCTTTCATCACGTTAACCAACTGAGGTAATTCATCAATTTTGGTTTTACGTAAAATCGCTCCAAACTTTGTTATCGAAGAGGAACTTGCCAAGTGACTAGCTACAGAACGAGTATCAACTTTCATTGTTCTAAGTTTAATTAACTTGAATGGTTTTTTGTTCTTGCCTACCCGTGTTTGAACAAAAACAGGTGATCCTGTATCAAATAACCCAATGAGGATAACAACCAATAATACCGGCCAAAGAAAAAGTAGTCCAAAGAATGCTATCAGTATATCTATCATGCGAATCATCTATAATTTTCCTCCGATTAAAGCCATTGATTGCTTCATTGTATATGGTGGAGTCCAATCTAACACTTCTTTTGTGTTGCTTGAATCAACCTCTAAGTTACTAAATAGTTGCTCAGCTAAAGTCGATTTTCCGATGCAACCTGCAAAAAGTCGCATGAGCCCAGTAGGGATAGGCAACTGAAGTATTTTTTTGCTGACCCCACAAGCCAATTCATCTGTGAATTCTCTCAAGGAAACAGGACATCCATCTGAAGCCAAGAATGTCTGGCCGTTTGCATTTGGATGTATGGCACAAGTTAACAGCAAATCAGCCAAATTCTGAACAGAAATAAAACTACGTCTATTATTTACTATTCCAAATGGCAAAATAGGCGTTTTTTGAATCAAATTAAATAACCTACCAAAATTACCTGGAGCACTCGGACCATAAACTAGAGTTGGCCTTACTATTACTAACTCTATACCTGTCGAAATCGCGATGTCTTTCAATTGTAATTCTGCTTCATATTTAGATTGTGTATAAGAGTTATGAGGAAACGGATTCGAATTAGGCTCAAACGCGTCTGTTGTAGTCATTGCCCCATTAACTCCTATGGAACTAACAAATACGAAACGCTCTACGCCTGCATCTGCAGCCTGTAGGGCCAGGTTTTTTGAACCTTCAACATTAATCCTATAAAAATCAGTACTACTCCCATACTGGTGAGCCATTCCCGCCAAATGAATCACAGCATTAACACCAGAGAAAGCCCCATTCCAATTTGTTTCTCTGCCCAACGAATCAATGAAGTAGGCGCTAGTGCCATCGTTACGTTGTCGAATATGACTTTCAGTATTTCGATGAACTGCAACAAAATTCATATCATTCCGAGGTTGAATTGTTTCTCTGCCAATAAACCCGGAAGCACCTGTAACTAATATTTTCATAACTAACCTATTATACTGCTCGCATTCGATGAAAAAATAATCTTGTATACACCACTTAACTCAATTGAACTGATACTTAACAATATTATACCAGCCGCATATGGAGACCAAAAAAAATAGCCTATTTATGCCTAGAAATATCACAATTAAAAAAATAGAGTAGAAGAACAATTCGTATTGCAATGTCCAAGCAATACTATTGTAAGGGACGTTAGAAATGCAAAAATGATAATGACTCGAAAAACCACAACCATTTTAGTTTCGTCCCGGGAAAATGATAGTATTGCATGTTTGAAATATAACCATATTCCACAGAAAAACACGTAATCACAACAACTATGACCAAGAGTAAAAAATTCAATGATACAACACGAAAATTAAAACAATTCGAACATAATATGACACTAGCATCATATTATGTCTACCTCTATTGCATCATTTTGAAATAAAAGAGCATTTACATCTCCACCCGAAAAAAAAGACAATTCAACATGCCCGAAAATTACAATAATACATGAAAATGATCATTAGACTTGAATATTATTTATCATTTCTTCTCTCCTTACAACCTACAAGCACCGACACCCAAGCTCTCAAACTATACTTTCTTATAAGTTTATTTGATAACGGTATAAAAGGCAGTTTTAAAAATTCAACAACATCAACAATATTCGCATCGTTGATCACTAATACATTGTTGTGATTAAAAAAATCATATTCTTTAATCGCACTGTTTGTTGTGATGATTTTTTTGTTAGCGGCAAGGCATTCAAATATTCTCATTGTAAGCCCTGATTGAGAAGGGTGATGCACGTCCAAAACAGATTTTGAATCAAGAAAGACACTGTATATAAAATCAGAAGTCAATGGTTTGTATTTTAAATGCTTCGTATCAAAATTATTATAACCTCTAATTAAAAATTTGTTAATTATATTTTTAATTTTAGACTGCACATAGATATACAAGTATAGCCTAGAGATCTCTTGATGATTTGATAACAAATTTATTACGGAGAATCGCCCAGGTCGTGCTGTTCCAATAAAACAAACATCATACAAATAGTTCTCTTTCCCTATATTCAGCTCATCGCGGTAATATTTATGGGTATAAAACAAATCTAATAGTTTCAACGACTCATATTTTTTTGAATCATTGGGATCAAATGTATAGGCCCTATCGCAAAGTGTGGATATACACAAAGAGTACGGAGAGTTAATCACTGAGTCCCAATTATAGTAAACAAATTCGGATTCACGAAACTTAGATTTTAATCGCTGAAGAGTATCCTTGGACAGATATTCCCCTTTGACGATCAAAACCATGTCATAAGTATTACAAAGTAGCCGCTCTTTTTTTCTAAACGTCCTATCTAAATATGATGTACATAATGGTCTGAACAACCGGATGACCCCTTTTAACAGACCGCTATCTGTAGGGCTATCATTGATCATGTCAACATCATGCCCTTGAGAAACGAGCTCTTGATGTATTTCAGTTTCGTATCCAAAAAATTTAGGACAAATAAATAAAATTCTCTTAGCCATCATTCTCTAAACCTATAATTCTAGATGGGTTACCAACAACAGTGCAATCATCCGGTATGGACTTTGTGACGACTGAATTTGCTCCTATAGTTACATTGTTTCCAATATGAATATTTCCTAGAATTTTCGCTCCGGCCCCAATAATAACATCGTCACCTATTGAGGGGCGCTTCTCTTTGCTATTAGAAAAATCTAACTCTTTGGCTCCAATAGTTACTCCTTGAAAAATAGTGCAGTTACACCCTATTTTTCTAGCTCCTATCACGCTACCAACAGTATGAGGAAAAAACAAACCACTTTCGATTTTACACTTAGTGTTAACTTCTAGCCCAAAAACCACTACGTTCATGAGCGATATCAACTTACTGATAACCGGTATACATGACAACGATAACCTAACCAAAAAAACAGGCATCAGCCTAGGAGAACATAACAAAAGTAACTTTTTTAAGCGTGTTCTTTTTTCTTGTTCTTTTCCTAGTAAGATTAAATATCTATCGACATCACTCAATAATGTTGTGACCATTTTTATTCCCTACTTTAGTAAAAAAATTGTGTAAAAACCACAAAAAAAGACACAGAAACAACTGAAATAACGTAGGTAGCAAGAAAAACATGTCATAAAAAATTGAAAATAAAAGTATCTGAAAAAATACAGTGTAGGAAAATACCCCCCACGGCTTTCCATTCTTCGCTTCTTGAAATGCTATACAAGAAAACAGCTGCACAACACCAAACATGACAAAACCACCAAGGATCCAAAAATCTGAAACAAAACCAGCATATATTGTCGACGTATTAAGATTATGATCCACAAAAATAAAAAGGTCATTTCTTTCTGACAATCCAAAGAATGTCCTAACAATAGTTGGGAGCATATTAGAAAAAGAATACGTCATAGAATACACGGGATCTAAAATTGGTAAATTATAAAATAAATTGGATATCCCTGCAGTCAAATACACGTAAAACCACAGAAATCCAGTAGGAAGTGCTTTAAAAAAACCTTCGTAGTCGCTGACAACTAAATATTCAAAAGGATTGGCATTTTGTCTCAGGTCACCTATAACACCGAACCCGAGAATGAATAACACGGCCAATATAGTAAGATATATGTAGTGCCTAATTTTAATTTTAATATAAAAAGCACTGACAACAAAAATTTGAACAAGAGCACTTAATAGAATACCTCTGCCAAACATCAATATTGGCCATACTAATAAGAGTAATATAATAATAAAGTGAATTTTGTTTCTTTTTTTAATACCCAAACATGCTAAACCTGTTACTAATTGTAGAAAACAAGCATTCATAACCCCATGAAAAGAAGGTATTCCGAAATCTGTATATAATCGTCCACTACCCATTATAGTCCAGAGTAAAGGGACCCCTTTTGAATAATAAATTTCAAAAAATGTCCCTACGAACCAAATAAAACCAAGACCTTTCACATATAAACTTACAGTTTTGACATATTCATCAGGAAAATATCTTAATGTTATTCTTGATTTTCTTCCTAAACTTGAAAAAAAATAGAATAATACCATTGAAAACATATTCAATATTATCAGTATCATTCCTTCCCATGAGAAATATGTAAGATTACTTGTCATTTTTAGTGAATATAAAAACAAAACTAATATCCAAGAAAAAAAATAGATAAACAGTGGCGATAATAATATCATATAATACGCTTAATAATATTTTTTAGTTTGGGTAAAACATAATGAGATAACTTAAAAATTGAATTTTTAGAAACAAAAAATGATAAAACAAACCATTGTCTTCTTTTATTCTCAGGGACATAACACTCAATCATTTTTTTGACATCGTTCGCTAAAGTGTGATTCCCATTTTCGATTTGACGAAAAAGCTCGCCACATAAATATCTATATCGACCACTACGGCATACTCCTTCTAAATATTCATCATTTGGGTACTTTAGTCTAATTTTAGTTAGAGTAAGCAATGATTCATTAAGTAATTCAAATGTTCTTTCACTAGCTCCTTCACCATGCTTTCGATATCGCCCTAACACACTTGGGATTTCAACTACTTTACCCATATATGCAACTTCAATTGAAAAAATCCAATCCGATACAGTTGGAAACTCAGGGTCAAAACCATGTTCAGGGCAAGCGCTTTTTCTTACCATTATAGATGACGCACCAGGAATTCCACCTTTTGTTATTATTTCATATACATCGTTAATTCGCTCACTTTCCGTTTGATTTGTTATGAATAATGATTCACCAGTTTGATGTAAAAAAACATCTACCGGATGGTAGGACAAAACCACTGATTCATCCTCAAACGCTTTAACTTGCTTATGTAACTTCTCCGGAAGGTAAATATCATCACCTCCCATAATAGCGATTAGATCACCTGTACAAGCAAAGAATGCTGTGTTTGAGTTTCCTGTAATGCCCAAATTTTTACTATTTAATACTGGAATAATAATTTCAGGGTATTTTTTTTGATACTCTTTAATAATAGCGGGAGTATTATCCGTCGATGCATCATCGGAAATGACTATTTCTAGATTAGAATAATTTTGTGCAAGAATACTTCCAATGGTTTCTCTAATCAAATTTTCTTGATTGTATGCTACAACCATGACCGAAACCTTAGGATAATGTTTCATACTTTCCAACTTTTACTCCAAACATAATTAATATCGCTAGTAAATAAATTCCATAGTTAATCGTGTAGGCAATAATTGCACCCAATAATCCGTATGTATCTAATAAAAAAAGTGACATAGTTACATAAGTGACAGAAAAAATTATTTCTAATATTATCATGATTTTTACGCCTCCCATACCCAAAAGGCTAAATGCGATAACCCATGATAATATTTTAAAAAAATCACCCGGCAATTGATATATAAACAACTCACTCATCTCTAAAAACGATTCATCAAATAACACGGTTATTATAGTATTTCTAAATAGATATACTAGTAGAATACCTAAAACAGAAACTAAAACCGTAGCTGAAAAAACTTTCTTTACAATGTTTATAATTTCATTTTTACAACGACTTGATGAGATTTTTGGTACCAAATATACACTAAGAGCAGAAGATACAAAAACCAAGTAAACTTCAGAAAATCTAATTAGTCCTTGCCATATTCCTGCATCATGCGCGCTATAAGATACAGACAGATAATTACGTATTGTTATTTGACATAAAGGTAAACTTATTGCACTTACTAATCCAAAAAAAGCATATTTCTTAATAATTAGACTCGAACCAAGATCAATATTTAATTTCTTATTTCTATAAAATCGAATATTTTTTTTCTCTGTAAAAAAATAAACAACAAAGTAACCAAGCGGAATGCTAATTGATAACAACTGCCACTTAGGGTAATAATAATATGTACAAAGAGCAAAAGATAACGAAATAATACTAGCCCATATATTAACCTGTGCTAGTTGTTTTATTTGATAAAACCCATTCAATACTGCATTGAATATTAATACTTTCGATTGAAAAAAAACAAAAAACAACCCTAAAGAAAAATACAATATTGTATCAATTGAATACTGTTCACTTAATAAAAAATATCCTCCTAACAAAGCACCTACACTTAGTGTTCCATAAATTGAAGCATTATAAGTGAATTGTCCTATTGAGTTGAATTTACAAAATATATTTTTTGTTCTAATTGGTGATTCAGAAATTACTTTTGTTACACCAGTAACAGCTAAACCACCGCATAACATCACGTATATTAGAGAAATATTTTGAAAAAAACCAAAATTTGACACACCCACGGGCCCGGATGTCACCGCTATTAATTTAATGATGACAAAACCAACAAACATTTTAGCTAATGTCTGAGCTAACGTGTACATTGAAGAATTAATGAAATTCATTCGCTATTTCTATTCAGTAAATGAGAGGCGAACTTTTGAATTATCTCGGGTAACTCCATGACAAGATTCTTCGGGTCGTATTTAAAATTCGACTTTGTATATGATATATCTATTGGGGTAAATCTTTCCCCAACATGTCCTTTATGCCAAATAATTTCACACGATGTCTCTTTGACTATTTCATTAGCAATAGTTTGAGCCGAAATGTTGTGCCCAGATGCAACATTAAAAATATTGAGACCTTGTAAGTCTGACATCGCCACATTGGAAACGATACTAATAACATCGTCAACTGAAACATAGTCTTTCTCATAACCGGGTGATACAAACATATCTATTTTCCCAGTTAATAGTGCATTCTTAATTATCATTGGTAGAAACAAAGTACTTTCTATCGCGGTTCCGTAAACATTACTTGGTCTCAAGATGGTGACATTCTTTTTAGAAATACGGCATAATTCTTCTGAAACCATTTTTGACAGATTAAATAATTTCCTATTGTCTTCAAAAGGAATCATCAAATCCGCATTTTCGCTTGTAACCTCACTAGACATATAGATTCTAGTAGAAGATAAAAGTATTAAATGGTTATAGTCTACTTCGAAAAGTACTTTCGCGAAAAAAGAGGTATTCGCATCTAAAACAGACATGGGCTTTGTACAATCACCGAAGCCCGCAGCATAAACAACAATATCGAATTTAGTTTTAAAGTAACTTAAATCACCTCGCTTCGGAACAGTTACTTCACAACCGTATTTTCTAAATTCAGTTACAATTTCTCTACCAATAAATCCAGAACCACCGATTATTAAACATCTTTTCATTGTTATTTACCTTTGACCAAATTTTTATATTCTTCAAAACTTAGCAAATTTTTATCTTTATTAGAAAGTAATGGTGTGTTTGTCGGCCAACTTATATTAAGATCTTTATCATTCCAATTTATCCCAACTTCATCTGAAGGATCATAATAATCAGTACACTTATAGTGGAAATCAACTTCGTCTGATAGAGCAAAAAAACCATGTCCAAACCCTGGAGGAATATAAAGTTGTTTGTGATTATCTTCTGATAATACAATGCTCATATGTTGACCAAACGTTGGAGACCATAATCTGAGATCTACAGCCACATCAAAAACTTCGCCTCGAATAACAGTTACAAGTTTACCTTGGGGTTTACTTAGCTGCGAATGTAATCCTCTCAATATTCCTTTCGACGATCTCGAAAAATTATCTTGAACAAAACACTCCGCAATCCCAGCAATTTCATAGTTATCTTTCTGATACGATTCATAAAAAAAGCCTCTTGCATCACCAAATACTTTTGGTTCTATAATGAGACAATCAGAAAGTTCTGTCTTAGTTACCTTCAACATTATTCCGCCGTATAATTATTTATTGTATTGATAACCATATCAACTTGTTCATTTGACATAGTTGGTCCTATAGGCAAGCTGACTACGTTTCGGTGTATCTTTTCGGTTATAGGTAGTTCTAACGCTCTAAATTCACTATAGGCAATTTGATGATGTGGAGCGATCGGATAATGAATAACAATTTGAATTTCATTTTTCTGCATATATGTAGCAAAATGATCTCGATTTTTCACCTGTATTACGTACAAATGAAATACATGATTTTCATCGAATTCCCATTCAGGCAATTGAGTTATCGATAAATTTTGAATGCCATCGTTATATCTTCGAGCGATTTCTCTTCGTCGTTGTGTTTCTCCATCTAAATACTTCAGTTTTACTCTCAACATTGCAGCTTGAATTTCATCAAGACGAGAGTTTATTCCTTTGTAAAGGTTTTCATATTTTTTATGAGACCCGTAATTCCTCAATGCAAGGAGCGTTTTGGCTAAGGTATCACAATTGGTTGTGATAGCACCTGCATCACCTAAAGCACCTAGATTCTTCCCTGGATAAAAGCTGAAAGCACCAGCATCTCCCCAGCTCCCAGCCTGTTTACCCTCAAGTTCCGCACCATGGGCTTGCGCGCAATCTTCTAAAACTAGTAAGTTATTACGTTGTGCAATCTCCATAATATCTTTCATTGGTGACATTTTACCGTATAAATGAACGGGTAAAATTACTTTTGTTTTATCTGTAATAGCAAGATTAATTTGGTTAATATCTACATTGTATGTACTCGAATCGGGTTCAACTAAAACCGGTATAAGTTGATTTTCCGTGATCGCCAGTATTGATGCTATATATGTATTGGCAGGGACGATCACTTCATCTCCATCTTTCAATACACCCATCTCCTTCCATGCACGGAGCACTAAAATTAACGCGTCCAAACCATTTGCCACACCAATAACATGCTTGACATTACAATACATTGCAAAATCATGTTCAAATAACTTGAGTTCTTCCCCCATGATATACCAACCAGAATCAATGACTTTACCACAAGCCTCTTTAAGCTCTTCATTATACGAATTATTTATTTTCTTTAAATCTAGAAAGGGAATCATTTCTTCTCTACTCTTTTTAAAATGTTCGTTGCCCAAGAAAGTCCTACACCAAATCCAGATATGACAATATTCTTAATTTTTGGTTCATCCAAATAACCTTCAAGCATAATCGGTATAGAAGAAGATACTGTATTACCGTAGTTTTGAATTTTGAATGGCAGCATTTCATTATTCATATCTAGATTTTTCCTAATCGTATCAACAATAGCTAAACTACCTTGATGGATTAGGCATAAATCTATTTGATCTAACGACGTATCTTCTATTATTTTTCTAATATGGATAGGCACTTTTTTTGACACAAAAGAAAACACCTTGCGACCATCCATTACCAGTTTTTCGTTTCGATACAAAGCATCTTTACCTGCACCATCTGTCGATAATTGAGGCCTTCCGATCGAAAAAACTCCTCGTTCAGATAATAATGTAGCTGACGCTCCATCTCCAAATATCATGCTCGTATTTTTATCATTCTTATCAAGAATCGAAGAATAAGGATCAGCCGTTATTAATATTGCATTTTTGAATCCCATGTCGATCATATGAGCTTTCAGTATAGATAGACCGTATACGTAGCCAGAACATCCTAATCCAATATCAAAAGCAGATAAGTTTGTCTTTAGACCTAGGTTATTTTGTACAATAGCAGATGTATGTGGAATCCCATCAGAATCACCATTTTGTGTAACAACGACTAGAGCATCAATATCAAAAATGTCAATATTTGTTTTATGAATCAATTTCTCAGCTGCTTTTGTCGCTAAATCAGAAGTCATACATTCATGATTTTTAACTGATAGCTGAGTAATACCAATTCGATTATTTACGAAGTCTGCACTCTTGTTAAACTTTAATGCGTTCGAATAATTATCTATTCTGTTTTCAGGGATAAATGATGCTATTGCTGATATATAGATACTCATACTTTCTAACCAATAAATTTTTTGAATTTTGATTTATTTTTTTCAAGATCTTGAGGTCTAATTACAAAATAGTCATTGATTGAATCAGTTTTCACAAGATTGGCACCCATTTTGTTATGAAACGAGATTACTTTCTTATTTTTTTTATCTACTTCAAAATGTGATTGTTCAAACCCTAAAACTTCGAATCCAAATTTGTAAACTAAAAATGCGCTCTCTATAGCAGAAAAACGTGTTTTGTTCTCATCTAATATCCAACTTCCCCAACAGAACGAATTTTTAATAAAATCATACAAGCGTACTGTTCCACATTTAGTCCCGTCAGTTCTTTCAATAATAAAATAAAATTCGTCTTGATTTTTTTCATTAATTTTATACGCTTCTATCCAAGATTTTTGTGCACTCACATCATCATCTACTTTGGAAATAAACGAGTTATATCGTTTATCTCGTCGCAGTGATAAAATGTAGTCCGCATCTTCTACTTCAACTAATCTTAATTTTATAGTTTTAGATTCAAGATTTCGCATTGTTTATATACTCCAAAAAATTACTATAACTTCGGATATAATCAGTTTCATCGTAATAATCACTGGCTAGTACTAACAAAACACAATCTTCTGAAAAGTCATGCATTTCATGCCACTGCATAATATCAATGAGAATGCCTTTAGAAGAACTATTTAGGACCATCTCTTCTTTATTTATACCATCATCCATGATGAATTTACATTGACCTTTAATACAGACTGCTATTTGTTGGAGTTTTTTATGAGCATGAAACCCTCTAGCCACGCCTTCTTTTGTATCAAAAATATAGTAAACACGTCTAATTTCAAACGGTATGTTTTTTTGAGATTCTAAAGAAACCAAAGCTCCTCGATCATCACCCAATACATCAAAATCAAGTAAATTAATTAAACTCATATTATTTCTCAACTAAACTAGTCAGATAGTGACCATAACCATTTTTTAGCATCGGCTTCGCTAAAGCTAGTAAATCATCGCTACTTAACCAGCCATTCCTCCATGCAATCTCTTCTAGGCAAGCTACCTTTAGTCCCTGAACATGTTCAATGGTTTGGACAAATGAAGAAGCCTCATGCAAGCTTTGATGAGTTCCAGTATCTAACCAAGCAAAACCTCGACCAAGTAACTCTACATTTAATGATTTATCTTGTAGGTACATGTCATTAATCGAAGTGATTTCAAGTTCACCTCGAGATGATGGCTTAACTTTCTTTGCAAATTCTACAACTCGATTATCATAAAAGTAGAGTCCTGTTACTGCATAATTAGATTTTGGTTTTTCAGGTTTTTCCTCAATTGAAATAGCCTTCATATTGTCATCAAATTCTACAACACCAAAACGTTCCGGATCTTTTACTTGATATCCAAAAACAGTAGCCCCATGTTTTTTCTGCACAGCGTGTTGGAGTGTCTGGCTAAACGACTGCCCGTAAAAAACATTATCGCCAAGGACTAAGCAGACTGAGTCCTCGCCTATAAAGGTCTCTCCGATAATAAACGCCTGTGCTAACCCGTCGGGACTTTCTTGTTGTTCATATGTTAGTCTAATTCCAAAAGAGCTCCCATCACCTAGTAAGCGCTGAAAACTATCGTAATCTTCAGGTGTGGTTATTACCAAAATATCTTTTATTCCAGCTAACATTAGTGTTGATAATGGATAAAAAATCATTGGTTTGTCATATACAGGTAGCAATTGCTTCGATACTCCCCGCGTTATAGGATAAAGCCGAGTGCCTGAGCCACCTGCTAATACAATACCTTTCATTATTCTTTCTCTCCTACACCTAATCTTTCAAGGCTATATGAACCATCCAATACACGAGCCCACCAATTATTATTATTCAAATACCACTCGACTGTTTTTCTAATCCCCGACTCAAATGTTTCTTCTGGCTTCCAATTGAGTGTTTTCTCAATTTTAGTTGCATCAATGGCGTATCGAACATCATGGCCTGGGCGATCAGGTACGTATGTAATCAGATCTAGATATCTATTAATACTATCCGGTTTATTGGGCATTAATTCCTCCAATAACGAACATATAGTTTTCACTACATCTATATTCGCTTTTTCATTATGACCACCAATATTATAGGTTTCCCCTACTTCACCTTCTGTTACCACTTTATATAGAGCTCGTGCGTGGTCTTCAACAAACAACCAATCCCTTATCTGCATTCCATTGCCATACACAGGCAATGCTTTACCATCTATTGCGTTTAGAATAATAAGTGGTATTAGTTTTTCGGGAAAGTGATATGGACCGTAGTTATTTGAACAATTTGTAACAATAGTTGGGAGCCCGTAAGTACGCAACCATGCTCTAACAAGGTGATCACTTGATGCCTTAGATGCAGAGTATGGACTAGAAGGCTCATAAGACGTTTCTTCAGTAAATAGATCTTCTGTCCCTTCTAAATCTCCATAAACTTCGTCAGTAGAGATATGATGAAATCGAAATTTCGACTGTTGGTCAAAGTTCAAACCATTCCAATAAGTACGCGTAGCTTCTAATAAAGTATAAGTACCCACAATATTCGTTTCAATAAATGCTGCTGGTCCATCAATCGAACGGTCAACATGTGACTCAGCGGCTAAATGCATTACCGCATCAGGTTGATGAAACTCAAATACTCTAGCTAGCTCTTGTCTATTGCAAATGTCTACTTGCTCAAATGCATAACGTTCATCGAATTCAATCGCAGTTAGAGAGTCTAAGTTCCCCGCATAGGTAAGTTTATCAACGTTTACCACTGCATCGTTAGTGGATTCTATTATATGCCGTATTACAGCCGAACCGATAAAACCAGCGCCACCAGTCACAAGAATTTTCATATTTCTACCTAGTTGTTATTGTTGGAACCAAACTAAAAAATCATAAGACCTATCGTTTTAGGACACTTACTTAGGAGTCGAACATTGCCACCTTTAGATCTGCCCTCACACACGGTAAATACTTTCACCTATTTTTGATAAATTAGGCGAAAAGGGGTAGCAGATTGTACAGGAATCATTAATATTCTTCTAGATCGTAGTTCTATCATAAAAATATTTATTTAATTAAATCTACCCTCAGCAACTACCACATATGAACATGTCTAGACAAGTATTTGGTCTATATATAGATAATTGAGATTTTTGCGCCATTAATGGCTCACATTAAATTACTTGATCTCTCCATTTTAAAGAATATTCTTAGTGTATACAATGATTTGATGTATTCCAAACCCCTTCCCTACACCAACAAACCAACTTAAACTTTGAAACATACTGCTAATACCATATATACTTAGCGAGTTTTCCAGTTAACACTTAACTTTGTAAGTAACATAAAACCTATGAACCAACGCGATGATTTCGACAAAAACGCCTATAATCCACAGTTTCTCAAGTCATTTTTACACCCTAAATATTGGGGAACTTGGCTGGCTGTTTTACTGGCGTCAATATTTAGTTTTACGCCAACATCATTACGTCACTGGTTGGCTCAAAAACTTGCAAAATTTGCTCTAAGAATAAGAAACAAAGCGAATAAGCGGGCTCGTGTTAATTTGAGTATGTGTTTCCCTGAAAAATCCAATTATCAAAGAGAAGAGATACTCCTAAATTCATACATTACCTCTATCTCATATATATTGAGTTTTACTTCATTAACAACAAAAAACAAACATTGGTTAGAGTCAAATACCACCATAAATGGAATAGATAATCTTACTTCGGTTACTGAAAATAAAGAAAACGTTATCCTTTTAGTTCCTCATACTTGGGCTATTGATATTCCAGCAGTTCTGCTTGCTTCACAAGGCTTACCTGTATCCGCTATGGCAAAAGCACAAAAAAATCCTGTTTCTGATTGGTTAATGCATAAGCAGCGTGTTCAGTATGGTGGACGTATTTATGATAGAAGCGGCGGTATAAAGCCATTTATTAAATCCGTAAGACAAGGCTATTTGGGTTATTATTTACCTGATGAAGATTTAGGCCCAGATAACAGTGTTTTTGTTGATTTCTTTGCAACCCAAAAAGCAACGATTGCAGGCTTAGGTCGCTTGTCTAAGCTTAGTCGCGCCAAAATAGTTCCATTATTCGCAATGTATCACTCTGAGTCTGGTCGATATCAATTAGATATATATCCCGCGCTTCCTTTTCCTACTGAAAATGAACATCAAGATGCTCGCATGATGAATCAATGCATTGAAGAATATGTAGGTCAAAACCCTGAGCAATACATGTGGATTTTAAGACTATTGAAATCTCGTCCTGATACAGATAGAAACCCTTATAAATAATGAATATAACAAAGACCACTGATTTCATACATTCCATCCCAGTCTACTGGGCATTAAGTGGGCTGTTCTTTATTCCTAAAGGAGATAAAATTCTTGTTACTTTTATCATTATCTCCTTAATCACGAAGATTGTTGGTCACTTACTCCTTAAAGATAGAATTACTTTTAATTTTTCCAAGTTAAACGGGATAATTTTTGTCGCCTCAATCTATGCATCATTTTCTTACTTTTTACATACTTACAGCTCATCAGAAATCAGAGTATTGATTTCTACTTTATTATATTTGTTAATATCTTTTCCAAATATAAAATCATTAAGAAGCAATGTGTTGATTGTAATATTATTCGGGAGTTCCTTGGCACTAGCCGGTATGATGTATGAAATATTATATCTAGAAGGCCTTGACCGACGATCATTTCCATTAAGCGCGATACCGTTTGCAAACTTTATCGCTATTTTGGCACTATTAAATTATTATATATTTGATAATTTAGTCAGTTCCAGACGCTTTAGTTTCATTTCCTTCGGAACGACAATTATTTTACTTACTAGTGTGTTACTCACTGAAACCAGAGGGACTTGGCTTGCTATTACTGTCGCCGCGTTATTTATAGCTTTCATTAAAAAAGATAGATTCATCTCACCAAAAAAAATAATAATTACAATAATCATTTTTACTTTTTCCATTTTTGCCTCTTCCCACTATATTAAGAAACAGTATAATGAAACAAAAATTCAGCTAGATACCTATTATGTTGACAAATCCTACAGTTCATTAAGCATAAGGCTGCACCTTTGGCGAGCAGGTTTAAATATAATCGCCGATTCTCCGTCATTAATAGGTTTAGGCCAATCAGAGCATATAGCTATTATTCAACGTAATACTCCACCTAGCAACCCTCTATCTTGGTTCGACAACAAAAATTTCCACAACTCTTACATTGATAGAACAGTCAAATACGGATTCATCGGTTTGGGTATTTTCTTAACTTTTCTTGGATATCCGTTCTATCGAGGCCTCAAAGAGAAAGATCCTCGGTTGAAAATCCCATTAATTACATTGCCTATATTCATATCAGTAGCAGCATTGACCTATGTACCTCTATCGCACCCAGGTACCTTCTTCTTGTATATTTTCATCATGCACTACTATATACAGGCCTCTGATATGGCGCGAGAGAAAAGACTGGAAGCTACTAATGCATAAGAATTTGTATATATGCTCAACGGTTAGACACCTTTTATTTTCTGTATCTAAAGCTTCAAACGAGTTAAGCAGTCCAGCGATAATCCTTTTTTTTAAGGACTATCAAAATATTGAGCAAGATTCCATTGATGTCTCCACTCTTCCTGAACACATCCAGTTGGTGACGCTTACTCGAAAAGAACTGAATAAACACTTTAAACAATCTTTGATTGGAAAAATCATACTCGCCTGTGCATTACGTAAATTGTCTTTAGGCGCTCTCATTCAATCAAAGTTACTTCAACTTCTGAATGATTTTTATCCCTCTTTCAACCTAGAAAAAGACAACGTTACTTTATTTGTATTTAATGAAAGAAATAAAATGTCTCGGCTGTTTAGGTTATTAGTTGAACAATACGAAATGATTGAAGATGGTGTTGGTAATTATTATAAAATACCCATTAAAGGCTATAAGAAATACATTCGCGCTATAACTGGCAAGCCGTCTGATTACTGGGTATTTGGAGAGGATAATAAGTGTCAAAGAATTCACGTCGTCTATCCGGAGAACTTGCCTGAAGATGTTCGAAGTAAAGGAAAGAAAATAAACTTTTTGACCAATAAATTAGGTGTCGAAAACCTTAATCGCGTATTTAAATTCCATGCTGAAGAAATGAATACAGACGTTATTATTGCTACTCAACCAACATCAAAAGCCTACCAATCACAGTATGAAGACGCTGACTTTCAGATTAAAATATATCAATACATGATTGATTATTGCCGAAAAAACAGGCTAAAGGTTGCTTTCAAACTCCATCCAAGTGAGTCGATAGATACATATCAAGCCTTATATCCAGATGAAGTTTATTTACCAACCAAACAGCCGCTAGAGCTTGTTGTTTTAAACTGCGCTGCAACGCCGAATATCATGTCAATAAACTCAACAGCAGGGCTGGGGTTTGAGAATTTCTGCACCAGAAAGTCATTAATACTGGATGAGGATACCACTCGGTTTGGAGAGATTATGCTCAACTGGGAAAAAGACCCTGAACTTCTTAAAAAGAGAATTGAAGAGCTGCTTAACTAGTTAACGTCCTAGGCCTCAATTGATTCGCTTCGTAAAACCAGAACCCCACGAAAACCGACGTCATCTCCACGAAAGTGGAGATCTATTACCACCCAGATTCCCGTTTTCACGGGAATGACGGGAACGACGAAGTATTTAGCACTAACCGAACAGCATTACACTTTCGCGTGGATGACAACAAGCCGTGAGAATGACAAAGAATTGGGTACTTACTTAAAATGCCCAAATTTTAACGGCGTACCAAACGTTAGGTCTTCCGTTGCTGTACTACCTATAACATCATCAAGGTATTTCGGTAGTATGCCATTTCCCGGCCGAATCGACCTGACATGCTCATCTGTAAATATCTCACCTTTTGCTATGTCTTTGACTATGTACAATGAGCGACGGTGAGGTTTCGTTTGAGATTCTGCTTCGGTACTAATGAAGTTAGGCTGACCTAAAGACTCAAATGCCATCGCACAGTTATCCACTAAAGACTTTAGCTCTTCTTTTTCCAATGAGAATGCAGAGTCGGGGCCACCATCCGCTCTTGCTAGAGTAAAGTGCTTTTCAATAACACACGCCCCAAGTGCAACAGCAGCGATGGAAACACCAATGCCCATGGTATGGTCGGATAAACCAACCTCGCAGTTAAATGCCCCTCTCATTACAGACATCGTCGAGATGTTCGCTTGATCGGCGGGTGTCGGATAACCACTAGTACAATGCAGTAATACTAACTCTTTTGCACCGGCACCTTTCGCGGCTAATACAGCTTCTTCAATTTCCGCTAGGTTCGCATTCCCCGTCGACATAATGATGGGTTTGCCCGTCGATGCGACCTTTCGAATTAGCGGTAAATCAATAAGCTCAAATGACGCTATTTTGTAAGCAGGGGCCTCTAGTGACTCCAAAAAATCGACTGCAGTATGATCAAAAGGAGAGCTAAATATTGTAATACCTAGTTTTTTTGCTTCATCAAACAATACCTTATGCCAATCCCAAGGGGTATGGGCATCTTGATACAGGTCGTATAGTCGAGAGCCATCCCACAAACCACCTTTGATCAGAAATTCATCACCATTGTGGTCGATGGTGATCGTGTCTGCGGTATACGTTTGCAGTTTGACCGCATCTGCACCCGCTTCTTTTGCAGCTTTGATGAGCTCTATCGCCCTATTAATATCACCATTATGATTACCCGACATTTCTGCGATGATATATGGCTTATGTCCTGCACCAATCTTTCTGCCTGCAATTTGCATATTTTATTCTCTATTTTAATTTACTATCAATGTAGCGATTTATCTTGGTCAAATCATCAAGCTCAGACATCTGACTCGCGGGTATACTTATCTCGAACTGTTTCTCAATCTCCATTATTAGTAATAGATGTTTGAATGAGTCCCACTCGGCGCATACCTTCATTGATACTTCGCCCATGTCGCTATAGTTTGTTTCCATCACTTGATTATAAACCGTGAGCACCTGCCCTGAAGCCTTTGCCTCATTCGAATTAACGGAGATTATCACCGGTGACAATCGCTCAAAAGACGCTGGATAGGCTTCTAGCACCTCAAACAAGCCGTGATCGGGATGGATTAAAAAAGCGACTCTTCGGCCATCGAAGGCACCATCCGCTCTGGGTTCAACAACGAGCTTAGCGTTACTTTCTTGAGCTTTGGCCACCGCGACTTCAATATCCGCCACCGCATAACAAAGATGATACGCCCCGCTACCCTGTTTAATATGGCTTAAGATAGGTGATTTATCATTCAACGGGGACAATATTTCAACCGTTCCCATCCCGTTCAGCTCAACGAATGCATAATAAACCCCTTGAGCTGGGTTCTCTCCCGGCCCACGTAGAAGCTTACTTCCGGGAATAGATAAGAAGTCTCTCAAGGTTTTTTCTAGATTTAACGTTGTTACTGCATAATGATCGACATGCAACACGCCAATAGTTGAAAACAGGGGATTCACTTTTTTGCTCCTTAATTAACCCAGTCGGATTTAATAATCTGATCATAGCTTTGAATATTGTCTTGGGTAAGACTAAACAGCCACTTTTCATTCTCTTTCTTAAAATTATTCGTCGAATACAGTGATTCTACTGGCCTATTTTTCTTACTCGCAACGAAACGACCTTCTACCTGTTGAACGCCAGATTGCATCGCCTTTTCAAGCAGTTTCGACAGTATCGCTTTTTCAATATCTCGCCCCATCACTCGACAAGACATAACAAAATTATCTATCGTCCACGATGACTCTGTTTTAAGAACAACTAAGGCCGCTACGCCTTCGAAATCAGACGAGTATTTGTCCTTGGTCTTGATGTGAATAACCAAAGCGTCCTGACTTTCTGAATACGCTTTGAGCTGCTCTTTACTGTACCTTGTCGTGGTGGTATTAAACTGATTTGTCTTGCTAAACAGCTGATACGTGCGGTCAAAATTGTCGGCATTTAAAGATTCAAATCGAGCTTCCATCTCTAAACTTTTCAAAAAGCTCTCTCTATCTCCAAAGCTCGATTCTGCTTTTTTAATATTGACTCGTTTTTTATATAATTCAGCTCGGCGCTTGTCAGAATCATTCACACTTGCCACCCATAATTCCGGTAACTGTGAGATAAACTCAAACCATTCTGCAGGGTCTTCGGGTAACTCAGGGACAAAAACATTGGGTAGGTGGCGTCTTACTTCAGCCCTTTCTACTGGATTATCATCGATAAAACATAATGAAGACTCACCAAGGTTAAGCTCTTGTGCTAATGCTTGAATATTCGAAGCTTTGCTTTCCCAGTTAATTCTCCAGGTCACAAAGTCATCTTTACGCAAACGCATATTGGTATGCTTTTCAATCGCTTCTAACGCCACACTTTCTGTATTCTTACTGCATACCGTAAGCAAAATGCCTTTCTCTTTAAGGGAGAGGAATAATGATTGAAGATCTCGATAGATATTACCGGGGTAATCACCACCAAGTGCGATACCTTCCATTCCATCATCACCGATGATGCCCCCCCAAAGGGTGTTATCAAGGTCGAGGACTAACGCTCTTGCTGTTAGTACATTTGAAGCCATCACACTGCCAATAATGGCCTTAGAATAGGCCTGCAAATACTGAGCACTAAAAGGCGCTCTTGCTACATACCAGAATTTATTGGAAAAAGAGCTAGCGGAGCCGTGTCTTCTGATTTGATCACTATAAGGAATAATATGTATCCCGTTTTCGGCCACCAGCTGATACAAACGTTGGTTCCAAGTCGCGATCAAACTATCCAATTCAGAACCTGATAGCCTTTCTGATAATGTGTGCGGGTACCCTTTTTGCAAAGAAAAGTCGGCAACATAGATCGGATTTTTTCTACTGGAAGCCAATTGCGCAATAAATTCAATATACTGCGTTACTCTTTCTTCTATGCTGAGCAAGGCGTCATACGTCGACGTGGTATATATATCGGGGTAAAAATCCTCTACGCGCTCGATGAACAAATACGCGGCATCGTCTACGTTTAACTCTCGATTATTTGGGTCAAGCAGATCAAGCATATAGCGACCAAACTCGCTCTGCTTAACCTGATAAGGGAATTGAGGGTAGATTTCACATTCTCTACGAAGTTTATCGGCTAAAAAATCCGTATTATGCGAGGCAAACAGATAAAGAGCCGCTCTTGAATCTATTCGATTATGTGGGTATTCGTATTTCATATACACCACTTCCTTACCCGTCTCAGTAGCTGAAATTGGTGCTTGGCATTCTATAAATCCACACTTTCTATGCAGTGTCCAAGCAAGTTGATTATCTTTCAAAGACTCACAATACAATTCATGCAGTTTGAGCGTTTTATCCGCATAACCGATCACGGCCTGCTCTAATTCTAGCCACACCGAAGTGCGCTCTGTCTGGTCAAGGTTGGCATTGTCTAAATAAAACCCCCACCATGCCGTCGCGCTCTTGATATCTCGCTCATAAATAGTCACCACACCTACCGGTTTGTCATTGCTCTCAAAGATCAGGATTTCCCGCTCTTTCATCTGCATAGTTTTATCCCACCACCCAGAATGTTCATCTTTAGAAATAAGGTGGTCTGTCAGCATCACCGATCTTACATCCTGATGATTGCGCCATTCTAAGACCATCCATTTATCGGCTTCAACAGCAGGACGAATTCTATAGTTTTTCATTTTCTGACATCTCGACTAATTCTTTACACACTTTTTGACAGCCAATGCCATCAATCATTTCTGCACATATTTCAGACTGCGTATATAGAGCAACATAATTTGATTTAAATGACTCATAAGCCTTTTTATAATCCTTGGAAGAAAGCGTTTCGCTCAACCCTAAAAAGTTATGCCCATTCACTGCATTCAAATCTTTCGCTAATTGTGTTTGATTGTCTGCGACGGAACAAACGATACCGGGCAATGCCAATACGCATCGTTCCCATGTTGTCGCGCCTACCGCACCTACATAAAGATACGATTTAGAAAAATAGTCCATCATATTAGAAACTTGGATATGCAAATCAACTCGCTCTAGATTATTGTTTATCAATGTTTGGAGCGATTCGATATTGGGGTTATTCATCCCAACAATGACATCAAAATGATCATGATTATCTGGCACGTCTAATAAACCGGAAAGCGCTTTTTCTGTCTCGTTCCCGATATCAATGCCACCAAAAAAAAGAACCACATTTCTACTGTCATATCTTGAAGAGTAATCTTGAAGTTCATCCCTTACTGATTTGAATTCTGGTCGAAGTAAAGCAAAGGATGGTCCAGTTAATAACATTGATGCTTGGGGGACTCGCCTTTCATAACGCGTTGAACCATTAATATAAAAGTTCTGATCAAGTAGTAAATCGCATTCATGCATCCGATCAGCTAGATCATCGATCTGCATAATATGCCGAGTATACGGTCTTACGGCTGTATGCCATTGATGTTCAATCGCGTAATTATCGGCAATAATCCAATCAAATTTGGTGGACGAACTTGTTGATAGGTAGGCTTGTATCGCCTCTGTTATCTGATCGATTTCATCTTTATAACTCACTTCTAGCCAAGCGGCGTGCAGGCAATGCTTTTCATTCGATAGGTCAACATCTTCTTTAATCGACAAGGTCACAACTTGATGTTGCGTTTTGAGCATCTCAATCAAGTTTCCAGGCATTTTTCTACAGAAAAAGACCACTTCGTGGCCTTTTAATTTAAGTTGGTTCGCTAATGTAAGCGTGCGGTACACGTGCCCCGTACCCATTTTTAATGAGGCATCGACTCTACATCCAAATAACACATTCAACCTCAACCATTAAAAGAAGTAAAAAACCACCTGCAGATAAGGTGGGATTAAACCCTCACTTTCGTGAGGATGACAGGTTCTAATAACCTTAACCAACCCCTTCGTCATTCCCGTGAAAACGGGAATCTTGTTGGAATCAGATCCCCACTTTCGTGGGGATGACGTTGCTTTTCGTAAGGACACAGGATTAGCATAAATAAAAGCTTATAATTACCAAGCCGTCCAACCACCATCAACAGCCAAGTTGCAGCCGTTGACGTAAGAGCTCGCTTTGCTTGCCAAGAAAACAACCGGCCCTTGGATCTCTTCTGGGCTCCCGACTCTTTTCATAGGCACTTTGTTTGCCAGAACGTTCAAAAATGGTTCAGCGTTGTTCGCTATATTTGGAAAGGGCCCAGGGGATATGCTGTTAAAGCGAATATTTTCCTTTCCAAACTCGCAGGCACCATATTTACTCCACTGAATCAGAGCGGCTTTCGCAGCGCCATAAAACGGTGGGTTAGTACCTTCGGCGGTATTGTAGATACCTAAATCTGGGGAAACACAACCATACATAGAAGAAATATTAACAACCGATGCATATCCAACACGTTTTACAGACGCTCTTAACAGTGGCAATGCCACCTGAAATAGATTGTTGGCTGACTCTACCGTTACTTTATAAGCATTGGTAAAATCGCTGCCTTCACTGCATTCAATTGTACCGCCCTTGCCTGCATACGCATTGTTTATAATAACGGCCAGAGTGCCCTTATATTGGGCAAAAAACTGATTGATAGAACGGGTATCGGTGACATCAAAGACCGCCGCTTCTGCACTATATCCTAATTCGGCTAGTTCCAAGATCGTTCTATTCGCATTCTCTTCGTTTCTAGAATTCACCAGTACCTTCGCTCCCGATGACGCTAAGCCGATACACATTTCTTTACCAAGGTATCCAGTGGCACCCGTGACTAATACCGTTATTTCTTTTAAATCAAACATATTATTCTCGTTCATTATGTCCACAGCGCTGGGTTCAGAAGCTTGTCATTTATACTTTTAGGTCGAGAGGTATCAATAGAAGTAAGTTGCATAACATTTAAAGCCGGAAGTGCCATCATGTTGGCATTCTCAATAACCTGTTCAACATTGTCACTCCCTAGTACTAACCCATCAATCCAAGCTTGAGATAAAACGTAACGAATACAAAGTTGATGTACATTGTTAGAGTCGGTTTCTTCAACGTGTCTTTTTAGCCAATCTGGTATTTCTGTTTGATTATCACTTGCCTTTGCCCAAAGATCTTTTTTATCCGTTAACAGTAGCCCTTGTAGAAAAACACTTCTTACATGAATAGTAAGGTCACGTGTTTTCTTCTCTTGAAGAATCAAAGGGATTAAGTCATTCCAACGATAATCGAGTATGTTAAATGGCAATTGGATGATTGAGATGTCAGCGTTAGAAAGCGCGAGCTCCAGCTCCTGCGCCGATTGTACAGATGCACCTAACTTCTCAATATAACCTTCAGATTTGAGGGCTTTCAGTTTCTCAAAAATCACACCATTAAATGCCGTAATATGAGATGTTCTGTGTAACATCAATACATCTAGCTTATCTAGTTTTAGATTTTTACAAGAACGTAAAACGGAGTTTTCGACCAGACTTTGCGCTAATGCTTCACTGGTATTTTCATTTATCGATGCAAGCGGATCTAATTTCGTGATGACGGTCTGTCGCCCCTGCCAACCTTGTGTTAGCCACTTACCGATTACAGCTTCACTTTCACCGTAAGCACGAGCGGTATCGATATAGGAAACGCCTAAATTAATCGCGCTAGACAACATGTCATGGGCCTGTTCTATATTCGGTTGGCCAGCATCATTATTGATGCCATAGTTAAGACCTAATTGAACACTTCCCAATACAAGCTTTTCAGCCTTGCCAGCTCCCTTAAAATCCGCTTTCAACCTATCGACCAGTTCCCAACAAGACACATCCAGAGGGTTTTCAATTTGGTCGAATAATGTAGACATGTGTATATAGTCATCAAAGCTATCTACCGTACAACGCAGGTGGCCTAACTGCCTGTCAGAATAGGTAGTTAAATAACGGTCACCATATTTACGGCGTACGTAAGGTGTCACATGCTCTTGGTCAAAAGCCTCTGAAGTCGACGCATTCGCTTCACGTAGACAAGACAGATAGGTTACCTCTACGGACATACCATAAGGAAGGCCAGAGGCTTCTCCATTTACACAGAGATACTTTAATGAGGAGCCTATTAGCTCTTGAATAACTTCAGCAATGAGTTCTGCATCTGGCACAACATTATCGGCAGTTAAGCGAACCACGATGGTTTCATCGTCATAAGCTGCAAACGCTTTAACAAACCGATCTAATACATTATTTAGGCTCCCTCGGAAATAAGGGACGTTGTGAGACTCTAACGTATGGCATAAGTGATCATCCGTTGCTTCTTCAGAGGTAAGGACTTTAAGATCAAATTGTTTGTTATTAACCGCTCTTTTCGCAGCCAGTACCGATAAAGGCATGCCCCCAATCGGTAACAACACTTTTCCCGGAAGACGACTAGAGTTTGTTCTTGCTTGCAACCCAACGACGACTTTCATTCTAGGGTCTCTTTAATGGCAGTAACGACGTCACTTTGCTGCTCTTCTGACATCAAATGGAACATAGGCAAAGAGATAGCTTCGTGGTAGTAGCGCTCTGATTCAGGAAAATCTCCCCACTTAAAGCCCATTTTTTGATAATAAGGTTGGGTGTGTACTGGGATATAGTGAAGATTGACACCAATACCTTTTTCTCGCAGTTCGTTAAATACCTGTAGATGGGTTTTAGATATCTCATCAAGTTTTAGGCGAATAACATACAGATGCAGCCCAGAGTAGGTATCTTCTAATTGGATTGGAAGCACGATGGGTAAACCCGATAAAAGCTGATAGTACTTGTCCGCGAGCTTGTGTCTCTCACGAACAAAAACACTCAAACGTTCCATCTGAGAAACACCTAAAGCCGCTTGTAACTCCGTCATTCTATAATTATAACCAAGCTCTACTTGCTCATAGTACCAACCACCATGAGACTCACCTTCCATTAGGTCAGGGTCCCGAGTCACACCATGGCTTCTAAACAGATTCATCTTTTCAGCGAGGGTTTTATCATTGGTGAGCGCGGCACCGCCTTCAGCCGTGGTTACAATTTTTACCGGATGAAAACTAAATACGGTAATATCCGAAAAATCACAACTTCCTACGACACTTTCTTTATAGCGTCCACCTATCGCATGCGAGGCATCTTCTATGATTTTAAAGCCAAACTCTATAGACAGTGCATGTATCGCCTCCATGTCACAAGACTGCCCACACAGATGTACCGGGACAACGACTTTAGGCAAACACTTCGCTTTCTTTGCTTCAATAAGCTTTTTCTGTAGCTTTTTCGGACACATATTGTAGGTGTCCGGATCGATATCCACAAAATCGACCTTAGCACCACAATAAAGCCCGCAATTTGCAGAGGCAACAAAGGTGGTTGGAGAGGTCCAGAGGATATCCCCTTCACCAAGATCGAGAGCCAAACAGGCGATATGTAGAGCCGATGTCGCGCTGTTTACCGCTAACGCATAGTTAGCACCGGTCACATTCGTCAGCGATTTTTCAAACGCAGGAACCTTCGGTCCCTGCGTCAAAAAATCCGATTTCAGTACTTCAACAACCGCATCGATATCTTGTTGAGTAATATCTTGTCTACCGTATGGAATCACAGCCTTTCCTCACACTGAAAAATTAGGGTCAACATGTTCTACTATTAGGTCACGTAAACCTTGAATGGTTTCCCATTCGGTGTTGGTTCCAGAATTGTACTTAAACCCAAACGGTACTTTTTCGGCCTTATGATGGTCCATATATTCGTCTTCAGAATAGTGAAGCGAAACCGACGGTAAAATCACATAATACTTACCAAGATCAATGGTATTGAGTGAGTCTGTATCTGTAATCATCTCTTCATGAAGTTTCTCACCAGGACGAATACCCACCACCTTCGTTTTGCATTCAGGTGCAATCGCTTCGGCTATATCTAGTATTTTGTAAGAAGGGATCTTTGGAATGAAGATTTCACCTCCAATATGATGTTGAATTGCATACATCACCATATTTACGCCGTCTTGAAGAGATATATTGAAACGGGTCATCTCTTCATGTGTGATAGGTAACAAGCCCTCTTTTTTTCTGTCCATAAAAAATGGAATGACAGAACCTCGTGAACCCATTACGTTACCGTAGCGAACCACACTGAACTTGATGTCTTTCGAACCACGTATATTATTTGCGGCTGTAAATAACTTATCAGAAGCAAGTTTTGTTGCGCCATATAGGTTGATCGGTGCACACGCTTTATCAGTAGACAACGCAACCACATCTTTTACACCGCAATGAAGCGCAGCTTGAATGACATTCTCTGCACCATCAATATTGGTACGTATACATTCCGTTGGGTTGTATTCAGCGGTATCTACTTGCTTAATAGCAGCAGCATGGATAATGACATCAACACCTTCACAGGCTTGGATTATACGTAAACGGTCACGCACATCACCGATAAAGAAACGAAGTTGAGGATAATCTTTATGAGGGTATTTTTGCTTCAACTCAAACTGCTTTAATTCATCACGAGAATAGATAATGATTTTTTTAACATCTTGATATCGTTCCAGTATAGTTTTAATGAACTGTTTACCAAAGGAACCGGTTCCGCCTGTGATGAGTACTGTTTTATTGTTTAGCATAGGTAATTTAAACTCTTATCAATTTTTCAATTCGATCTTCATAAAGTAATCTAATAATAGCATGCCACTTTACGTAAATGCGGCATTGTCATAACGTTACCGATGAAGCTCACGTTGTTATTTAGTCAAGCATTTATCAATTTTCGTTCAACAATATTTCGAAGAAATCCAAATGTTTCTTAACCGTTACCTGAGAAGTAAAGTGACTCTGCAACCGTTGCTTTGCCGCTTCTCCCATTTCCAGGCATTTATTCTTATCTTGGGCCAATATATTCATCGCTTCACCAAGCAACTTGGCATCAGCGGTTGGCACGATAAAGCCTGTGCTCCCATCGACAACTAACTCTGGTCCACCACCTGTCGTCGTAACCACAGAAGTGGTGCCGTTAGCCATCGCTTCAATAATCGTTCTTGGCAAGCCTTCTCCACTTACCGATGGCTGTATCTGAAAATCAGCCATGCACATCAAAGAGGGTATATCGGTTCGGTGACCAATGTAATGTATTCTGTCGCTCATCGGGCTGTCTTTCATTTCTTGAAAATGAGGTTCAAAACCACTGCCTGCTAAGATTAAATGAAAATTGGGCGCTGTTATATATTTGCTCGCCTGCAAAAGAACAGAAATACCTTTGCTCGGTCTTACATGCGCAGCCGTTATCGCGACAACATCGGTCTCTTTTAACCCCAAAGAGTCTCTGTCTGTTGCTGGTACTTTATACCAATCGAGTTCATGACCCTTATAGATTGTCACCACATGATCTCTATTTTTCCATACTCGCTTAACCACATCCTGTCTTACAGCGTCGGACACACAAACGATACCGTCAACTCGTGGATGCAATTGAGTGAGATACGCACTTGGGTCATGTCGATAAAGACCACCGGTAGTACCGCGATAAACAACAAGTTTGACATCAATCCCGATACAAGCAAACGCAGCATTAGGGATGGTTTTAGAATTAAACGCATAACAGACATCATAATTATCCGCTTTAAGCTCTGTTCTGATTTTTTTTATCGTTTGTAAACAGATCTTACGCTTAGGATAAGCATCGATGACTTTAATGCCACTCTCTTCAAGCTTACTCACATGCTCAGACTCACCTTGAGTCATAATAGTCACTTGGTGACCTTGGCGGACCATTTCCATAAAAATAGCCGATTCTGGTCGCAAACTATTCCATGCATGTAGATAAGAAGCACACACTAATACTTTCATTTTATTCTCTTATTATTTTTTAACTCGAGACTCATTTTCCAATACCCATAAACCAGCATACTTATTAAAGTTAACCTGCGCATACGTCATTGCCATAATAAACCCTACACTCCCGTCCAAGAAACCTCGTCTTAGAATATATATAAGAAAAAAAGTCCAAACGGCTCTTAGCAAAGCGAGAAACAGCCCATGCGACTTTTTGCCTTTACGATGATATTTTTGTGAACCAAGCCAAGCATATTGAGCCGCTTTATCTAACCCATGACCAAAGTCTCGATGGGTATAGTGAAGTAAATGCCCTTTAAGTGTGCCGATGCTACCCGCTATAGGTACGACTGTTTCATGTACTTCATCTAGAGTATATCTCGCACCTTCGCGTTGGAATAATCTCAGCACAGAACGTGCACTTCGACCATACCGAAGCGTTTTTCCATATAGCGTTACGCCCCAAGGCAATTTGCAGGCACTGTGCTTAATAGTGTCTTGCTCTAATAGTGCTTGAAGATCTTTTGCCATGGTTTCATCTAAAGCTTCGTCAGCGTCGATTGAAAGTACCCAGTCGCAAGTTGCTTTATCTAATGCTCTCTGTTTTTGTTTCCCAAAACCCGGCCAATCTGTAACTTCCACGTTATCGGTGTATTTTTTACATAACTCTACCGTATCGTCTGTTGAACCACTGTCTAGTACGATGATTTCATCAGCAACATCGACGACTGAACTCAAACAAGCTTCTATTCTATCCGACTCATTTTTTGTGATCACAATGACTGATAACGTGTGCTTTCTCATTCAAATTGCCCTTTTTTCTAAATCTACGTATAAACCTAGCGATAAATTTCGCTTTATTATTAAAATTTCCAGTATCCCAATGACTTTCGGATTTTGTAATTTCTAAACCAGTTTTTTGGTTTGGTATTTGTCCAACCCGATTCAATCATCTCTGTCACCGCATTTAATACACGCGGAGCGGACTGACCATCTAGAAACGGTGTAACACTCGGCCCATAACTTTTAATCGCAGTCATCAATTCTGATGAAGGGGCTAACCCTTGCTCAATAGCGTTTTTTAACTGTTCCGGCTGAGTTATATTAATAAAGCTTGCTTGAGCATCTCTATTATCAACCGTGACTACCGGCTTGTTTAACAACAAAAACTCCTGAAAAATCGAAGAGTTATCGCATACCATCACATCGGCTCGATGCATCATCGCCACAACCTGATCATTATAAAAAAACGTCAAATTATCAGATTCAAGTTTGCGGTATTTTTCAACCGTCTCTTTGGCCATTTTGGGATGCAAAGTAACTAACCAATGCCAGTCACCAAGCTCGCTTAGCCTTTTTACTTCTTCATACACCAACTCGGCACATGACAAACTTGGTGAAAATGTTGATGCAAAAAATATCTGTGGTTTCGACTTTTCAACGATCGAACTTTCAGTATAGCCAAATAAACTGTCCAACTTTGTCCAACCCGTTTCAACCACACGAAAGTACCCTTTCGACTCAGCAATCGGCTGCAAAGTTCCCGTTCTTTCGTGCCCCTCGGTACAATAAAGATCAAACATCCCTCTTTCAGGGTAAGTATTACCGCGCTTACTTTCGTTAAGGCCGTGAAATACTTGCACCTTAATTCCAGAGATAAAGGAAGGGACTCGATCTCCAGGAACAAATACCGCATCAGGTTTAAATTGAACGGCATCGTTTAAACTTGCACATGAAATCTCATTCTCTAGAAGAAAATGATTAGAAGCGTCTTTACCGACCAACATCCACCTAATATCATATCCCAATAATTTCGCATGCTTCTGTATCGGTCTTAAGATTTCAAAAGAGTAATTTTGTTCTACATAGAGTAGAAAACGATACTTTTTTGATTCAGACTCATGAGGTGAGATCATTTAGGCTCTCCGAAGAAGAAATGTGGCGACTAATAATAACAGACTAAGCATGCATGCTTTATAGTTTACTGTTTATTGTTTACAAAAAACACGTTACCTTTCGTTTATTGTTTTTTCTGTATTTTTAAATGGTTACAAGGATGCTTATCCGTCTACTCTATACATTCGTTCTTTTCCTTGCCTGCCCTTTTCTTCTTATCAGTTTATATAAGAAAAAGCCGGGTAAACCGTCCTTTGGTGTTCGGTGGAAAGAGCATTGGGGAATAACGCGTAAAACCAATGCCGTCGCGCCGATCTGGATTCACGCGGTATCGGTAGGGGAAACGATTGCTATAACACCCGTAATTAAAGCGATAAAAAAGCAAAATCCAGCTCAGTCTATTGTCCTTACTACCACCACAAGCACTGGCGCTGAGCAGGCTGAGAAGTTAGGCGACCTAGTTGAACATAGATATATGCCTATTGACTTCTCTTGGTGTGTAAGAGGTTTTCTGCGTGCAGTAAAACCGAAACAGATGCTCATTGTGGAAACGGAATTGTGGCCAAACACTTTGCATACCGTCGCAAAAGCAAATATCCCTATAACAGTACTAAATGCCCGTTTATCAGAAAAATCTTGCCAACGTTATGCAAAATTCCAAGCGGTGTTCACCCTATTGGCGAGTAATATTTCTCAAATTCTTTGTCAGCACGAGAGTGATGCAGAGCGATTCATACGCCTTGGTTTCCCGAAAGAAACGATTAATGTGACTGGCTCCATCAAATTCGACATCACGGTTCCAGAAAAGACGGTCAAAGAGAGTCAGGCATTAAGAATCGAGCTCAATGAAACGCGACCTATTTGGATTGCAGCCAGCACGCATTCTGGAGAGGACGAGTTATTGCTGCAAGCACATAAGACACTATTAAAAACACAACCTGATGCCCTGATACTACTGGTTCCAAGGCACCCAGAGAGATTTGCGTCGGTAACCGAACTGGCACAACAACAAGGGCTGAATACCGTAACACGGACAAGCGGCGCCGCTGTACAAGCAGAAACTCAAGTCTATATTGGCGATACCATGGGAGAAATGCTGGTATTACTAGGGTCAGCCGATGTCTGCTTTATGGCGGGTAGCTTAATTGGAGACAAGGTTGGAGGACATAACTTGCTTGAGCCTGCGGCGTTAGCTAAACCGCTCATTAATGGCCCAAGCTATTTTAATTTTGCAGAGATTACTAAACAACTAATAGCAAATAATGCGGTAGTTATCTGCAAAACACCCGATGAAATTGCAGAACAACTTCATCGGCTTTTTTCAGATAAGGAGAAGTCAACATCGATGGGACAAGCCGCTCTTAATGTAGTTAAACGTAATCGTGGCGCACTGAGCAATACGCTTAAATACTTGAGCCTTTGAAATAGAATCCACAGATTACTCACTTCTTACGTCATCCTCTCTCTCCGTCATCCCCACTCTCCGTCATCCTCTCTCTCCGTCATCCTCACGAAAGTGGGGATCTAATATCACCAAGATTCCCGTTTTCACGGGAATGACGAAGTATTTCGCACTAACCGAACAGCATTACGTTTCCACTGGAATGACGAACGAAGGGGGAATGACGAGCAGAAGAAGTCACCTTCGCCTGCTTATGCGGAACGCCCTTCGGACACAGCCTCATACCCTTCAACCAACGCTTCCCATTCATCCTCATTCCAATGAATATTCCGCTTACCTTGTTCTTTCAAAAATGAACGCTTTAATCTTTCTAGGTTAGCCGCTTTCCACTCTTCACCAGTTTGCGAATAGCATTTATCGAAATCGATAATCCATACCTTTTGTTCGTTATCGAGCAAAATATTATGAATATTCAGGTCCGTATGGTTCACACTAGCGTCATGCATCTTTCGGATCTCTCGACCGATACTATGGTAAACGAGCTTACTCAATGAGTTTTCTTGCAAGATATCAACAAGATCACAAGCGTTTGGTACTTTTTCACTTAATAAATCTGCTCGATAGAAGAAACCTATTTTTATTGCTCCCGCCGCAATGGGCCTTGGAACATTTACCCCCGCGGCACGAAGCTTTGTTAGTAACGTAAATTCCTGATAACTTCTTGTCTGTTCCCACGCTTTAAATAGGTACTGATCTTTCACTATCTTTCCAAATAGCCCTCCTCGACGATAGTGTCTGAGTGCACCTTGAATGTGATCCAATTGTACAAACCAAGTGGTTCCCCGCCCTTGAGCAGAGCCCACCACTCTATTTTTCACATACCAATAAGGTGCATTCGTACACATTTCAACAGGAACCGACAGCAGATCAGAGTCGTACCAAATGGTTTCATTCTTATTTTTGTAAACTTGCACGACGACCTCTTATTTGAAAATATTGAATCTTTCTAACGTGGTATTCAGCCATTAACTTTCAAGCTTCAAGAAGCGAAGTGATCAAAGCTCAAGCACTACGATAGTTTACATTTAACCATGGCAACTGCATAATTCGACTTAACTCTTTTACTGGTAAAGTGCTTATGGCTCTTTTTTCTTCTGCCCCAAAATCTCTTTGTATTTTAAGACTTTCTGCTATTGGCGACGTTTGTCATGCTATCTCTGTTGTTCAGGCGATTCAAGCCTACTGGCCTGAAACCGAGATCACTTGGATAACAGGAAAAATAGAAGCTCAGTTAATTGGCCACCTATCCAATATCAATGTTGTGGTATTTGATAAAAAAGAAGGCTTTGCTGGCATGAAAAAAGTTTGGCGTCAGCTTTCCGGTCAACGCTTTGACGCGTTATTGCATATGCAGGCGGCGATAAGAGCAAGCGCACTTTCTTTCGGTATAAAGGCAAAATATAAAATTGGCTTTGGCAATAATAGAACCCGGGAAGGCCAGCGATTTTTCACGAATAAACACCTACCAAAAACAAAGTGTTTCCACGTGTTAGATAATTTTGCAGAGTTTGCCAGATATATAGGTGTACCATTTGACACCCCTACTTGGACAATTCCACTTAGCCAAGAAGATATCGAATTTGCACAATCTCACTTAACAAACATGCCGACACTGGTTATTTCACCGGCAGCAAGCAAAGACGAACGAAACTGGTTAACAGAAAGGTATGCTCAACTGGCTGACTACGCAAACGAACAAGGATTACAGGTTGTATTGTGCGGTTCGCCTGCACCGAGAGAAGTGAAACTTGGTGAAGACATAGAGGCTTTATGCCAATGCCCTGTAAAAAACCTCATCGGCAAGACCAATTTAATGCAATTAACGTCCATACTCAAACAGGCCGATGTCGTTCTTGCTCCTGACACTGGTCCTGCACATTTAGCGACCACTCAGGGAACACCTGTCATTGGATTATACGCCCATAGCAACCCATTACGAACTGGCCCTTATAATAGCTTAGAATACATTGCTAGTGTTTATCAAAAGCATGTCGAAGAGCAACAGGGAAAACCTGTTGAAAGTTTACATTGGGGCGCAAGGGCAAAAGGAGACAACCTGATGCAAGATATTAGTCTAGATATGGTAAAACAGAGCCTAAACAAGGTACTCATCAAACTTAAGGAAGGCAGCCATGAATAATCACGTTCTGTATCCCGGCACATTTGATCCTGTCACTAATGGACACATGGATATCATCATTCGAGCGGCTAAGATGTTTGATCTGGTCACTGTTGCCGTGGCCTATAGCCCGAGTAAAAAAACCATGTTTTCGCTTGAAGAGCGGGTCTCCATGTTGCAAGAATCGGTTAAAGAACTCAACAATGTCTCTGTTGAAGGGTTTTCTGGGCTTCTTGTTGATTTCGCCAAACAAAAAAAAGCGAACCTACTCATTCGAGGATTAAGAACGACGGTTGATTTCGAGTACGAATTTGGCTTAACCAATATGTATCGTAAGCTATTGCCTGATCTAGAAAGTATCTTTCTTACCCCCGCGGAAGAGTTTGCATTCCTCTCCTCCACCATCGTAAGAGAAGTGGCTATTCATGGCGGAGATATCGATCAATTTGTCCCCGTTGCCGTTGCCATTAAACTAAAAGAAAAAGCAGAGCATTCTTCTTAGATTATTCTTTTGGCTAATTATACGATTTACATTAATGATGTAATCAAAATGAATTCGATTCCGCAGACCGCTCAATACATCCTTGTTCGCTTAGCAAAGGCCATCCATAGCCTTTGAGGTCTGCTCCATCGAACACATTTAGTCTACTCAGTTATTCAATGGCATTGGTATAACTATTTTTCTGGTTGGCAGTCTGCACAAAAATAGCTATTTCTTTGCCCTATTTTCAGTTGTTGAATATCTTCACCGCAGAGTGGACAAGCTTCACCCGCCTTGCCATAGACGCATAGTTCCTGCGCAAAATAGCCAGGTTTACCATCCGCCTGATTAAAGTCTTTAAGCGTTGTACCACCTTGCTTAATCGCGGTAGCAAGTACTTGCTTAATGACTTCCACTAACGCCTGCCATTCATTGAGTTTTAATTTTCCTGCAGCAGTTTGAGGGTGAATTTTGGCTAAAAATAACGATTCATTTGCGTAGATATTACCAACACCAACCACCACTTTGTTATCCATAATAAACTGCTTCATGGAAACACGCTTTCCGCGGGCTTTTTCGAATATATAGTCAGCATTGAAGACCTCTTCTAAAGGTTCGGGACCAAGGTGCTTGAATAATTCATGCTCTTGTTCTTTATCTTGCCAGAGCCAAGCACCAAATCTTCTAGGGTCGTTATAGCGGAGTAATGTTCCGTCGGTTAGCAGTAGATCGACATGATCGTGCTTACCTGCTTCATGCCCTTCATTCAATACTCGCAAAGACCCAGACATACCCAAATGAACAATAATGCTGCCTTTTTCAGTTTTTAACAGAAGGTATTTTGCTCTGCGTTGAATACCTAAAATGACCTGTCCAGTAAGCTGACTCAGTTCTTCTGGGATCATCCAACGAAGTTTCGGTTGACGAATGGTGATGTGTTTTATGGTTTTACCAAACAAATGGGGAGTAATACCCATTCGACTAACTTCTACTTCTGGGAGTTCAGGCATGGGGTATAGGTTATCGGCTAGATAATTTATAGATAAGGGAAAAGGTAGTCCTCTTCTACAGAAACCGCAATCCATTTCTGTTCCCAACTTTTCATAAGCCAGAATTGAGGGGTTTGGTAGTAGGTCACTCTTTGCGGCTCTTCCTTGTCTAAATACCAAATTTCTAACGTGTTCGCTTTTGGTAGCTGCTCTTTTAACTGCGCAAAAGTCACTTCATCCACTTCTGTACCTGCAAGAAAATGCCATCTCTGTACGAGCTCTAGAGGTGAAATGGAGAGATCTTTATTGGCAACCCATTCAAGATTATGTCTTTGAATAGACAGAGTAGCAAAGTGCATCTCTCTAATATCCGATTGAGGATCCATCACGTAAGGATAAATGCTCTGCGCTGGTTCCATGAAGTTGTTCTTAATGATTGTTGGTAGATTCAATATCAGCATAAAAACAATAACAGCGAAAATAAGAACATTGTTCCAGCCACGACGGGAGAATTTTTTCATAGAATAATACCTGACCACACGACGAATAGACCGAAAGATAATTTATCAATTAATGAGCTAAACTACTAGCGATGGATCGCGAGACAAAAATTCCCACGCAGGTGTATACGGTTCGGTTAGTGCTAAATACTTCGTCATTCCCGTGAAAACGGGAATCTTGGGGGTATTAGATCCCCATTTTCATGGGGATGACGTTGGTTTGGCACTGATCACCAACATGGGTAACAGATCTGACCGGGCACATGGGTAACATGTAGAAGATTCCCGTTTTCACGGGAATGACGGTGGCTTCATTTTGC
>NZ_JBCDMC010000018.1:0-51639 GCF_042465995.1 Vibrio frigidus | reverse complement strand
TGGTTGCTGCATTTTGGAACTCTAAAATTAGGGATCGTAGATGAAGTAGTTGGTCGAGTAATCCGGCCAACATAAGTGTTACCTATGTGACCGGTTTAAAGTGTTACCTATGAGGTCGGTAGTACATATTAGATCTCCACTTTCATGTAATGCTGTTCGTTAGTACTAAATACTTCGTCATTCCCGTGAAAACGGGAATCTTGGTGGTATTAGATCCCCACTTTCATGTAATGCTGTTCGGTTAGTACTAAATACTTCGTCATTCCTGTGAAAACGGGAATCTTGGTGGTATTAGATCTCCACTTTCATGTAATGCTGTTCGGTTAGTACTAAATACTTCGTCATTCCTGTGAAAACGGGAATTTTGGTGGTATTAGATCTCCACTTTCATGTAATGCTGTTCGGTTAGTACTAAATACTTCGTCATTCCCGTGAAAACGGGAATCTTGGTGGTATTAGATCTCCACTTTCGTGGAGATGACGTTGGTTTCATCGGGATGACAGGTTTAGATTACATTAACCGAACGGGAATGTCGGCAGTTTTGTCTTACGTTATTAGCCTTAGAAACTAAGTTATATTGCATAACCTACACCTCTTTATCACTCTCACTCAATACCCATTCTTTGCCCCTCGTCATTCCCGTGAAAACGGGAATCTTGGTGGTATTTGATTGAGCCTTAATTAAAGGCTATCAACATTTTCTCAATAAACAAATATCCTATTCCTTGCAACAACTGAGTATCACTAAGTTCACCAAATCGAATGCTGGATTTCTGTTCTTTAACCGAGATAACGTTCCCTTCAAATGGATTGTAGTGTGCCTGATCTTTGATAACACTTAACCAATTCTCTCCTAGTTTGCAGGCATCACCATAAATCACGATATCGTTGACGCTCATCGTCACTAAAAAATTGTAAATGCTGATACCCAATGTACTGGCTGCTTTATTACAGAATCGACACACCAATGGGTCATTTTGCAAATATAGCTGTGCACATTGTTCAAATTCAAATTCATCGAGATAATATTGTTCATAAAAAAGTCGGTTTTTAGTCTGCTTCCGAATGTCCGCTAGCATCGCTTTTGTCGATGCCACTGTTTCGAGACAACCGTATCGACCGCAACCACACTTTTTTCCATCTTGGTCGATGATTGAGTGGCCTATCTGTCCGCTTCCGTATAGCACACCTCTAAATATCTGGTCATCAATTAGAAATGAAGAACCGATACCGTAATCGACATTAATGACGCAAAAGTCACGAGCATGATCAGGGTTTATCCATTTTTCAGCAAGTGCGAGCATCACACAGTCGTTATCCACGGTAACGTCTGTATCCAATTGCTCTTCTAGGATGTATTTAAAATCAATGGGTGTATTCCATGGCGCTTGGGGCATGAACATAGACGTGCCAGCATGGATATCAACCTGTCCATGCAAAGAGAGGGCAATCTTGAGTTTGCCTACATTCGCTTCTTTTACACAACGTCGATAAACGTCAATAACGGACTGGACGAGTTCTTCTGGAACCGCTGGCGAAACATTCCTTTCCCAACGGTCTAGGATAAGCTCCATTTTACCATTCACAACCAACGCTGAGATGGTTGTGGGCGTTACATGTAGGCATATAATTGGGCTCGATTTATGAGATATTTGATACACCCCACTCGAATTGCCTCTTCCGGTATGTTTGGTTTGAACGTGTTCTACCCAACCTTTCTCCTCAAGAAAGAGAAGGATCTTGCTGATCGCAGGAATACTGAGCTCTAATAAATGAGATAGGCGAGACTTACTTAACTGTTTATATTGAAAAAGGAGTCTAATAATCAGCTTCGAATTGAATATTCTGACCGACTGATTGTTCATGCCTTTAAGCATTATAGACTCCCTTTTAATATTGAATAAAACTACCCTTTTTCTGCTAACCTCTGACGATACTGGTCTGCACCAACCGCAAGAAGTAGGATACCACCCCGGACTAGATACTGGTAAAAGGAATCGATATTAAGTAGGTTCAGAGCATTCTCTACCGTACCCATAATCAACACGCCGACCGCAACACCAATAATACTTGCCTTACCACCATTCAATGATACGCCGCCGAGTACACAAGCTGAAATGACACTGAGTTCAAAGCCTAACGATGCATTCGGTTGTCCACTAGTGATACGGGAAGCCAGTATGACCCCTGCAATAGCGCATATTGCTCCCTGTAGAGCGAAATTAGTGATTCTCACTTTATCGACATCGACACCCGCCAGTTTTGCAGCGTCGGCATTACCACCCACCGCCAATGCATTTCGTCCATAAGCGGTGTTTTTGAGCAAGAAACCAAACACAATAAAACAGAGAATAGTAATCACAATTGGGGTAGGCATTCCCAAAATAGTCGACTGTCCTAACATGAAGAAGTCCATGTTTACGACACCGACGGCATTTCCTCCCGAAATAATGTAGGCACCACCGCGTACAATTTCCATCATAGCTAAGGTGGCAATAAGCGCATTTACGCGAACTTTGGTAACAAAAATTCCGTTCATAAGGCCGATAAAAATACCGGCTATCAATGCTCCAATAATACCCAATATAAAGCTGTCTGTTGCGTTGACAATTAACGCCGCAAGCACGCCGTAGAAAGCCACTTGAGATCCCACCGACAAATCAAAGTCTTTCGATGCGAGGCAGAACATCATCGTACAGGCCACCATACCTATCTGTGATATTGAAAGGCCAAGCCCCACCATATTTCTTAGCGAAAAGAAATAAGGGACAAATATCGCTAACGAAACAAATAACAATATATAGACAACAATGATGTTGAAATTTTCACTACTACGAATCAACGACCATGTTGTGGCTCTTCTACTCATGGGTAGTTCTATTTCAGTGGTCTTATTAACATCTGTGGTGCTATTAACCGTCGTCATACTGTCATCTCCTGTTCTGGGAAAGCTTTAGAAAGAATGCTCTCTTCTTGATATTCTTCACGCGTAAATTGAGCCGATATTTGATTTTCCCGCATGACATACAAACGGTCGGTAATACCCATTACTTCGGGTAGTTCACTCGAAATTACAATAATTGAGATCCCCTTATTCGCTAGCTCGTACAAGACGTTATAGATTTGATTTTTTGCGGAAACATCAATACCTCGAGTTGGCTCATCCACAATAAGTACATTCATACGAGGCTCAGATAACCAACGAGCTAAAATTACTTTTTGTTGATTTCCTCCAGAAAGGAACTGGATCTCTTTTTCAAGGGAAGGGGTTTTAATATCTAGCCGGTCGACAAAGTGTTTGGCTTGCTCCATCTCCTTGCCCAAATTTAATATCCCACCAAACTTCCAGAAGTTACGACGGCTACTGATGGTAATATTTTCCCAAACCGATCGAAAAGTAATATTCCCCTCCTTTTTTCGGTCCTCAGAGCAATACAAAATACCATTTTCAATAGCCCGTTTAGGCGTCAACGTCGGAAGTATTTTGTTATCTAAAGATGCATCGATATGCTGACTGGATAACGCACCAATAATGGACTTCATCAACTCGGTTCTACCAGAACCAACCAGCCCGAAAAAACCAAGAATTTCACTGTTTCGTACTGAAAATTGAACGTTATTAGGGAACAACTTGCTTTGAATATTATTGAGAGAAAAGCAGGTATCACCGAGGTCACGAGGAGAATAGGCATACATATCGCCAAGGTTTCGACCTATCATTTTTTCTATAATTGTCTGGCGGTCAATCTGGGTTAAATCATCATATGAAATAACATGTTGTCCATCTTTCATCACAGTACATGAGCTACAAAGATCAAATATTTCCGCCATTCGGTGAGAAATATAAATCAGTATTTTTCCTTGTGCTTGTAGCTGACGAACCACTCTAAAAAGCACCTCTGTTTCTGCGGCTGAGAGGCTACTTGTTGGTTCATCTAAAGCAATGATATTGGCATTCAATATCATTGCTTTAGCAATTTCAACCATCTGTTGTTGACCCATTGAAAGCTTGCTGACTTTATCGGTCGGTAAGAAGCTTAGACCAAGTTTTTTCAACTGCACGTCGGCAAGTTGGTTCATTTTTTTCCAGTCGATTTTTCCTTTGTTTGTCGGGAGTCGACCTAAAAATATATTTTCTGCTACTGTCTGTTCAGGAACCAATTGAAGCTCTTGGTGAATAATCGCGATGCCATTTTTTATCGCTTCACTAGGTGATCGGAAATGAACCGGTTTACCGTTAACGACAACCTGGCCGGAGCTTGCTGGATGAATGCCGCCAAGCACCTTCATTAAGGTACTCTTGCCTGCGCCGTTAGCGCCTATAAGACCGTGAATCTCTCCATGGCCAATAGCAAAGCTAATAGAGTCGAGTGCTTTAACGCCGGGGAAGTTTTTAGTTACATCGCGAAATTCGAGTTGATTCTTCATTCGTGTAATCCTTGGTGTGTTCGGGGTTATTCACCCCGAATTATCACAATTATAGACCTAACTCTTTACGCACTTCTTCGAAGTTATCTCGTGTGGCTAAATAACCAGAGGTATACACAAGCTTGTCAGGTTCAACACCATTGGCTACCCAGTTATACATATTGAGAGATGTTTGATATCCGTGAGCTTTAGCACTCAAAATAATTGTGCCGTGAAAACCCGTGGCAACCGGTTTACGAAACTCGTTGATCGCTTCTTCCGTACCATTGATACCAAGTCCAATAATATTGTCCGACGAAATACCATTACCCTCTAGTGCCCGCACGCCACCAATAACCACTTGGTCGTTCATGCCATACACTATCCATTTTTTAAACTCACCTTTTTGCGTAATAAGGCTGTTTGCTGAATTAAACGCTTGTTCGGTGTTATCCAATCGATGAGGGGCTTCAAAAATATTTGCAGCTGGATAGTTGTTTTCGTTCAATACGTCCGTTGCACCTTTCGTGCGCTCATAGGCCGTTGGTAGCTGTTTGTAAGTTAAGGCCATAACAGCAACCTCGTTTTTGTCCCAACCACGTGAATCGATTTCAGCCAATAGTGCATCACCCACCTCTCGCCCAATGCTATAGGCAGAAATGCCCATATGAACGACGTCTTCAATCGGATTGCCATTCCCATCAATCAGGCGATCATCGACAGACATCAGTTTGAGGCCGTTTCGTTTCGCCGCAGCCACAACCGCTGGACCTAGTTTTACGTTTGGTACGCAAACAATGACGCCATCCGCTTGTTGTGTGCCCAGGTTATCCAACGCTGACATGAGTTTTTGTCCATCTTGCGCACCGATTTTAATCAGTTCAAACCCTTTTTCTTTTGCCGCAATTTCAGCAAACTTCCATTCGTCTTGGAACCAGCCTGCTTCCGGTTGTTTTACAATAAAACCGATCTTCTTCTTCGCTTCTGCGGCAACACCCAAAGAAATAGAACAAAGGGATGTTGTCAGTAATACCGTTCCGATGTTTTTGTAGAGGTTTTTCATAATGTTCCCTATTTTATTAGACCAATGCGTTGGAATATAAACGCGCCTTATCACGTTAAGGACTCAGCGTTCCGCATTTTGAATTATGTTTGTAAAGTACCGTTATTGTTTAAATTAATGGTAATGCACTACTCTGTATATATTCTGATGTTTAATCACGCTATTAAGTAATCTGTGTTTAGTATTAATGTGGTGGATGTTTAAAAAACGTTGTTAGCAGTGGCAAAAGTGAATCAATCAAACTGGTCTTGCTATGCCCCGGTTCCAAGTTAAGCAAGGCCGCTTTTTCTTGTGTCGATTGCGTAATCCCAGTGTCCAATAACAAACATTCTCCAAGTGAAGAGAGATATCGAATAAACCGACAATGCACTTGATGATTTTGAATGATATCCCTATCAAATACATTCAACTCAGGAAGCGAGACAGCGAAAAAATCTTCGTAAACATTTTGAGATAGATGATCGTTTGCCCAGTTTCTCATCACGGTAAAACGCTTCAGTGCACAGTTTTTTTCTCCTAACTTAGCAAGAGCCAGTGCTTGGAAGAACAGGTAATCAGCGGGCTGGTCATTGTAATAACGACTTTCTGTTAACTCGCTGGAACCAAGCGTCGCCTTTTGCCAATACTGTTGTGCTTCTTCAGCATTACCACGTATTTCAGCAACGCAACCGAGCATGAAATAGATGTCGTTGTCGCTTTGTCCAACAAGTCGTCCTTCGCTTAAATTGTCTGGATAGGTTAGAGACCTAATCAACTGTTGCTTTGCGTTGGCGTACTTTCCGTCCATCACGAGTTTTTCCGTTTGGCGTAATAATGCATTGATATATTGTCCTGTAATTCGACCTTCACCTCCTTCCCAAGGATGGAATATTTTGCTTTCTAACACGTCTAATGCTCTGGCTTGATTTCCAGAAATATTAAGCAGTGCTATCCACTCGGCACTTAAGTCATCCCGCTTTAGCACAATGTTCTGGTGCTTATTCAGCATATCGAGTCTATCTTCAGGTGAGCGCCCTATCAGCTTGCTTAAATGGTCTAGTTCAAAGAGCACTCTGGCGTCTTGAGAATCAAGCTCCCACGCATAAGACATATGGCAGAGCGCGCGTTCTAAATCGTGTTTTTTATTTGCATAGTAAACAGATAGATTGCGGTGACATTCTTTAAAATCAGGCCTAATAGTTAACGCATTCTTCCAAAGTAGCACCGCTTTTTCGTAAGACTTTTTGGCGTAATAGAAACACCCTAATTGATAATCGACAAAAGGATTTCCAGCTAATTTTGTCAGCGCATGCCACTCTATTTGCGTGTTTGGGAAAAGTACGTTTTGACTAAACTCCTGTTCGGCTTTGATCAATAAGCTCTCATCCATTTCGTCGTCTAATGCTGTTTTAATGAGCAAAGAATTGGCGCCGCTAGCGTCTATTAGATCAATCGCTCTGATAGCACACTCCATTAAGCCCAGTGATTGATATAAGCCACTAACATGGATGGCATTAGCTTGTCTTCTTTGGCACAAAGTCGCGAATATTTTCTTCGATTCATCCGAGTTTGTGATTCGATACCTCTCAAAAAACAAAGCATAGCCAAGCGGGAACTGTTGAATTGCCATATCATTGAAGCGCCTAGCCTCATCGGTTTTATTCAGTTTATCTAGAATCACTACCTTGATAAAAGCGGCGTGATAACTGGTAGGATTAAGCTCTAATGAGCGATTTATTTCTTCAAGCGCATCGGTGTATCTGCGCTGAATAAATGAAAGGCGACTCGCCCCCATAAATCCGATATCACCACAGTTACCACTCCAAGTGGATTTATAGTAATCCTGATAGGCCAATTCTTGTTGCCCCAGTTTTTCGTGAACACAACCTCGAAGAAAACTGGCGCGACCACACGCTGGATTCTTATTGTATTGATGGGCTCGATTTAGCGCGTTATTTAATAGTACTAATGAATTATCGTAGTCACACCGCTCGTACTCCCTATTCGCCAGCGCAAGGTTGCAGCGATAATCCAGTGGATCTCGGCGCAGAGCTTCTTGGTAATAATCTTCTGACTGACCACTAGCATGATGATACTGTTCTAAATGTTGACCTATCAAATAAAGCTCTTCAATCGATGATATGTTTTGCGGTGCCAAAGGGGGCTGCGCTGGTTCAGGAATCGCTTCTTCAGCCGCATCAAGCTCTGTGTACGAAAGTATTTTTTGACCGTTTTGGGTGGTGACAACAATCGTTAGCTTTTCATTGCTTGAATATTCAATGGTTTCCAGATGCACCTGACAAGGCTCAAAAGAGAATGTCTCGTCAACGAGAACGGTATTGTTGGACTTAATGACGACTGAACAATTCTCTATTTTGGATATTGCATAGATACCCCATTCTATTTCTCTTTCCTCTCTATGTAGTTTCAACGCGAGATCGGTATTGGCTTGATGTACCGACCCTAATTCGCTGTATGGCAGAAAGTTCTGCACGAAGACTTTCTCTTCATTTGAGTCTATCCATGTAAAGTCTGGTTGGTTATCGGTGAAGACACCTGTCATTAGTTCGATATACGGACCACAGGTATCTGTGAGGTTTTTGTCCCACGCTAAGCCAAAATCACAGTTGCCCCATGTCCACTGTTTTTTTCCTGGAGAGATATGATGATTGGCGATATGAAGTAGTCCTCCAGCCTCATTATGGCTATAGGCTCCAACAAAATCGTAATCAGAACCCGCCGCCATATAAGACGTTGGGACAGGTAGGTTGTTGTATCGAGAAATATCCGTCCCGGGGGAATAATCCACTTTGTAATACGTACCTTTTGCTATTGGGAACTCGCTTACGTCTCTTTTCCCGTGGTCGTAAACCGCGGTTACGTCTGGCGGGAATATACTCTGATGATCCTCTCCACCTTTAACGGCAGGATTCGACCACCAAAGAAACTGACGTGGTGTTGGATTTCCGTTGTAGACCTTACCGGTTATCTCTATGAGCGCTTTGTTTGGGTAAAGTTTAAAGCCTGCGCTTATTTGCAGACCATACATATGCTCGACCTCCCCAAGCCAAACCTCTGCACTACCGTCATCGTGGGTTCGAATATTTACATCCACTGGCATATAGGTGGTTGGCCTGTGATGCTGAGGCCAATTAAACTCTATTCCTCCTGAAATCCAAGGCCCTATCAAGCCAACCAGTGCAGGCTTAATAACATCGTTACAGTAAACAAAATCCCTGTTGCGAACCTTGTCGTAGGCCTGATGAATTCGACCCCCGAGTTCTGGCAACAACATGACCTTGATATAGTCATTTTCTAGAAAAATTGCGTTGTATTCTTTGTTTATCAATTCATCATTGATAGAGTCAATTACCCCATATGGGTACACCGCACCTGAAGAGCCTTGGTACACTCTTTTTTCCAGAAAGAGGGGATTGGTATCAACTGCACCAGTAGGATATGTCGGCAACACCACTGTTTCTGACCATACCCTCGCTTTATTTTTCATACATACACCTCAAAGCAGAATCTTTTTATTTTTAACCTGATGCAGGGAATTCTATGCTGTCGTTGGAGTAAGTAATTACTATTGCCTCACGCTGTTTATTAATCTTAGTTAAGTAAAAACACCTTCAAGCTGAAGAAAATCGATGTAGCTGAGTCTAAAGGGGCATTTTTAAGTCGATCATGGAATGGCAACAATATTGATAACAAACTGATTTAGCTACGTATTCGTCATGGCAATGAAGTTGGGGGAAGTGAAGGTAAGACGAATTAGGTTGAGGAACGAATGGTCGTTAAGCTAGGTGTTACTCTTTACTCTACATAAATCACGAGAACAGTGAACAGAAGCGTCGTCATCTAGCATCTTCACCGGCGGTATTCCATGTTTTGGTAAAACCATTCGCGCAAAATAACGGCGATGTTCATATTCTACCTTTACAGGTATTTCAACCCATCTTCTATTTCGCTTATTAAGTGAATTAATTGTATGTTTGATCATCACTCCAAACTATGATTTAAAGTAACTCTGCGCATAGTAGCGTAAAGAAAACTCAAAGAGGTTCATGATGCAAGTTTCTGACATCCTATATGGGTTCTACTTCGACAAGAGTGGCTTGACGAAGAAAATTGAAAATACTGCTGAACTAGATACTTATAGGTCGCACTGGCTTCATTTTGATTACACGCTTCCTTCCACGACTTTATGGCTGAGAAATCACAGTAAACTTAACCCTACTGTCATTGATGCTCTATTAAATGAAGAGACTCGCCCTAGAGCAACGAGCCTCGATAACGGGTTATTGATTTCATTAAGAGGGGTCAACTTAGCGGCTGGTAGTGATCCCGAAGATATGGTTTCTATCCGTTTGTGGGTCACTAATGACAAAGTAATCAGTACAAGATGCCGAAAACTACTTTCGACGTTAGATATTGCGAATGATTTCAACCAGGGAAATGGGCCAAGTTCACCATCTCGTTTTGTCATAGAGCTAACTGAAAAATTGATTTCAAGAATGAGTGACACAATCAACGACATTGAGGAAAAGATAGCCAATATCGAAGAGGCTATTCTCACGTCAACTAACTATAGTCTGCGCAATGAACTTTCGATTTTACGCCGACAGATCATCTCGTTAAGACGTTACCTGTCGCCACAAAAAGAAGCTATGATTCAGTTATTAAGTGACAAAATCACTCTGTTTTCTGTTGAAGATAAAATTCAACTACGTGAAACGTTAGATCACTTAGTTCGCTACATAGAAGATTTAGACTCGATTAAAGACCGCGCGACTGTTAGCCAAGAAGAACTCAGTAATCGTCTCGCAGAACAGATGAACAATCGCATGTATGTTCTTTCCATTGTTGCCGCTATTTTCTTACCTCTCGGCTTTCTTACTGGATTGTTCGGGGTCAATGTAGGCGGGATTCCCGGCGCCGAAAGCAGCGATTCTTTTGCCATATTTAATTTATTGCTTATTGGTGTCGTCATTATTCAAGTTTGGATATTCAAGAAAAAGAACTGGTTCTAATAATGCTAACTGGCAAGTCATTCATACGTACCATCACGTCCCCCACTTCATCAATTAACGCTTCATATAACAAAGTGGGGGGTGACGAACAAGGTCATCGTTTTCCTGTTCTACATCTTATCCACCCCTGAATATTTCACACCTGACAATTGCGCCATCTCTTTCTTCCAAGTCGCCAAATCATTTTTGTTAAATTTGTTTAGCGCGTCATGCCCACAAGCTCTAGACATCACCTGCATCAACTCGACTGAAGCTTCAAAGAAGTTCTTCAATTGCACCGACGCTTTGTTAATATTCAACCTTTGGCGTAGATCGGCTTTTTGAGTCGCAATGCCCGCAGGGCAATTGTTGGTATTACACATCCGAGCCGCAACACAACCAATGGATTGCATCGCACTATTTGAAATAGCCACCCCATCTGCCCCTAATGCCATTGCCTTCACAAAATCCATAGGAACACGGAGTCCACCCGTGACTATCAAGGTCACTTCTCCACTCACGCCTTGTTTATCTAGGTAAGCTCTGGCACGTGCTAATGCCGGAATGGTTGGCACACTGATATGGTCCCTAAACATCTCCGGTGCCGCGCCCGTACCGCCGCCACGTCCATCAAGGATGAGGTAATCTGCACTGGCATCTAGTGCAAATTGAATATCGCTTTCAATATGATTCGCACTGAGTTTAAAACCAATGGGAATGCCACCGGTCACTTCACGAACTCTGTCCGCAAACTTTTTAAAATCTTCTACGGTATGAAGATTCTTAAAGGTGGGCGGTGATATGGCAGCCGTACCCGCTTCTATCCCCCTAACTTCGGCAATTTTCCCGATATTTTTATTGCCCGGTAGATGACCACCTGTCCCTGTCTTCGCTCCTTGACCACCTTTAAAATGGAACGCCTGTACATTTATTAACTTAGACTCATCATATCCAAATCCAGCACTCGCAAACTCATAGAAATAACGCGAGTTTGCGGCTTGTTCTTCCGGCAACATTCCCCCCTCCCCTGAGCATATTCCCGTTCCGGCCAACTCGGCTCCGGTCGCTAATGATACCTTTGCTTCTTCCGACAGAGCACCAAAGCTCATATCTGATACAAACAGGGGAATATCCAGTGTCAGTGGCTTTTTAGCATTTGGACCGATAATCAATTGAGTGCTCACTGGAACGTCTTCTAGCAGCGGCTTGATCGCCATCTGTGCAACCATAATCTGTAGATCATCCCAATGAGGAAGTTCATTTCTTGGTACACCCATCGACGTCATGGGACCGTGATGGCCCATTTTGGAGAGGCCTTCTCGTGCTAACTGATGGATAAATTCGACCGTTGGTTCTTCTTTAGTGGCCGCCGCGACCGGCATACTACTCGCCGACTGTATCTGAACACCGGGTCCTTCCTGACCAACTTGTTCACTAGAGAACTGTTTATGAGACCCATCACAATAGGGTGGATTAGCGGTGTGTTTGCAGCGACAAAGATAGGCCCCACCACTCTCTTTCGCAATGAAGCTTTTGGGCTTAAAACCTGACCCTGCGTGGGAGCCATCACAATAAGGCTGATTCCCTGAGCGACCACAGGTACAAAAATAGTACTCTTGATCTTTCGTCAATTCGACGTTGATAGGTTTGTTGTTTTCGACAATTGGGTTGCTCATATTCTATCCTTATAATTGTTATAACTGCCTTTTGTAGCTTACCTATAAGGTTAGTAGACTAAAAAACTCAGCGTATGTTAATTCGCTGTATACCGTCACAAAAACCAAGGAATAATGGGCATATTTGGCGTGTATTCCTGACAGCCTCAAATTACCCACCTTCATTTAAAATCCTATATAACAAAAAGTTAATGCCTTTCTGATCGGAGTAAGTCTTCTTCGATAATGACCTTAAATGCTGTTACATATCGCTTGTAAATATTCCCCTTTCCTACCCTTACCGAGATCTCAGTTCACAATACTTAACATAAAAACATGACCTTATGAATATCGTTGAACAACCAGATAAGCATCACATATCGGACCCAATACGTAGTCTATTATTCGAACGATATCAGGTTATTTTTTAACCAACAACGCAATGTCTATCGTTCGACAATATTGGAATAGTTACATAATCATTAATTAGCAACTTCGAGGAAAATTCATGAAATTTGACAAGACCATAATGGCTATAACGATGAGCTTCACTTTGGTGGCGCCTGTTTGCCAAGCTGAGGTTAAAAATCTCATTTTAATGATCGGTGATGGTATGGGACCACAGCAGGTTGGCCTATTAGAGCTATACGCTCGTGAAGCACCAAACTCTATATATAAAGATAAATCAACCGCGATAAGTAAATTTGCTGAAGAAGGTCTCGTTGGTATGTCACTGGTGCATCCCGATGATTCTATCGTCGTAGACTCCGCTTGTTCTGCCACTCAGTTGGCTATCGGTCAATTTGCACCTTCTGAGGTTATTGGCCTTGATGCAAAGGGTAACCCTGCTGAAACGGTACTTGAAAAAGCGAAGCGTTTAGGCAAAGCAACGGGGCTTGTCTCTGATACTCGTATTACCCATGCGACACCAGCCTCTTTTGCTGCGCATCAACCGCACCGCTCACTTGAGAATACTATTGCAGCAGAAATGTTAGAGTCAGGTGTCGATGTTATGCTTTCAGGCGGCATACGCCATTGGCTTCCAAAAGAGGTGAATGACAAAGGTAAAGTTTATAACGAGTTTGTCGAAATGACCGACGGCGCAGTGAAAATCAAATCTAAACGTAAGGACAGTAAAAACCTAATAATTGATGCACAGGAAGCTGGCTACCAAATCGCTTTTACCAAAGACCAATTAGCCGCAACCAATAGTGATAGTAAATTACTTGGGCTGTTCGCCTATTCAGGTATGTATAACGGCATTCGTTATACCGCAACGAAAGATGACCCTAAACGTACCCAACCAACGTTGAAAGAAATGACAATGAAAGCGCTTGATGTGCTGAGCCAAGATGAAGATGGATTTTTCCTAATGATTGAAGGCGGCCAGATTGACTGGGCGGGCCATAACAATGATGCAGGTACAATGCTGCATGACCTATTGAAATTTGATGAAGCTATCGAATATGTCTACGAATGGGTTCAAAAACGCACAGATACTATGGTTGTCATCACAGCGGATCATGAAACGGGTTCATTTGGTTTCAGCTATTCAGCAGCAAACTTACCTAAAGCTAAAAAACTTCCCGGTTCTGGGTTTGCTGATCGCGAGTACAAACCAAACTTCAACTTTGGAGATAAATCATTGTTAGATAGGTTATACGCTCAATCTATGAGCTTCGATGACATGACGGCTGAGTTCTATGGTCTTGATAAGGCTATGCAAACGCCTGAGGCATTTCGTGACATCATGAATAACCATACCGATTTTCCGATTACTCTTGAACAGGCTAAGGCTATCTTAACGGATGTACCCAATCCATATAAAACACCAGGGCATTCATACCTGAGCGCAGATACTCTGCCTGCTATACGTGACTTCCAATCGTTCTATGTTTACGGCGATGAAATTAGGTGGGATCTGATGGGACGAGCACTAGCAGAGCAGCAAAATATTGTCTGGGGCACAGGTACACATACCTCTACACCTGTCGGAGTAATTGCTTGGGGTCCGATGAAAGACATAAAACCATTCTCTCAGATAACGCACCACTCCCAAGTTGGTCAGTACATGATGGATAACATCAAGTAATAATAAGCGCCACTCGCCAAACTTATGTTGAGGATAGGTTTGGCGTCATCACCGATGAGGCTCTCCTCTTCTAACCTATTCCATGCTGACCATCGCCATTATGGACTATCATTGACGTATATATCTCTCTTAGATAACCATGCATTCTCGATTAACGGCGACTACACGATCACTCAATATGATGCTAATAATCCATTATTCAATAAGACACAAAAAGACAATAGTTACGGTTGGCTTCGCTCGATAAGCCCACCAGATAGAATCACTCGGTTGGTAGTTGCAACAATGCCGTTACCCCTCCCTCACTGTAGTTAATCTCCAAATCCCAGTTCAGGAGTCATAAAGTATATGTCCCTGCAAAATATGCCTTAACTATCGACGTTCGTACTCAATTATTTACTCAGCGGCCTGTCACACCTTCAATAATTGATTGCAGTTAAATTGTCTTATAAACGGAGCAAATTTTAGCGCATTGCTATTTGATCACCTATTCTTTACGGATTCACTTCGAGTGGGCAAGCTAGTTATAGATAGATAGATGGCAAGGATGCCATTTCGACACAATATAGAGGTCATTTGATGTACATTCAACGCTGCCATTTCACATTAAAAAAGCATGTATTTTCAGGCTACGCAAAGCTAATGAAACCCATTACCAGTCGTCTTTCTTTTCCAACACCAACCATTATTGCAAACCACTCTGCGGTGATTGATATGGTTGAACAATTACATATGGAAGGCATTCAACGCCCAGTCGTGATTACCGATAGCGTATTTAGTACGCTGCCTGCTTTTCAGATCCTATTGGACGCTTTAAATGCCGCCTCAATTAATTATGCGATATTTGATGGTGTCGTTCCGGACCCTGATTTTGTTGTCATTAGTAAAGGCATTGAAGCGTGCAAGAAACACGACTTCGACGCCGTAATAGCGATTGGCGGAGGGTCGTCTATCGATGCGGCTAAAGTCATTAATACCTGTGCATTAAATAACACTCCACCGAGAAAAACGATTGGCCTATTTAAAATTAGGCGTAAAGGCGCGTATTTTGTCGCTATACCGACGACCGCAGGGACGGGATCAGAAACTACGATTGTTTCGGTCATCTCGGATGAAATTGATCATCAAAAGAAACAAATCATCAGTATGAAGATTATTCCCGACCTTGCCGTGCTAGATCCCAGATTGATGGTTGGCTTACCGGCTGCCATTACCGCAGCAACGGGAATCGATGCACTCACTCATGCAATGGAATCTTATTTGAGTTTGTTTTCAACACCGGAATTAGACAAAATAAATCTAGACACTATTCGGGATATTTTTACCTATCTACCTCAATGTTATGGGGAAGGAGCCTCATCCTTAGAGAGTCGATTAAAGATGGCTCAAGCCTCTCATAATGCAGGCATAACCTTTACTCAAACGAGTGTTGGCTGGGTTCATGGTATTGCACATCAACTCGGTGCGTTCTATAAGATGCCTCACGGACTTGCCAACGCCTTAGTGCTTCCACATGTGTTGAAGTTCTATGTTCCCACTGCGACAAAGAGAATGGCCGAGATGGCCGAGGCAATTGGTATCATTGAAGACAGTGACTTAGAGAAAGCAAATAAGTTAGTGGACAGCGTTATAACGCTTTGTGAAGCGCTTAATATTAGAGTTGAACCCAATATGATTCAGCCATCAGACATAAAGGCAATGAGTGCGAATATTATAAAAGAGGTGTACGTCAGTCCATATCCAGTGCCACGTTACTTTAGTTCACAGTATGAGCTTGAAGCCTTCATTTATACTATCTTTAAATAAAATAAATGTAGGACTCTGCTGTAAACATGAGTCCTACATCAATATATAATGAACAAAAGATCAATTACGAACTATGTTTCGGCTCTTCGAGTGGCTACACCTTAAAGCTATTGAGTAATACGTCTTGATCATTTACATTTTTTATCTGGGTTATCATCGCCAAATTAGCATTACCCGCCGCCTCGGCAACTTGCTCAGACAGAGATTTGATATTTAGAGTATTCGCATTCACCTCTTCTGATACCAAGCTTTGTTCTTCCGCTGCTGATGCAATCTGAGTATTCATATCACTGATGGTTAGAATGAGTGCCTGAATGTCACCTAGAGCCGAGTTTGCTCCTGTCGCTTGTTTAACGGCTTGATCCGCTTCAAGTTGACTTTGATTCATTGCTTTGGAAACGGACTTAGCTCCCATTTGCAATTGTTCTATCATGCTCTTTATTTCTGTTGTCGATTTCTGCGTTTTTTGAGCTAAATTTCTAACTTCATCTGCTACAACAGCAAATCCTCTACCGGAATCTCCAGCACGCGCGGCTTCAATAGCAGCGTTCAGAGCCAATAGGTTTGTTTGGTCTGCAATATCGTTGATGACTTTTAGAATAGACTCAATGTTATTAGATGCAATGGTCAATGCTTTTACTTCTTCAACAGCATACTCAATTTTACTCGACAGATTTTCAATGGTGTTTGCCGTATCACTCACCATATCTGACCCGTTACTGGTTGCCTGCTCTGCCTCTTTAACTGATGTCGCAGCTTGATTAGCATTGTTGGCGACTTCAGTAGACGTGACCGACATTTCATGCATCGCGGTGGCGAGTTGCTCTAACTCTTTTAACTGTGTACCCATTGCTTGTGCCGATTGTTTGGCACCTTCTGCTGTCATCTCGGTACCTTCTTTAATACTGGTGCCGAGTGTCTTTGACTGTTTTAGTTGGTCCTGAAGTTTACTGACAAAGGTATTAAAACTTTTCGCTAATAGAGAAAACTCTTCGTCTGTGTTGGTATCTAGACGTTGAGTTAGATCTCCGTGTCCAGTCGCAATACCGTGAATAGCGTCATTAAAATTTGCCAGAGGGCGCAGTAGATAACGAATCCAGTAAGTCAAAGCAAAAATACTGAGTACCAACGCGATGAAGCTAAATAAGATAGATTTATTTCGCAGACTATTGAGTGCAGAATAAGCCAGTTCTTCATCTACAACCGCGCCAACATACCAGTTGTCTCCGGGTATTTGCATAAACGTAACCTGAAGATTTTTACCCGCCAGTTCTGTTTCTTGCGCACCATCTCGAATATTAATATTCGGCAAGTATTCGGAAATATTGACGCCATTAAATGTGTTATTTGGATGAGCAATAGTGCTGCCTGACTCAGTCACAATAAAAATATAACCCGCATCAAATGTATTAAATTGATTCACCGCTTCCGATAGATTAGTCAACGAGACATCAAAAAACATACTCCCTACATAGCGTCCTTTTTGATGCAGAGGGCTACCAATAGATACGTTTATTTCATTGGTTGAATCATTCAAATATGGCTGAGTTAAGATGATTTTCTGCGCCTGCTTGGACTGTTGGTACCAAGGGCGAGTGCGAGGATCAAAATCGTCGCCCGCTTCCCAAGTGTCCACATTTTCGAGCATCTTTCCATTTGATTCGTAGCCAACACCTGCCGCAAGAAAAGATTTCTTAACCTGTGCGCTTTCAACCACTTTCTGAGCATGTTGGTAATCTTCTGCAGAAAATTCAACAAATTCGCTCACCGCTTTTGCGACATTCTTCTGAGCCTGTAACTCAGAGAAGGTGTAATTTTTTACACTACTCAACATCTCTTTAATATTTCTGTCGATCTGAGATCCAATATGACTCTTAACGGTGTATAGCTGCTCTATCGTCAAAAACGAAACCGACACAAACAGCATTAAAGATGATGCTGCCACAATTTTGTAGTTAAACTTCATGATTCTAAATCCAATGTTAATTAATATGCAACAAAGCGCAGTGAGTGATATATAATAAGCATATTAATTTGAATAACGTCTTATTTCTGATACATATCTCACCGAATTACATAAATAATGGATATATCGATTTGTTTGGTTAACAAACGAACATATAACTGTGATGAATTGCATATCACCACAGGACAATTTCTTTAGGTGAGTTCGGTGGCGTGTTTAAGTACGTTGATTTCGTTGCAAAGAGAAATAGCCAACCCAAAGTTATCTGGCTCTATTTCGTTAACCCAATTTCATTCTAAAGTTATCTTTGTAACGTCGAGATAGATTTAGTAGCTTGCCATTTTTTAGTTTGATCTCTGCATCACCACTTGGTTGAGGCGTGATCGATTCTACTTCGTCTAGGTTGATTCCGTATGAACGGTGTATTCTGCAAAAACCTCTATCTGAAATTTGATCTATCAGGCCTCCTAACGTGGCGCGAATAGGGTAGACCCGCTCTTTTATATGCAAGTTGACATAGTTTCCGGATGACTCTAACCATTCAATATCATCAATCTTAACTATAAATTCCTTTCCAAGTTTTCTAATCAACAGTCTATCTATGGATTGATGTACAGGTTCGTCTTCGCCTTCATTAACCAATTTGGCCTCGCCAATCATTCGACTGATCACGAAATTGAAACTGTAGCTATACAATACAAAAAACACGTAGAGCCACGCATCCTTTCTATATTCATAAAAAAATCCCAAGAAGATATCACCAAATTGATAGTGTATTCCTTGAGTAAAAAAGATGATTTCTCGTATCAGCACCATTAACGACACATGGATCAATGAAAATAGAATTGACCCTAAAAAGTGCCAAATTAGATTTTTTTTGTAAAGCAGCCAAGTTAACGGAAATTTTTTTAACAAAGCAGTGATCAGAGGCAATCCCAACATGAAGCCAATAACACTGGAATATTCCAAAAGAAAAGGTGACCAAAATGGAAAAGATAACTCACCACCACTCCGAAGCGCCTCCATGATAATCGACGTGGCATTGATGGTGTTGTTGATGATTATGTAGAGCGAGAAAAATAGAAATATTGATAATTGAGGACGCTTCTCTATTGTTTTTAAAAGCATCATTTCACACCTTTCCTTTTTGAAGTCGGCCCTTGATGGTCTTTCATCCCATTATACCGCCTCTTGTCCCTAACCATTGTCGTTTCAGCCTTCTTGAATGTTTCGTCAACCCAATTGAAGCTACTATTTATCACAAGATAAATACACAAAGTTTGCCCATAATTGCGCGGTTAAGGAAATTATAATGTCGGATGGAATACATATCAGTACAGCGAGTCAACGACTCTACTTTCTCGATTGGGTTCGAGTATTAGCCTTTGCTTTTCTCATTTTTTACCATACAGCAATGATGTTTGTGGACTGGAGTTTTCATATTGAGAGTGGTTATAACAGCGTCTTACTAAAATCTATTATGCTACTCACCTCAACGTGGCGTCTCGATATTCTGTTTATCGTATCAGGCGTTGCAATGAGCTACATGATCACCAAAATGCCACTGAAATCGTTTACTTGGCAACGCGTCATTAAACTCTATCTTCCGTTGCTGTTTGCCGTGGTGGTGGTGGTTGCGCCGCAGTCTTATTATGAAGCAATCCAAAAAGGGGTGTTTGAAGGTTCATTCTGGCAGTTCTGGTCTACATTTTATTTTACATTCACTTGGGATGAGCGAATGGAGGCCCCCTTTCCTACCTACAACCATTTGTGGTACGTACTTTATCTTTTTCACTACACCCTTGTCCTTCTCCCTCTAATGAAATTTATTAACAGTACAACAGGAAAGGCATTTCTTGAGATAATTGAACGTTGGCTGTCGAAAAAGATGCGTATTATTTATCTTCCTTTAGTCATTTACCTATCGATATATCTCTTATTTAGTGACCATAAGATAACCCATGCATTTCATAATGACTGGTACGGCCATAGCCTCTTTCTATTTGCGGTGATAATGGGACTCGTCTTTGTTCGAACGCCGCTTATATGGCAATCTTTTGAAGAAAATAGATATCGGACCTTAGCCTTAGGATTAGTGAGCTATGGTGCACTTCTGCTGATCTATAACCTACCAGCCGAAGATTTAATATTTGAAAAAGGCCTAGCTTGGGATCTGGTACGATTAATCATTAAATGGTCATGGATCGCACTCATTATCGGTTTTGCGAGAAGGCACCTTAATTTCAGTAACAGGGGTTTACGATATTGTAATCAAGCCGTGTATCCATTTTTCATTCTGCATCAGACGGTAGTAATCGCGTTTGGCTATTATGTTATTGGTTGGAAGTTATCTGGAGTGACGGCATTTATTGTCATATCCTGTGGCACATTCATCATTTGTGGTTTGCTTTACGAACTTGTCATCAAGCAAACTAATCTTCTAAGGTTTCTTTTCGGAATGAAGTCAAAGCAGATAACCCAAACAGCAAGTTAATCGGTACACACACTGCAAAGCTATCATCTAACGCTAAATGATGAAGTATTTCTACTCAAACGTGTTCGTTATATCGACGAACAAGCAGTGTCGATAGAAGAATCTTATGTGCCGTCTCACCTCATTCATTATCCTGATGATATTCAACTTTCACTGTATGACTATTTTCGTAGTAGAGACATTGTTATTCCTTAAAGGATTACAATCCGTTATGCTCGAGAACCGTTTAGTTTTTTGCCTCCCGACTTTATTTAGGAATGTTATGCCTCACTTCGTTATAGATTGTTCTGAACACATTTTGAATATTCAACAAGAAGAACAGATCATCAAAAAAATTCACACCGTTGCCGTTTCTACTGGTTTATTCACTGAAAATGAAATCAAGGTTCGTGTAAATCCGTTTAAAACTTACCTAGTCGGAAATAAAAAGGATGACTTCATCCACGTCTTTTCAAACATTATGGAAGGTCGCACAACAGAACAAAAAGCGTCACTTTCAAGAGCCATCGTTAAACAACTTGTCTTATTATTTCCTGACGTTTCGAATATTGCAGTTAACATTCGGGAATTTGAAAAATCGACTTACTGTAATAAAGATATGCTCGTTAACGAATCTTGATGTTGTTTTTCCGCGTCAGCTTGTATCTGAAACGGATCAACATTGCATAACAAATGGTCAATCAGTAATATACGAACACAATATTTTACGATTACGCGCTCAAACCCATTGAACGCAATATTTCGGTTAAGCATAGAGTTGGCATTACAGTAATATGGAAGCATTACGTAAAGTATATCAGTACGCTGAACCTAACCTTACTTTGGTCGGGTTGCTCGGTGTCATTGGGTACCCTCTCTATTATTTAGTGTGGGGAACTCTTTTTCCTCAGCAGTACGAAACACTCCCTCTTCGCTTGTTCTGTTCACTCTTGTTTGTGGGCATTGTTTGCCGGAATCATCTTCAATCAAGCTTCCGTCAACATATGCATTTGTACTATCAAGTCGTCATTATTACTTCGTTGCCGTTTTTCTTTTTTTATATGTTGTTAATGAATGATTGGTCCCTCGTTTGGGTGATGTCATTTATGTCCGCCATCTTTCTGCATATCCTGTTGGTTCACATTACTTGGTTGTTGTTTCTTCAAACCTTTGTGGGGTTGATATTCGCCACTCTATTTGCGTGGATAAATAAAGGCTACTCTTTAGAAGTAACTATAGATTGGATGCAATTGTTACCCGTTTTCTTTTTTACCTATCTGTTCGGAAGCTTATGCTTCTATCGCTATCAGGCAGATTATGATTCAAAAGTCTCAATAGCGAAGTCTTTTGGGGCCGGTATTGCACATGAGATGCGAAACCCTCTTAGCAGCCTTTGCTTGTCTATAGATGTTATTCAATCCATATTGCCAAACGCCACTAAGGATAACAAAGAGACGTATCAGCTCAGTAGAAAAGAGATCCTCCGCTTACTTGAAGTCAGCAGTGATGCCATGTCGATCATTCATTCAGGGAACGAAACTATTGATTTGTTACTAACATCTATCGACGAAAATCGAGTGTCGCGTTCGACATTTAAGAAACACCCTGCTCAAGAGGTTGTTGCAAGCGCAATAGAAAGCTTTAGCTATAAGCGCGAGATAGATAGAGCCGCAGTTTCGTTGGAAGTTCACAGTGAATTCGAGTTTTTTGGTAGTGACACGTTATTAAAATATGTTGTATATAATCTGCTAAAAAATGCTTTTCATCACCGTAACGACAGCCACTTTACCGTTCACCTTGCACTAAAAGCAGAGCAAAAATTGAATTCGATTATTGTAACGGACACAGGTTCAGGTATTGCACCAAAAGTACTTGAAAACATGTTTAAGGATTTCTATACCACGGGTAAAGCAGGGAATTATGGACTCGGGTTACCTTTCTGTAAAAAAGTAATGCGCTCATTTGGTGGGGATATTCAATGCCAATCAGAGCTTGGTAAGTGGACTCAGTTTAACATGACATTACCAAGGATAGATTCAAATATCGTAAGCGATATTAAAAGTGAACTGACCAAATTAAAATCGGTATTATTTATTAGTGAACAAGACCATCTGATATCGACAATGAGCAGCGTTGGTCGCTTTATGGGCGTTGAGCTCACAACCTTAAATATTGACACGACTCTGGAAAAGATGGAGTACGAATTCGAATACGATCTAATCGTCGTTGATATCGAGAGTGTCACGCTAAGTAATAACCAGCTAGATAAACTTGAGTCTCTCTATTCATTTTCTGAAGCTCAATTGGTTTACCTGTTCTCACAGCGTCCCATTCAACACCTCAGCAACACCAGCTTTACACCTATTTGGATTGATATAGACTCTTGGTTATCGCACCCGAAAGAGACGATTGAGCGTTTACTTTTTGACGCTACTTACGTCAATACGGTGACACAAAAATTACCAGTCAGAAACGAAGAGAGACGCACAATCATGATTGTGGATGATAATGAGTCCTTACGAAAATTCACTTCAATACTGCTAGAAAAACAAGGGCTTAATGTCATTCAAAAAAACAATGGTTTACAAGCCGTTGAGGCGCTAGAAACAGAGAGTATCGATCTGATCCTTATGGATATTGAGATGCCAGTAATGGATGGATTAGAAGCATCGCTTCGCATTCGTCAGTCAGAGAAACCGTTTGCCAATATTCCTATTATCGCTCATACAGGAGATAACTCTCCCAGTATGCTTAATAAGATCGATTCCTCTTCCATGTCTGGATATATCGTAAAACCTGCAGATAAAAATCAACTGCTTGATAAGATATCCGATTGGATCTAATAAAGAGCTTAGCCAGTAGCTAAGCTCTTTTCTTAATGTAACGGCATTGATTTACTCATCGCGCCTTAGTAATAGCGCTACACAAACTCTAGGTTCGGATTTTTGTATGCTTCATGGCAAACTGTCAAAACGTGGTCGACGTCTTTGACGGTCATGTCTGCATTAACCGAAAAACGCATTATGCTTTTGTTCTTTCCTGTCGCGGGGCGACAGAAAATAGCCCCAAATACATTATTCTCTTCAAGGAAATCTCTTACGCGCTCCATGTTTCGTTCTTCGCCACATTCCAAAGATATAATCTGTGACTCACTACGAATGTTAAAGCCTATCCCCTTTAATCCTGTTCTTAGCTCATTTGCACGACGAAACAATGTTTGTCTTTTTTCCTCTGCATGTTTAATTATCTCTAGTGTTTTTCTTAGCCTAGCGACCTCTTGAGGTAACACAGTAGAGCTGAAAATAGCCGGGTAGGAGACAAAAGGTAATGTCTGACTAAGCTTCTTCGGACCCAATATAGCGCCTGCGCGGTAAGCAAACGTCTTAGCCAAACTTACCGTAACAAAATCCACTTGGTCTCGAATTCCCAATGCATTTATTAACCCTGAACCGTTCGGGCCATGGGTACCCAATGAATGGGATTCGTCGACGACCAACGCGCAACCAAACTCGTTCGCCATTTCGTAGATAGCTTCAAGTGGTGCAATAGTTCCTATTGTGCTGTAGATCGAATCTACAACAATGACTCCAGCGCCGTGTCTCTTAATTTGTTTACGCAGATGCCGAATATTATTGTGCATAAATGGATAAATAGCCCCGCCCGATATTCTTGCGCCTTCCCATAAAGACATGTGGGCAAAAAAATCGATGTAGATCGGCGTCCCCGGGGCACAAATAGTTTGTAACAAACCAAGGTTCGCAGCCCAACCAGATTGGGACAGCAGACAAGTTTCCATGCCCACATACTCAGCAAGCTCATTCTCGAACTCTGGCTTTGATTCTTCATCCTGCAGAAAGACGGCGGACATAACAACATTGTCATCTTGCTCAGAGATCGCTCGTTTGTGGGCCGCTTGAATCTCCTTATTGTGAGACAACGCCAAATAATCATTACTTTGCATTACCACCGCGTCTGCGGTTGGACGTTTACCCAAAACCAGATGTTTTTGATTCTGATTTGATTCAATTATATCTTCAATATAAAAATTTAGGCGTTCCTCAATAAAGGCAGGAAGTGGTTTTGTTTTATTACTCATAATCAAGTCTCATTGTAATTTAGAAAAACGCCAGCGCTGACATCTATCTATATTCCAGACTTTGAAAAGATAGTCATTACTCAATTTGCATATTTATCGTTGGAGTAGCAAACTCCATATTTAAGGGTTGGGAAGGCAATTGATTTCAGTAGGATGAGCGAGCTCTACAAAGGTGTAATTACAATATTATCTAGGGTCTATCGACTAGATTTAAGCATTAAGTGATGAACATTAAACCTACTATACGACGTTTTTAGATAAAGGTATGAACGCCTACAAAATATCTCGCGGTATCAGTTAACAGGACAGGCAGCCATTGTATAAATACAACAAAGCCCCTATGAAGGGATAAAATATCTCCTCATAGGGGTGGCTACGTCTAGACGTTATTTAAGGTATATCTCGGCATCGACTTCTTGCCCTTTTCTTGGTTGAGGAACAATTTCAAACTTCTCATCAAATTCAACTTGAGCCGCTTTTAATTTTTCAAACACACTGATATCACCCTCTATTTTTGCAGCGCCAGACTTTAGTAATGCCTCAAATGTTGTGGTACCTATCAATACTTTTGACACATCGCTTTTATTGATATGTAAAGTGGCATCTGCCGCTGGTTTGGTTCCGGCATTAAATTTTTCTGCAAACTTATTCCATTCATAGTTACTCAAATTTCCGTTAGCCATTTCCGTAACAAAGTATTCATTGGTGTCTTTGACATTCACGTTGATAGTAAAAGGCGTGTGTTGAGCAATGGTCGAATCTACTTTTACAGCCATGTAATCGAGTAAGTTATCGATGCCCATATTGGCAAGGACATCATTACTTGCACCCTTGATTGATCCAGGCTGAATGCCCACGCGAGTTTCTTGTGCTCCCGTCAGATAGACATTACGCCAACCGGCACCTTCCGATTGGTAACCGAGTTGCTCATAGGTATCCGCTAACAACCCTCGAGCCGTGGCATTTTCGGGGCACACATTAACAACTTTATCCATCGCCGTTGCCACAAAGCGATATTCACCTTGAATGAAATCTGCTTTAGCTCGTTGAGTTACCGCATCACAGCCACCCATATACTCAACAAATTTCGTCGCTTCTGCATCAACAGGGAGCGGATTCAAGTTCGATGGGTTCATATCAAAATAACCCAAGTACATGTTATATACCGCACGAGCGTTGTGGCTATAGGTGCCATGATAACCATTAGTATGCCAAGATTTCTGAATTGACTCCGGCATAACCTCATAAATTGCATCGCCAAGATCTTGCATTACCATGCCGTTGTTGGCCAAACGCAGCGTTTGATTATGGGTAAAACCATACGCATCACGCTGCATTTTTAAATAGCTTGTGATGTTGTTGTTATCCCATATTGGTGCGGAATGCGAACCCAACAAATACTCGGCTTCTTGACCCCAGACCTGCAACATTTCATTGATTTTTTTGGACCAAAGTAAAGAGTCACGAACTTTAGCACCACGTAATGTGTAGATATTATGCATACCTTGATACGTCAATTCACCAGTCCAGATAGACTTGAGCGACGGAATGTAAGTCACCATTTCTGAAGCAGCCTCAGTACCTGACGCATCTAAAAAGTGCATCTCAACACCATCTATTTCGTGTACTTCATACTCGCTGTCCCAGTTCATTTCCTTATGAGGCACAACATAAGACAACTCGCCATTGGCAACACCTTTTGCCAACGCTGCATCGACAATTCCATGTTCATTTCTACCTAAAGAATTACCATATTGATAGGTCACACGACGAGACATTGCATTACCAGCGAGGACATTCTCGTCAACTATTTCTTTGGTGATATTGCGGGAGCCATATATTTTCACATCTGGATTGTGCTCATAAACCGCACGAGAGCCCCCAAAGTGGTCGCCATGTGAATGCGAATAAAGCATGGCGACCACTTTTAAGTCGCCACCTTCAGGCACGGATGAGAGGAAGAAATTCAAAGCCGCCGCCATCGACTCTTTCGTCGTCAGTACGTCATAAACTATCCAGCCTGTCTTGCCTTTTATAAAGGTTGCAGATGCTAAATCAACACCGCGAACCTGATAAACCTGCCCCGGTACAACTTCATACAATCCGTCTGCAGCTTGATTGGCAACGGCTTGACGCCAAAGTGATGGGTTGACTGTTTCCGGGTAATTTTCTGCGGCTTCAGGGGTAACATCGATGAAAGAGGTAAACTTATCACGTAGAATTTCACCCGACGCGGTATCTAAAACCGCGATCAGTCCACGATTATTATCTTCAAACACTTTGGTGTCTGCATAATTCAAAGTCTTAGCGAACGTCTTATTTGCTTCGATTGTCGCCAGAGAAGCCGGCTTTCCATCCATGGCGCGAAGTTGTTCTGGATTGAAATGTTCTAATTCGCAATGCTCACCATCATCATGATTGTGATGGTGGAATTGACCGTGTTGGTCTTGCGCATAGATATTCATTGATACTGTGGAAAGCACGGTTATCGCTATCATCGATTTCTGCATAATTTACCCTTCTTCTTAAAAATAAAGATTCTTGACGTTAGGGGCTCTTACTCATATAAATCGACATTACAACGCCGTTAGCTATCGCGTTTTCATCATCAACTTAACGTAATCTAGCCCGTTTCAATGTCTCTATAGTAAGTAATTTCACAGAGTTAAAACATAAGCTGATAATTGCATTAAACATAAGCTGTGCTTATAATAAAAATGCACCAAACATCCACCATAACCTAGGAAGTTATCTTATTGAATTATGGACTTAAATTTATTATCTACGTTTACTAAAGTGTACCAAGAACAGTCTTACACGAAGGCAGCCATTAAACTAAACATAAGTCAGGCTGCGGTATCGCAACGTATAAAGTTACTGGAGAAAAATCTAAATACTCAGCTTTTCATCCGAAAAGGTCGTTCAATTGAGGCCACAGCTCATGCCCATTACATGATAACCAAATTGGCTCCTGCCGAGAATCTGGTCCGTGAAGCTTTATATAAAGTGGGATACAAAGTGTATGTACAGGAAATGTTTGTCTACGATTTGGCGCGGTCGAATATTAATATCATCAATCCTCCCCCACAGCAGTCAACATTGTTCGACGATATACGAGCAAGAAAAGTTGATTTGGCAATTGATTTAGTGACAACAAATGATGTGAGTATTATCAGTGAGTTAGTCTCCGAGGAAGAGATGGTGGTTGCCGTGGCAGCTAACCACCCAAGAATACAGCAGCAATTAACCGAAGAGCAGTATTACCAAGAGAAACATGCCGCCATCGTGTCGCAACGCCATAATTTGGATATTTTTACATTGTTGGCTGAAAATCCAGAACCTCGAGATATTATTTATACAGCCAATTCAATGATGACGCAGTTAACTTTTGTCGCAAATAGCGAGGCCTTGGGGTTAACGACCAAGCGGTTAGTCAAATACGCTCGTGGTTTGGGGATTAATTTTTACCCTTGTCCAACTAAAATAGTAAAAGCACGTTTCCAAATGCTCTACCATCGCGCTAATCAACACAATGCGGCCCATAAGAAACTTAGGGATGAAATAAAAACCATATTGGCTGGTACCTAACTCGTCCTAAAAATGACAGGCACTGTGCTAAACCTACGGCAATCCAATACCCTGTTGCGCGCCACTTCAAAGCCCTTTACTCACAATACATCGATTACTCTTCATCTTCAGGTCGATCTGAGACGTCTTCAGAATAATTCGTCAAAGCGCTTGCAACCAAGTCAGGGTACTCATCCATAAACATGATGAACTCTTTCTCTAAATCTGTCGTTGCTGGTACCTTTCCCAGTGCAGCCAAAATAAAGTGTTCTTGCTGTGGAAGTTTAGGAGGAATACGACCATGGACAAGTAATACCAAATATTTACCCGCATAACGGATCAAATGTTCAGTGGTCGGTCTGTAATTATCATTCAACTGTACGTCGAAACCACCACGAGCTAGTACTGCCATCCCTTCCTCGGAAACGATGCCGTCTACATTGGTCATCAGCTCATTGAGCCGCGCTATCATTTGTTCGTTAACCAAAATATCAACATGACCACTTTGGAACCCGAACGTCTGATTTGATTGCTTTTGTGCTTCTGGGCGCAGTTGGCTGGATAACGGGACGACACCATCACTGTTTTCACCTAGTTTGAGTCTATCGGAGTTTCTATAGGCATAAAAAAGTTGATGATCGACGAACTCAGGAAATGGCTTTCGGTATAGTGATTGAATAAAGCGGCTATCGGGATTCAAATCACGCCATGCTGGCAGTACTAATTGTCCGTATTTTTCACCGTTAGCGGCGGCAGGATGCCCTCCCATAGGACTGGCAATAGTAACGAATAGCTCAACTCTGTTTTCCTTATCTTTCCCTGAATACTGGTTAATCGCCTCTCTAACGACCAAGCCACCCATGCTGTGCGCGACGACAATCAGTGGCATCTCCCCTAAAGGTACAACATCGCCAGAAAGGAAAAGGCGATAAAAGAGATGGGCAAGCTGATCCAGATCACCACCTGAAGGGTAGTAGAAAAACCACGGTTTATAGCGCTCGCGATCGAGGCGGCGAACAATGGGGTCAAATGATCTCGCACTACCACCAATACCGTGTACAAATACCACTGGGATCTTGTGTGCTTCATCTTCTTCCAGTGCATAGAACATCGTAGGGGCATGCTCCAAAAAAGAAGCGGGGTCGTACATGCCTAAAGTCGACATATTGTCATCAAACAGAGGGTCATCAAGGGATCGAATAGAGCCCGAAGGGTAGAAAAGAGATTGTTTCGTTTCAATGACGACTGGAACGGCGATTCTCACTGGTCGAATTGACATCCGCTCTGTTGTGAGTTGAATATCGATATGGTTGACGACAAGTGTTGAGTGGCTCATTCTGTCGAGAAGGAGTTTTCTACTTCCTATACTCTCCGCTTGTTCAAAAACATCATCACCATTGATGTCGGCATACACCTCTAGGACATAACTTCCTTCAGGGAGGTTCAGTCCAAAATGTGTTCCCGCAGAACCTTGAGAGAACATCGTGTCCACGCGCTCATTGGGTTTATACTTATCGGAATAAGCGACAATCGCTAGAGGCACATCGTCATATTTACCATGATCATCGATTGTTTTTCCGATCACAAAAAAAGATTCCCGGTCCAACATGTGCTTAAGGTTTGATTGACTTGGATCGGCATTCTGAATCCGCTCATAATTCGCTTGGACTGACGTGTATTTTAAGTAGGAGCATGAGGACAATAAAAAAGATATCACCAAAAAACCAAAGGCATTGAAAGCAGCTCTGTTCACACTAAAATTTCTCCTGCTCAGATAATGAAGCTTGGCTATGATTGTGTTGATAAGCCAGCCAAAGAACATACACACCCAACAGGATATCAATCGAACCACAAAACTCAGGCCACCACAAAGGTGCGACAGAATCACCATAAATATTCAGATGGACTACATCGTAAACACCATGACCAATAAAGCCTGTTGCCACAATCACTAGGCTTTTAATTTGGTCACATCTTAACGCTAAGCAGGCTAATATTATGAAAAACAGGCCAACAATGACTTCATTAAATAACGCTTCATAATCATTCGCGTAGAATGCAAATATCCAATAATATATTGGAAATGACACCAACAATGCAGGGTAAGCAAAACGACGCTTTTCATATCCTGCTTTTTTAAATCTAAATATAATAAAGCATGCGATAAAGACGCCTATTATCAGCGCAAAATTATTCATTTTCGAACATTCCTGATCGCTTAATTAGATGCATAATTCATCTCCTTATAATTCTGTCCTTGCCTTCATTCAACCACAATTCGATAGCGCTCAGGTATTCTTCTTCTGTATACCTAAAATGTCACGACGGATTTAATGACAAATTTGAACTCACCAAGGTAGTAATGGGTGATATAAGGAATGATTTGAGGCGTATAATACTTTGAAGATCGGCCACCGCGAAACGACAACGTATTTTACAACGAATGGCGATTAAAACAACTTAAAAACAGCTTCTGGTTTTAACGCTGACTAACTAAGTAACCTTGCGCTAAATCGCAACCAAGTTTCTTCAGTAAATTTAACGGTTCAACATACTCTACCCCTTCGGCAACAACGTTGTACTCCAGAGAGTGTGCCATTAATACCGACCTCTTCTCATCAGGGTAAACCAAAGATTTCCACGTAGATAAGTTGCCTTCTAGTTCATCTTCTTCATATTCCACCCCCCCCCCCTCATTTGCTCCGCGCATAGCCAATATAAAACGTTGGTTACTTTTTCCCAATTCATAAGCTAACTGCTCATTGGTGTCTTGAACGGAAGTGAGTTCAAGCCGTAAATTATTAACCTGCACGGGTAAATGCTGATCATTTTCCATAGAGACAACCAAACTATTCATAGGATTTTTTAATTATACTAACGATTTCGCTTATTGAATATGTTGGGGGAGACAAATTCTGGACAGGGAAGACGTTATTGAGGTTTGATCATATTTTGTCTACGGAGATATATCCATGTTTTTAAATAAAATACTTAGCGTGATATAAACAAAAACCAGTGGAACATCTCACTGGTTTTAATATTACAACATAAACATATGTTGAGAAAAGACATATTTATAACGTAAGAGCGGCTTAATTAACGAGTTAGATACGCCGTTAAGAAACGCGTAATATCAACCATATCGGACACCTTTATGTGCTCTTCTGTCGTATGTACTTTAGCCATACCGGTAGAAAGGTTGACGGTGGTTAAGCCTTTTTCATTGAATATGTTTGCATCAGAGCCACCCCCCGTAGACTTGGTAAATGAGCGGATATTAATGCTTTCAAATGCTTCTTTGATACCAGCTACGTGTGGGTTTTCGTCCGCAATCTTATAGGCATTGTAAGCACGAGTTGAAATAATATCGATTTGGGCTTCATGTTTTTCTGCCGCCGCCCTAAACGTTGATTCCATGTGCTCAACTTGTTTCGCGAGTTTCACATCATTAAGGGAACGCGCCTCCCCTTCGATATACAGATCAGGCATAACAATGTTGGTCGCTTGACCACCACGTACAACACCGATGTTTGCTGTCGTTTCTTCATCAATACGTGCCAGCGCCATATGTGTAATTGCATCTGCCGCAACCGTTAGGGCATTGATGCCTTCTTCTGGTGCTAAACCTGCGTGTGCAGGACGACCCGTAATCGACACTTTTAGGTTTTGTTGGCCTGGGGCCGAAGTAACGATACTGCCTATTGGGCCACCTGAATCTAATACAATTGCGTGACTTGATTGAATGTAATTCATGTCGTAGTTTTTAGACCCATTTAAGCCGCCTTCTTCATACACTGTAAAGGCGAGCTCAATGGTTTTGTGTGCTAGGTTATTTTCTTTGATAACACGTACGGATTCCATCACAGCCGCAATGCCTGACTTATCGTCCCCACCAAGAACCGTGTTGCCTTTAGACCGGATTACACCATCTTCGATAATAGGTTCAATGCCATTACCCGGAATCACTGTGTCCATGTGCGAACTGAATACAATGCTGCCCTCTAACTCACCATTTAAACGAGCATAAATGTTAAAACCATTAGATATGTGCTCTGGAACAGGTAATTTGGTAACAGAGAAACCTAGGCCATCTAGCTGTTCTGCTAGTGTTTCTGCTATCGCTTTTTCATTTTTTGATTCACTGTCGATTTGAACGATATCTAGGAAGTGATTAACTAAACGATCTTGGTTCACTTGAGTCATGTTTCTTCTTCTATACTGAAAGGAAATATAGGGCTACTCTAACCAAAGCATGTGTGACAAAAGATGCACTGAATCAATAAAATGTCCGACAGCAAACGCCTATTTTTCAGTTCTACCAAGCTAATCGCAAATCAGTATCCAGTCAATTCCATATAACCTTCACCAGAGTGACTACCGTTAAAAAAGACTGGCCCTTCCCAATAGGGAATACTAAGAGGCATTTTGGCCTCCATGTTAAGCGCTCTAACGTTCAGATCGATCCTTTGATTTGGGATAATGATATTCCAAGCGACTGGGTAACGTCCTTCATCAATCTGATGAAACTCTGAAGGCATCATGGTAATTTCAGAAGAAGCGATATTTTCACCGCGACCATCAGGATACATTCTCCTCGCACTGTAGAAACCCGGTTGTTCTCCATTGTTTTCCCTTAGCTGAAATAGCATCAATGTTGAGCCATCATTCAGGCGTAGTGCAAACCAATCCCAACCTTGCTGCGAGCCCGTCAAAAACTGCGAGCTCCACTCTCTATCAAGCCATGCTGTTCCGGTTACTAATATTCGCTCTCCATCAAGTTCGATCTCACCTTCCACTTCAATAAATGGTTGGCTGTAATAATGAGAAGCCACTTTTCCATCAGCACTTTTTCGGCTAAAACCATTCTCCCCTTGTCGCTGCAATGGAAGATGACTGGTCAATGATAATTGATAATTAAAGCGGTCACTTTCAACCGTTAACAACGCAGGAAACAGGTCATCCCCTTTCGCCTGCCATTTCCAGTTATCCAATTTAATCGTGAGAGGGTTTGCGGTTACCGCGGCAAATTTAGGGTGCGCCCGCGACCATTTTTCATTGGCCAGGTGCACCTCTTCAGTCGTCACTGCGGTATGTGCCAGATAAAGCTGATTGGTTGCCCACCCTTCTGACTGTTCTGGCTGCCCAATATCAGCTGACATCGCCATCCGGAACTGAGTCCACTGTATCCCTATGGGCTTTCCTGTTTCTGTTTTCAGGTTTGCAGTTAGATACCACCATTCCTGACGGAACGAGGGGTGAGAGAGATGATCTGAAGGGAACACTATTCGGGTATCAGGACGCACTTCGGAATAACTGGCGGAGGTATCACCAAGTATATTACCCATCGACTTCTCTGCCTCAGAATCAGAGCAACCGGCCAATATCGATATCAATATCAAGACCGAGATCGTGGCCAATGAGGCAAACGAGCTAGAAGAATGTAAAAATCTTGAACGCATCATATCACCTCACTCTGAAGGCTAGAGATAAGTGGCCGTTTTGTTTGCAGGTAAATCGGTAAGGCGACCGCCAGTAAGCTGGCGAACAGCGCAATAAACACCACTTCAAAATAGGCCTGCCAATCCCACAGCATGGCGATACTCCAGCCAAAGGCTTGCAGTGTGACTTTGTTTATCAGCAGATACCCCAACATCGCTCCAGTAGGCAAGGCAACCAGACAAGTCAGTAAAACAATACTCAGCATCTGACTGATCACCATAAAGGTCAGGCGTCGCTGACTGACCCCCAAGCTGTATAAGCGTGCGATTGGTGCAACTCTGGCCTGAGTAAGCATGAAACAAGCGCTAAACAAACCGACGGATGCGACTAACAAAGTCAGACTATTTAACACCCTTGTAATGGAGAACGTCTTATTGAATATCGAAATCGCCCGTTGCTTGATCTGTTGTTGGTCATACATCAGCGCATCTGAAATACCAAGATGTCCCTTCAGCCGTTCCCGAAGTGTATCCGGGTCCCCATCGAAACCAACCCCTATCCCAGCGGGCACGGTTGAGAAACCAAGCTGATTCCAAAGTGTTTGTGGGATCAGTACCTCACCATAAGGATTCCCGTAATCGTAGAATATTCCGCCTATAATAAATAACCGTTCTGGAATCGCATCTAATTCGATGCGGTCCCCCAACGATAGCTTTAGTCTAATCGCCATTGGTTCGCTGATAATGACCGTCTTGCGATCAGAAAATTGCGCCCATACGTCGGTTGCTGAATCTTTAAAAATGGCCGTCTTTTTCATGGTTTCCGAATCCTTGGTTCCCAATATAATGGGTAGACCACCGTACTGACTTTTTTGGTAATACTGCTTATACACCGCTCTAACGTCAGGTTGTTTATGCAGGAACTGTTCTACCTCACTTATCCGAGATTCAGCAGGGCGCACATAAAGATCAGCGTGTAACCGAACATTCAGCCAATTCGTCAGCGTCGATTCAAAACTGCCCACCAACGTATTCATGGAAATGTTTGCGGTAAGCGCCAGAAGCATTGCCATCATCGCCAACGATAGAGGTGAAATCAGCTCCTTTGTTTCTGCAAGCTGATAGCCAATAAGCCCTTTTCGGGTAAACTTGGCAATCAGATTCACCAGTACCGATAATGACAAAGGCAGAGAAAGCGGGATCGCGATAATAACCAGCCCAAGAAGCGCCATAGTCTGCTGATAATCGTCACTGAAAGGCATCAAGATAGCGGAAAGCGCAACCAATATGATCGCAACAGTGAACTGGATTCGGTGTATTCGGTAAGCATTTGTCTGTTGACTGTATTGCCCCACACTTCTTGCCAACGGTTGATGTAAAAGCTGAGAGAAGAGTGAACTGCAGGCAAGGATTGTGGACACCATCGTAAGCAACATCGCCTGCCACAACCAGCTCCAGCTCCAAACACCCGGCAATATCCTTGCGTTGTACAACTGCTCAAGCGTGACTGAAACCATAGGGTGAAGCCAATGACTAAGCTGAAGCCCTAACGTAAACCCAATAACAGAACCGACTAAAATCAAACCAAATAGTTCTAAACAAAGCGCCAAAAGTAACGGCACCTTAGGCATGCCAATTTGCTGCAACTGAATGAAGAGTCGCTGTCTTTTTAACAGGCTGTAACGTACACCGTTATAGGCAATAAACAGACCCACGATAAACGCGAGCATACTCATTGCGGTTAGGTTGAGGTGAAAACTCTCTGTAAGCGCCGTAAGATTTTCGCCTTCGTCGCTCTGACTTAGTACCGCTCTGTCACCCACCAGTTGAATCAACGGCTCATGGTCTTGCTCATCGTAGTTAAAAAGTGCGATATAGCTCAGTTTTTCGGGGCGAGTGAGTAGCCGTTGAGCCAAGGAGATATCCATCAAAATACGGTTGCCTAAGCTAAAGCTTTCACTCAAGCTTACTACCTTAAGCTTTTGTCCTGCCAGCATGATTTCAGTGTCTTCGGCTAACGTTTCTGCCTGCTTTCGACTCATTAACACAATCGGTTTGCCCGCCAACATATCGGTGACTGGAAGACGATTATCAAACAGCGATAGGCGGTTATTGTTGTCAGCGCCACTGTTGTCTTTATTCAGTGCGGTTAAGGCCGCAACTAGATCACTGCCTTGAACCTGCCAACGGTTACCGAAGCCATCGAGCAATGATCCTTCTATAACCGCCAAGCTCTGACTAAATCCAGCATTTCTGAGATCGAAATAGATAGCATCATCAAGCAACGGTTGTCCTATGTTGGGTGTAATAAACCATTTGGCCTGCTGACTTAGTTGTTCGGATACGGCACTGTAACTGCGTTTGGCGTTTTCATTGATCGCCCTAACCCCGGTAAGCAGGGTAACCGCAAGAACAATACCTATGATAATTGCGCCCGCCTGAAGCGGCGCTTTTTTGTAGTGTGCTAAGAAGATCTGCAAGCAAAGCTTGGTCTTTGTAAGCAAAGCATTCTTGGGCATTGTCTTTTTTAAGAATGAATGACCGCCAGAATGGCTACTCATGGATATTACCCTGCTCTAGATGCCAGTGACGGTTCATGAAACCCGCGCACGTCTGGCTATGCGTCACCAATAATATGCTCGTGTTGTTCTCTGCCGCTAATTCACACAGAAGCTCCATCACCTCTACGCTAGCCGTTTGATCTAAATTGCCGGTTGGTTCATCTGCAAGCAATAACTCCGGTTTATGTGCGAGTGCTCTGGCGATCGCGACACGCTGCTGTTGGCCCCCCGACAGATTCTCAACATGACGACCCAGTAAGGTTTTTAGACCCAATCGGTCCGTTAGATGATCACACCAGTCATTCCATTTAAGGTTATTGAGTTGCAGAGGAAACGCGATGTTATCGGCGACGTTCAAAGGCGTAAGAAGATTTAACTGCTGAAATACAACACCCAAATTTTGATGGCGAAACCGACTCCAGCGTCTGTCTGGCCAATGTTGAGTATAGTTTCCTAGAAGTGCCAGTTGCCCGGAACTGGGTGGTTCGAATCCCGCTATAACGTTGAGCAAGGTACTTTTTCCGCTCCCACTGGCACCAGTAAGTGCAACGGTATCGCCACGAAAGAGGGTTAGCCCAAGTTTATCTAAGACTCTATGACGTTGGTCGCCATCAATAAACTCTTTAGTTATCTCATCTAACTGAACTATCTGCTCTTTTTTCATTAGAATTCCATACCTCAAGCCAATAGGACTAGCATAACCTATTATTCTTATAGCAAGAACGAGAAAAGCGTGGCATCGAATAATTTATGAGTTTAGGTTCTTAATCTCCTCATATGATTGGTGTAATCAAGCTATTTCGTTTCAGGCTTATACTTAGCTAAATCACTATCTATCCAACATAGAGTTCACTATGCAGACCAATCAAGATGAACTTATACGCTTATCACTTGTATGCTTAATAATGGCCTTTACTAAGCATACAAGCGGGAACTTAACGTCTCAATAAAGTTCCGATATAGATACCCACAATGATAGAGAGCACCGCCACTGCGCCTGCTGGTGACAGAGATGGTAGCGCGACTAATAGTTGAGTGTCATTCCCACCACTGGCTAAAACCGCACCAAACCCCATCAAACTGCCAGCACCAAAATGTTCTAGGTAACGCTTAAATGTTCCAGGTTCAAATTTGAATGATCTCGTGAGTAGCGCCGCCGTTAGCATTCCCAAAATCAAAAAGGTAATCAGCATAAAACGTTCACTGCTTGGCCATGTGTTTTCAGTGTTATTCCAGACAGAAAGACCGATATCTTTCAGCAAGTCACTTGGGGTCCAACGAGGCTCAAAAACAAAAAGGCAACCTGCCATTAAACCGATACCCAGCATGGACAACCACAATTTTCTACTACCTGTGTTCAACCTTAAAATAATGAATGCAAGCAGTATTGAGCCCCCAATTAATACACCATAATGAACCTTCATGGGTGTCTCGTAACTGCTGGGTTTAACATCAATCATTAATTTCACAAAGACTATCCATGCCACTAGCCAACCAGTAACCGTTGCCAGCATCACTAACTGCCCACGGGCCAAACGACTAATTGTGGACACACCACAACCGAGATTCAACGCTGCCCCTAAGCCAAACAAAAAGCCGCCTACGACAAAATGCCACGTGGGAAGGTAAGTTATTAAATGGCTTGGCTGAGTAACAAAGTAGGTAAGATCAATGGAAAGCCATGACAATGTTCCGCTGAACACAATAGCCAACAAAAGCGTGGGTTTTCCATCACGTGCTTCTTGGACACCTCTAACCATACAAAGTCCGGTGGTCTGTGCGAGATACCCCAGTAATCCAATCAAAATCAGAGAAAAATACAGCACGTAACCCCCCTAGGTAAGTTAAGACTTATGCACGGTATTAAGAATAAACACACCCGTTTTATCCTGAGGTATTTTCTTACTTTACTTCGGTTCTATCTGTTTATTTACACGCATGCTTTCAAGGATTATAGACTGGTACAAACAAAACCAACCACTCTCAATGCAAATTAGACAATCCACTCACTACGTTCTCCTACCCGATTGTCACGCTTAACGCAGCTTATTATTAGTGACCTTATTTAAGAACCCGAGTTCCACCATAGTAGACATATAACTATCTGGTTTGCTTACCACTTGCTCTTTTATTAACTTCACCATGCCTTCTTTACATCCAGAGGTTCTGTACATCGATAACGGCCAGATTTTGACTTCCGCAGGTGCCATTGCAGGTTTAGATTTGTGTTTGTATGTGGTTGGCCTTGATTTAGGCAATTATGTTTCAAACGACTTAGCAAAAATATCAGCCGTTCAGATGCACAGAGAAGGTGGACAAAAACAATTTATTAATCACAGTCATAATGATTCTGGTAAGGGGCCAATTAATGCTCTGCTCTATTGGTTGGAATCAAATTTGGGTGACAGTATATCTATTGAAGATATGGCGAATCGAGTATTCATGACGACAAGAACCTTCAATCGAAAATTCAAAAATGAATTGGGGTTAAGCCCGACAGTATGGCTGAACAGTGCTCGAGTAAAATATGCTCAGCGTCTATTGGAGACCACAACATTAAGCTTCGAACAAATTGCGGTAAAATCTGGATTGGGTTCAACTACGAACTTTCGTCAACGATTCAGAAATTGTGTTGGTACTAGCCCAAGAGAATATAAAAAAGCGTTTTGTCATTCCCCAAAGATATCAATATAGAGCAATTAAAATCATTTACTCAAAAAATACAGAACCTATCCATAAATAAAGCGCTTTGATATTGCCTCTAGCACATATAAACCATGTGATACATCAATAGCATGAATGAAAGCTCTTTCTTTACGATCAACAGATAGTTAGAATCTAGTCTCATCAATGCACATTCAACACACTAGAAATTATCACCTTTACGTGTCAGATGAATAAAGGCACCCAATAACCCGAGATAGACAAAGGCATACTATTAGCAATGAGTAACGTAACTGTATGAACAAAATGACACGCCTAAAGAATATCTGGACGATATTCTTTATCATTTTCATCACATCATTCGTGATGTTTTCTGGCGTGACCTATTATAATTGGACTTCCAGTAAGCAGATTGTACTAAATAAACAACGAACACATGTTGAACTTTTTGGTAATTCAGTTAAGGCATTTTTCGAGTCACAGGAATCATTGCTCGATATTCTCGGGGTTCATCTTATCACTCAACATCAATTACCAAAGCGCCCCATTCACGACTCTGTTCTTGATAACACAATGAAGTCTTATCCCGCCTTTTTGGGTTTAGGTTTAGCTGCCTATGACGGACGGCCTTTGGTGACAAGCTCTAACTTTGACTTGAGAAAAGTGCCAAACCTGATGCAACTCGAGCAAACTAGAGATTCATTTATCGACGCCAGAGAAAGCCGTAAGATCAATACTGGGCCAACTTATACGATAAAAGCACTGGGAAACCACACGTTTGCCATGCCTATCCGCAAGGCCATTTTCTTACCGCGTGAGGCATCTCCCGCTATCGCAGTTATGACGGCTGGCATCAAATTAGACAACACCCCTATCTTTGGTGGTCATACCGATTTAAAACCTTATCATCAAGTGGAAATCGTACGACGTGATAAGTATCTTCAATTTAGCACGGACAGTGAGCACGTGGATTATACAATACCGGTCAGTGACCGGTATTATTCGTCTCTAAAGCAACATACCGACAATGAACAGTATTTCAGTATTTTTGATTATGACCTTCTGGAATCTGGGAAAACGTTTCAAGTCGTCGCCCATTATGACCCATACCTTGAATTCTGGTTTGTTTCCAAAATGGACAAGCAATATATCGTCAGTATTTTTACTCATCGATTTCTTGCCAGTCTCGCTATATTTTCCCTCTATAACATCGTGTTATTTTTGCTCATTCGTTCAATCTCCAGATCAGAAAAACAGAATAAAAGAGAATTGCTTCAACAAGCGCATCATGACGCTTTAACCGGTTTACCAAACCGTATTTTATTGTTCAATAGACTCCGCCAAACGATTGCGACCTGCAACCGCCGCAATCACAATCATGCCTTACTGTTTTTAGACATTGATGACTTTAAAACAATAAATGACACCCATGGGCATGAATATGGCGATAGACTTCTCAAGGAAGCGGCATCTCGTATTCGTCAATGCCTGCGTGTCGACGATACTTTGGCACGTTTCGGTGGTGATGAATTTGTGATTTTATTGCCGCAATTAGATGCTTCTACTATCGCTGCCAAAGCGCAAGCTGAACATATAGTGAACAATCTACTCGAAACGCTTGCTCGTTCCTACTCACTTCAACAACATCAATACAGCAGCAGTGTAAGTATCGGCATCGTGTTGTTTAATGATGATTCGCACTCGGAGTCAGAGTTAATAAAACAAGCGGATATAGCCATGTACCAAGCGAAGCACTCAGGTAAAAATACGGCCTGTTTTTTTGACCCAGAGATGCAAAAAGAGGTCGCGGCTCAGTTTAATCTTGAAAATGAATTACGTATTGCAATTATTGAGCAACAGTTTGAACTTTTCTATCAACCTCAAGTTAACCAGTCTAATCAAACCATAGGTGCAGAAGCGCTTATTCGCTGGATGCACCCTGAAAAAGGCGTAGTAGGACCGAACCAATTCATCCCCATAGCAGAGAAGACTGGATTGATCATTCCAATTGGGGAATGGGTATTAAAAACCGCTTGTGAGCAGTTGAATCATTGGCAGCAACGCAAAGAAACCCAGCATCTCACGCTCTCCGTCAACGTTAGTTATAAACAATTTCGTCAATCTGATTTTGTCGCAATGGTCCGCAAGTTATTGAGCGAGCATAATATAATAAATGGAAAGCTGAGGTTAGAGTTAACTGAAAGTATGCTCATCGATGACATGAAACGGACGATTTCCCATATGAACGAGCTTAGAGAGCTTGGTGTTAATTTCTCTCTCGATGATTTCGGTACAGGGTACTCTTCTCTTAAATACCTCAAAAAGCTCCCTCTGAGTCAATTAAAAATTGACCAGTCTTTTGTTAAAGATGTCGAGTCCGACGCGAGCGACCAATCCATAGTGAAAACCATTATTTCTATGTCTGAAGCTTTGGGGCTTAACGCCATCGCCGAGGGTGTAGAAACACTAGAGCAAAGAACCACTTTAGAAAGGGAAGGCTGCTTGGTTTATCAAGGGTATTTATACAGCAAACCCATACCTATACATGAGTTTGAAATGTATTTGAACGAACCAATGTCATCGTCACTCAGTTGACCAATCACACCAAGAAAACGTCTAACACTTAGATCACCCACTAACAAACCGAGGAAGTCTTCTACGGCCTGTGTAGATGAACTGAACGTGAGTTCTCTAATCTCATGTTGATGCTCTAAAAAACGTATAAATACAGGTATAGTGGCATCGCGACCCACCTTTGTTAACGTCTGTGCTAATTCGGGAACCGTTCTTAATTCCGAGATAGCCGATCGATTAATCGCCACCGACTCTTCACTCATAAGCCGGCCGAACAAGGCTTTACAAGTAAATAGGTTACGAGGAGAACCTCATTAGGCTTACTTTGTACACCTTAACCATTTAAAGCGCATACAAAAAAGCGAGTCAATAGGTTAAGCTACTGTGACTCCTTAACTCACTGACCTAAAACGAGAAAATCCCTGAATTTCTGTTAGGGTTTTACGAACAACAACCAATGTTACTGTGGGGAACAGAGACTCGATTCTTAGAATGAGTCAACGCAAATTTATTAAGTTTTGATTCGTATGACTATATTTTTCTCTATCCAATGAAAGTCAATTCAAAGACTAAAACCTGCTTTGCCTACCTTTATATCAAGAAATTTTTTATTATCCGTTTTCAGAAATCTTACACGGATCTTCGCTACAAATAACTTGAACGACGTTGGCTTCCGTCATTTCAACCTGCAACGCTTCTGCATCAGCTTTCTGTTTATTGCCTAACGAAAAAAGAACCACGGTTAATAGAGCAAAAGCAAACGCAGCCCAATGGTAAGAGTTAAATGTCTCTTTGAACAAGAACAACCCTACAATCAACGATGTGGTTAATATTGATAAAACGGCATACACCACGTAACTAGAAGTGCCATAACGAGAATACAGAAGGTAAAAGCCAAGGTATGTAAAAAAGAGCCCTATCCCACCAATGAGCACCCACTGCCAATTTTCTTTAAAGACTACATCATATCGGCTACTACCAATAAATGGCGCTATAACCACGGCTAATATCACACAAATAAGTGAGGTTAGAACCATATATGACAATGGCCCTTCTTCTATGACTACTTTTTTTTGCCCTGCTGCGAACATCGCATTGCCCAATGCGCCAATAGTCGCAAAAATTATTACCCCAAATAAACTTGACATTATACCTACTTAGAACGTGTTATGAGCTATAGACTAATAGCGATTGGTGACGTGATTATTGGTGAATTATAATCCTTTTCTCACTATATAATACTGACATAACAATATGTCACATTTTTTATTTGAAACATCGTAAAAGCCATTGATATTAAGGTAATAAATCAGAGCAAACTTAACGAGGAGAATCTCCTTAGGCTTACTTTGTACACCTTAACCCACTGACCTAAAACGAGAAAACCCCAGCATTTCTGCTAGGGTTTTTGATGTGGCGGTGAGTGAGAGATTCGAACTCTCGATACGTTGCCGTATACACGCTTTCCAGGCGAGCTCCTTCAGCCACTCGGACAACTCACCGAATTTTTGTCGCTGCGTTAACAACGAGGCGCTAATTTAATGATTCTTAGAGGTTTGGTCAAGTGGAAAAACACTAAAAACAGCGCCTATCGAGCCAATTGCCTATAAAACAACCTTTACCTACCTCTATTTATGCCAAACTCGGGATATTCAGTAGAAAGACAGATTCGTTTACCTATATGATTCCAAGCCAACGCCTCAATGACGGAATAACGGAATAACGGAATAACGGAATTTATGATCCTATCGCGACAAGTTCTATAATTAATCATCGACTCCATCACACCTCACGCCATCAATTTTGATCATGTTGATTGCTTTTGCGAGTATCCGCAATAATAAAAGGATGATAATTATGATATCTGTTGCTCTAGTTGATGATCATGTCATGGTGCGATCAGGCTTTACCCAGTTGTTGAGTGTCGAATCTGACATCACGGTTGTTGGCGAATATAGCTCAGCTAAAGAGGCATTTAATGCCCTACCTTTGATCGCGCATTTAGATGTTGCGGTAATTGATATCTCTATGCCTGATGAAAGTGGATTGTCTCTGCTTGCTCGTTTAAAACACATTAACCCTGAACTCAAAGCGATTGTGCTAAGCATCTATGATTCTGCCTCGTTTGTAAGCAAAGCAATTGAGGCTGGTGCATTGGGTTACTTATCTAAGCGTTGCGGACCAGGGGAGCTGGTTACCGCTATTCGTACCGTCTCAAATGGCGATCGCTATCTGTGTGCTGATGCTCTGTTCAATCTGAGCAACGCTGGTGCTCCATCCTCCGCACTGAATGAGCTGACCAAGCGAGAAAAAGAGATCTTTGAACACCTTATACAAGGAAGGGATGTCAAAGAGGTCGCCTTCGACCTTTCGTTGAGCCATAAAACGGTGCATGTACATCGGGCGAACATTCTAAGCAAGCTCTCTCTTTCTAATAACGTTGACCTAATCCGATTTGCGATTAGAAATAAACTCTTGCCAGAATGAGGAGTTCAATAGAACACATTGGTAGCCACACATTTGCCAGCATATTTACCTTCGTAATCTATAGTGTTACTTGGTTCTGCTTGTGGAGTATTAGTGGCTATCTGGTAACGGATATTCATACTGCGGGGCTTTTTCTGCCCGTTGGCTTAAGGCTGGCAGTATTATTAATAATGCCTATCAAGTATTGGTGGGTCATCCTATTCAGTGAATTATGTATTACCGTTGGAATTGTTCAAGTATTAGAACTTAATCAATCCGACTTTTTATTGCTCCTTGCGCCCTTTATAAGTGGTGCATTAATACGCCCTATTCAGGCTTGGTGGAAGCGATTAGAAACCTATTGGCAACAACTGCTTGGTTTGTTGGTTGTTATCATCATCAATGCATTTTTGCAGGCCTGCGCAATTCTATTGTTGAGCAAACCGCTGGGTCTATCCCTCAACCTTATGTACAGCACCACAATTGCCTCACTGACCGGTGGTATTATCCTTGCGCCGTTCTTTTACCTGTTGCATGACTATTTAAACCGAAAGGTTTGGGTTCCGCTCTCCCCTACTCTCGTCCATAAAGAAGTCACATTAAGGCCGTCTGCGTTCTTGTGGATGTCTCTGTTTTTCTGTATCGGCCTAATCGCTGAATTGAGTTTTAAACAACAGATGGCGTCACTGCTTTTGATCATTGTTCTGCTGCCAAATATTTTTATGGCTTACCGATACGGTTGGCAGGGTGGCGTGCTTTCGGCGGTGATGAACAGTATCTTGCTCACCATGGCGAAGAAAGTGATGGGATCATTTGCTACATACGAAGAGATGCAGCTTTTTTTGACCACTCAGGCACTCGTTGGCTTAGGGTTGGGTATTGCTATTAGCCGCCAGTATCTTCTATCCGAGAAGCTCAAAAGGGTCATCCACGAACTCGCGCATGAATTGTCAGTAAAACAAGAACTCGCTCGCCAGTTGGTACATGTCGAAGAGGATATTCGCAAGTCGGTTGCGCGTGAGCTGCATGACGAAATAGGCCAGAACATTACCGCGATTCAAATACAAGCAACCCTTGCAAATAGAACAGCGAAAGAAGACAACACAAGACAGATTGCCACGGCGATCAACGATCTGGCTTTTAAGGTCCACAGTGCGACCCGTCATTTGCTGTCTCAATTGAGACCACACATACTCGATGAACTCGGATTAGAAAGTGCACTGCAACAACTCGCCAATGAAATGAAGTTCTCGGAGCGCAGCGTCGATTTTAGATTGAATATTGGGTTTGATACTGAACAACTCGATGAGGTCACCTCCGTGACTATCTATCGCATTGTGCAAGAGCTCATCAACAACGCAACCAAGCACTCTCAAGCGACAGAAGTGAACCTTACGTTTTTACCCGGCTCTCTATTTAGCATGGAATACAGAGATAACGGCATTGGCTTGCCTGCGAACTGGCGAACGAAAGGGACGGGCTTAAAAGGGCTGCAAGAACGTGTCACCGCGCTTGGCGGAAGCTTAACCATCGACGGAGAACTCGGTACTCGGGTATTGGTTAATCTGCCCACAAAGAAACAGAATGAACCAACATCATAAACTCATCACCCATTTCAACACTCAAGGATTCACTTCATGTTTGGCATGTTGTCTCAAAAACAACCCGCAACGCTGATAACAGATAAACGGACTATCGATTCTACTTACAAGTATTGGCGATTGCATTTGATGCTGTCCATGTATGTTGGCTACGGTGTTTTTTATTTTACGCGTAAGAGTTTGAATTTTAGCATGCCTGTGATGCTCACTGATCTAGGTTGGGAGCCTTCGGATATCGGAATGATTGCCACTGTCTATTACATCACCTATGGCACATCCAAATTTCTGTCAGGAATGATCAGTGACCAATCAAACCCTCGTTATTTTATGGGTTTCGGCTTGATAGCCTCTGGTGTGATCAATATTTTATTTGGCTTGAGTTCGTCACTCACGGTTATGGTTATCTTATGGATGCTCAACGCGTTTTTCCAAAGCTGGGGCTGGCCCGCGTGCGCTAAGCTGCTTACAACATGGTACTCTCGCTCTGAAAGGGGGTTCTGGTGGTCGCTGTGGAATACCTGTATCAACGTAAGTGGCGCATTGCTGCCTATTTTAATAGGTTTTATTGCCATCACCTGGGGCTGGCGCTATGGATTTATTGTGCCCGGAATCATCGCTATTGTAGTCGGGTTAATCCTATCTTTTCGCATGCAAGACAAACCCACCACGCTCGGCTTGCCTACGGTCGGAGACTGGCGCGATGATCCGCTAGAAAAGCAGCAGGAAGAGGAAGGGAAAAATCTACCGTTTAAAACCATTATTAAAACCTACGTGTTAGGCAATAAGTACATCTGGTTGCTGTGTAGCTCTTATCTATTGGTATACATCGTCAGAATTGCGGTCAATGACTGGGGCAGTTTATATTTGGTCGAACGGCATCACGTCGATTTACTCACCGCCAATACGGCCGTTTCCATGTTTGAAGTGGGTGGTTTTTTAGGATCATTACTCGGCGGTTGGGGATCCGATAAATTTTTCCACGGCAATCGAGCGCCGATGAATCTCATTTTCGCCTTAGGCATTTTTATCTCGGTTGCTGCGTTATGGCTAACCCCTATCAATAATATCTATGTGCTCTCTGGTTGCTTATTCTCTATCGGGTTCTTTATCTTTGGCCCACAAATGATGATTGGTATGGCCGCCGCCGAGTGCTCTCACAAAAACCTAGCCGGGACAGCCACGGGGTTTGTTGGCCTGTTCGGTTACCTAGGTGCCGCGCTGGCAGGGTATCCACTTTCCATTGTCATTGAACAATTTCAGTGGGAAGGATTCTTTACGGTGGTCACATTTGCGGCCGCCGCAGTTGGTATGTTGTTGATTCCATTCTTACGGGCACAACAGAGAACCGTTGAAACCAATAGCGTTTAACTGTGAACTCCGTCTCAATACTTACATAAGCAGCCTAAAACTAGGAAAAATTCCTAGTTGGCTAAAAACCTGTCTCACTCTATTTGTTTGTTCTTTTTTTAGTATTGCAGTGTACCCAAAAAGAGTTGTGTATTTGGCAACGTATCATTGCCTAGGCACAAGTCGTACACCTACATAATATGTAGCCCCGTTTATTATTCCGGGTCTCTACATAATAAAAGTTGTCACAAAGAAGTGACTGACGCTCGGTTAACAAAGCAAACGCTTCCGTTGCTGAGTGAATACAATAAAAGAGGAAACAAAGATGAAAGGTAATATTAAACGCCATCTCTTAGCCGCTTGTATCTTAGGTTCTACTGCGCTTGCTGCTCCGCAAGTTATGGCTGAAGGTCGTTTGGTTATTTACTGCAGTGCGACAAACGCAATGTGTGAAGCCGAAACCAAAGCATTCTCTGAGAAATATGATGTGAAAACATCTTTCGTTCGAAATGGTTCAGGTAGTACCCTTGCCAAAATTCAAGCAGAACGTAAAAACCCAAGAGCAGATGTATGGTATGGCGGTACGTTGGATCCTCAATCTCAAGCAGGTGAAATGGATCTACTTACTCCGTATAAATCCGCTGAACTTGAGAACATCATTCCAGAATTTAAAGACCCTGCAAAACGCAAAGGTAACTACTCTTCTGCCGTTTACATGGGTATTTTAGGTTTCGGTGTAAACACAGAACGCCTAGCTGAAAAAGGAATAGCCATTCCACGCTGTTGGGAAGATTTGACTAAACCAGAATACAAAGATGAAATTCAGATTGCTGACCCACAAAGTTCTGGTACTGCTTATACTGCACTCGCCACTTTTATCCAGCTTTGGGGTGAAGATAAAGCATTTGAATACTTCAAAAGCTTAGACAAAAACATCTCTCAATATACCAAATCTGGTGTGACTCCTTCTCGTAACTCAGCTCGTGGCGAAATCGCTATTGGTATCGGCTTCCTTCACGATTACTCTCTAGAGCAATCGCAAGGTGCACCTTTAGAGCTTATCTCTCCTTGTGAGGGTACCGGTTATGAAATTGGTGGTGTGAGTATGATTAAAGGCGCTCGTAACGAAGAGAACGCCAAATTATTCATCGATTGGGTACTGTCTAAAGAAGGCCAGCAACTTGCATGGCAAAAAGGTAAGTCTTTCCAAATCTTAACGAATGTTGACGCAGAACAATCTCCTTATGCGCTTGACCCTAAGAAATTGGATCTTATCAACTACGACATGAACACTTACGGTGCGTCTGATACACGTAAACGCCTAATCAAGAAGTGGGTAAACGTCGTTAAAATGGGCGAATAAGCTGTCCTAATATGAGCAGCGCATCCGCGTTGCTCAACTCTCTAAAATTTTATTTATAAGGGCTGAAAACATCAGCCCTTAGGTCTCTTATTCACTAATTTTCGGTTGGAAATATCATGTCTCAATTAGCAGCAGAGTCAGACTTGAAAAATCATTTTGAAGAGAAGCCGCACCGTGACTACATCTTCTATTGGATATTGTCTATCGTCGCCGCTTTCGTGCTTTTACCTACATTTTCGCTTGATTATGGGGTACTCGACTCTACTTCAGATGAATTTTTTGAAGCGATGGGATGGAGCAGCAGAAACATTGCATGGCTTTGGTTTAGCTTGCCCTTAGTGCTTCTAATTCGCCCTAAACACGCTTTAAACAAATACCACCTAACCCGCCATAAGTTCGATATTGGTTACTCGTTATTTTGTATCCTATTTATCATCACTTCTTCAGCGGTAACCGGACACGGTTTGGGTTACTCCACCATTTTCCTTTTTGCTGCACTTGGCAGCGTAATGACACTCGCCATGGCTCGATTAGAGTTTATGGGTGGCGACGCCTTTGTTATCGGTTCTTTGGTCTCCATCATTGGCTTGATCTCTGCGTTTATTCTCTTCCCGAGTATCGCTATCTTTGTGCCGATGTTTCAAGACGACATGGGCAACTTTGTTGCGTGGCAGTTTCTTGAAATTTTGTCGCAAAAGCAGATCGTTCAAATCATTCTTAACTCTTTATTCTTGGGGTCTTCCGTTGGTATTACGGCCACCTTCTTTGGCTTGATTTTCGCTATCTACTCTACTCGTATAGCAGAAAAATCTGCCTTTATAACCCGTATTTTCTCTATTCTACCAATCGTTACACCTCCATTTGTTGTTGGCTTAGGGGTAACCTTAATGCTTGGCCGCTCAGGTTATGTCACCGAATTAATGGTAGATTGGTTTGGTTTCCAAAATACCAATTGGTTGTATGGTTTTACCGGTATTTGGATGGCTCAGGTTCTTGCATTTGCGCCTATGTCCTTTATGATTTTAGATGGTGCAATGAAATCGCTGCACCCTTCTTTAGAAGAGGCTTCATATACACTTCGTGCTAATCGCTATCAGACATTCTTCGGCATTGTTCTACCTTTGCTTAAGCCTGCTTTAGCCAACTCATTTTTGATTATCTTTGTACAGTCACTCGCTGACTTCAGTAACCCGCTTGTACTTGGCGGTAGCTTCGACGTACTCGCGACGCAGATCTATTTCTACATTGCGGGCGCTCAATTAGATTATGCCTCGGCAAGTACCTTAGGTGCTGTCTTGCTTATCTTCTCGTTGGCTATTTTCGTTATTCAGTACATGTGGATCGGCAAGCGTTCTTACGTAACGATATCGGGTAAATCTTATCGTGGTGACGTTCAGCCACTGCCGAACAGCCTGCGTACCTTCGTTTCGGTTACATTGTATGGTTGGATGATATTTAACGTACTGCTTTACGGAAGTATCGTATTTGGTAGCTTTACCGTTAACTGGGGAATCGATTACTCCTTAACGCTAGACAACTATATCAATCTATTTGGTATGGGCTTTGGTGAAGGCGCATGGCCTTCGTTAATCAGTACCATGACATACGCTGGTATTGCAGCACCGATTACGGCGACCTTTGGTTTGCTTATCGCTTATATCGTTGTACGTCAGGATTTCCGTGGCAAGAAGGTCATTGAATTTGCAACAATGCTCTGTTTCGCGGTTCCAGGAACGGTTGCGGGTGTTTCTTATATCCTCGCATTCAACGATGCACCAATCTACCTAACAGGAACCGCTGCTATTGTGGTTATCTCCATGGTAATGCGAAATGTGCCTGTCGGTATTCGTGCTGGTGTGGCTGGCTTGGGTCAGTTAGATAAATCGCTGGATGAAGCGTCGCTGAGCTTACGTGCTAACTCGTTCAAAACGATTATCTTTATATTGATTCCGTTGCTCCGCCCTGCAATCTTGTCATCATTGATTTACAGTTTTGTAAGAGCCATGACAACCGTTAGTGCCATCATCTTCCTTGTTACGCCTGAAACACGCGTTGCGACATCTTACATCTTAAACCGTGTAGAAGATGGTGAATACGGTATCGCGATTGCCTATGGTTCACTGCTTATCTTTGTCATGCTGTCTATCATACTGACCTTTGATTATTTCGTGGGCGAAGCCCGAATTTCCCGTTCAAAAGCCAAGAACCAAGAATAAGTTTTGGAGAATTTAAAAATGAAAGAAAATAGCTTTGTAGTGCTAAAAAATGTATGTAAGCGCTTTGGAGACAATACGGTAATTGGCAACCTTGATCTAGAAATCGAAAAAGGCACTCTGGTTACTCTACTTGGCCCATCTGGCTGTGGTAAAACAACCGTATTGCGTTTAGTTGCTGGTCTAGAAAAACCAACCAGCGGTCAGATCTTTATCGATGGTGAAGACGTGACGAATACGTCTATCCAGCATCGTGATATCTGTATGGTGTTTCAATCCTATGCGCTATTTCCGCATATGTCTCTTCACGAGAATGTCGCTTATGGTTTGAAAATGATTAGGTTGCCAGCTAAGGAAATCAAACAACGTGTTGATGAAGCCTTAAAATTGGTTGGTCTAGATGACATGGGAAGCCGCTTTGTCGACCAGATCTCTGGTGGTCAGCAGCAACGTGTTGCTCTAGCTCGAGCTTTGGTATTAAAACCAAAAGTGCTTCTTTTTGATGAGCCTTTGAGTAACTTGGATGCCAACTTACGTCGCAGTATGCGTGAAACCATTCGTGAACTTCAACAGCGTTTTAACATTACTTCTTTGTATGTAACCCACGACCAAGCCGAAGCATTTGCGGTATCCGACACCGTTATCGTCATGAACGATGGTGAGATCATGCAAGAAGGTTCACCGGATCAACTGTATCGTTCACCAGCCTCTATGTTTATGGCGAATTTTATGGGTGACGCCAATATCTTTGATGGTTCTTATAGCGGTGAGCATCTTAGTATCAATGGCTATGAAATTGGTGCTGACAAAGACGTAATTGATGGGTTCCCTGAAGGGGACTATCAAATCGGCGTTAGACCAGAGGCTATATTACTGGCTGGAGAAGGTGACGTTTGCCAACAGTGTCAGGTTAAGGGCATCGTTTATATGGGTTCCATGTACGAAGTTGCCGTTAACTGGCATGGTCAGGAGTTATTATTGCAACTAAACTCCTCGCAATTCGACCCTGAGATTTCAGACCACGCTTACTTAACCATTAATCCAACGGGCATTTTCTTGTTACCTGCTGAAGCAAAGTAACTTGAGATAAGCGACTTCCCCACTTTCGTCATCCCCACGAAAGTGGGGATCTAATATCTGGCTCTGAATTCATAACGAATACGCAGATTCCCGTTGTCACGGGAACGACGGAAATTTGCCTTAGTCTCAACGAGTGTTTCCTTACTGCCTTTGTCACCCCCCACTTTCGCAATCCCCCACTTTGATTCATCATCCTCCCTGCCATTTATCATCCT
>NZ_JBCDMC010000017.1:0-59105 GCF_042465995.1 Vibrio frigidus | reverse complement strand
TTGAATCATTAGGCGTTGATGATAAAGCGACAGACAGTTTCACCTATACGGCGAATGATGGCACTGAAGATTCAGAGCCAGTGACCGTAACCATTACTATTAATGGTACTAATGACGGTCCCGTTGCAACCGATGATTTTAACAACACCATCTTCACAGAAACCTTCGAAGAAGGGCATGATATAACCGGTAATTCATGGGGGGTTATCAACAACTATAATGGTTGGGATACGTCAGTTAACGGCGTGGAAATACAGTCTGGTAACGTTGGTGGTTCAACCGCTTCAGAGGGCGAAGCCCATGCAGAGCTTGACGCTCACAACATCGTTACAATGTCTAGAAGTCTAGACACGCCGGACTCTGAATATCAGCTTGTTTTCGATTACAAACCTCGTCCTGGTTCTGAAGCGGATAGTGATATGGAGGTGACTTTTGCAGGGCAAACAGTGCAAGTTCACTCTGATGCTGAGGGTAATCTAAGTTTTGTGTCTGATGATGGTGCTACGGTATCGCTGTCGGCGACGTTAAATAACGGTTGGTCGACAGTTAGTATCACGTTCAATACACCTGCTGACAGTAGTCAATTGAGCTTTACCGGACTCGGTGAGTCAAATAGTCTGGGTGCGTACATTGATAATATTCGTGTTAGTGAAGGGTTCGATACGAATGAAGATAATACGATTTACTTTACAGCGTCTCAATTATTAGCAAATGATAGCGATATCGATGGTGATACTTTGTCTATCGTTGGCGTATCTGATGAAGAAAATGGAAGTGTAACTCCAGTATATACTGATGGTGTCATTACGGGTATCACGTTTAAGCCAGCAAATAATTACTCCGGACCGGCCAGCTTCCAATATACGGTGAGTGATGGTAATGGTGGAACAGACACTGCTACTGTATTCATTAATGTTGCGCCAGTTAACGACGCACCAGTTGCGAATGATGACGGACCAATCCCGGTGATAGAAGATACGCTTGCGAAGGGCAACGTGTTAACAAACGACACCGATGTGGACAATGAACATAGCGATTTGAAGGTAACTGACTTCAGCGTTGACGGCAAGACTGGTACGGCTGGTCAGACGCTGAGTATTGCAGGTGTTGGCGAGTTAACAATCGATGCCGATGGGTCATTCGAGTTTATGCCAGAGCTAAATTATACCGGACCCGTACCGAGCGCGCAGTACACCGTGAGTGACGGTTTGGTCGCAGCTCTGACTCAAGGTACATTGAGTTTTTCTGATGTTTCATCTGTCAACGATGCACCGATTGCGAATGATGCTTCATTCGAAGCCAATACTGGTGAAACATTTATCAATATCAAGCTGGCGGATAAGGCCACTGATGTTGAAGATGATCTTTCTTCTAGTAAAGTGACTACAATTGAAATTACAGATTTGCCTGAAAATGGTGCTTTGTATCAAATTGATGGGGATGGTAAAAAAATAGCGCTTAAAGTGGGTGATGTTGTAACCGACGATACAGAACTGCGCTTTGAAGCTGACTCTGAATTTGAATTAAACACAAGCTTTGATGTACAAAGTGATTTTGTTGGCACATATACGAATGGCCAAGTGACAACTTTCACTACCACATCAGGAACAAGTGCGACAGATGGAATAACGATTTCAGGTGGTACTTTCTCAGGTGAAGCACCGGATACGACAAGTACTTTAACCGAAGCGACACTGAATTATGACGGAAGCGACGGTGAAAAAGGCTTGGGGGTAAATGGCTCAGAAGTTGAAGTGGCAAACCATGAATATATAGCGGTAGATTTTGGTAATAGCCGTTTAGTCCATAGTATTGATGTTGATTTGGGCAGCTTATGGGGCAACTTCACTGATGACCATAAAGCGGATGCTGAAGTGAATGTCATCTTATTGATTAACGGTGAGCAGGTAGGTGAGACGCTCAGCTATGATGAACTGTATAATGGGACGGGAGAAAGTACCCTAACAATAGATAGTGTTTCAGGATTTGATGAAATTCGGATTTATACAACCTCACCAACAGATACCAATTCAAATTTCGTACTGCAAGGCGTCACTATAAATGATGCTGAGTTAGTTGATAGCTTTGACTACAAGGCTATTGATTCAGATAAAGAGGCTTCATTGTTAGACGGTACTATTTACTTGTCAGTTGGTGTTACCAATGATTCACCAGCTGCAGAAAATGACACAATGCGTCTTGATGAAGATGGAGCGGTAAACAACTTTAATGTACTAGGTAATGACAGTGATGCAAATGGTGATGCGTTAAGTGTTACTGGAGCAGAGGCTAGCCATGGTGCAGTGAGCATCAATGCTGATGGGACGATAAACTACACTCCTGAAACGCACTACAGCGGTACAGACACCATTACCTATACAATAAGTGACGGTAATGGCGGATTTGATACAGCTGAGGTTGCGGTGACGATTAACTCCGTTAACGACGCACCAGTTGCGAATGATGACGGACCAATCCCGGTGATAGAAGATACGCTTGCGAAGGGCAACGTGTTAACAAACGACACCGATGTGGACAATGAACATAGTGACTTGAAGGTGACAGCGTTCAGTTTTGACGGTAATGATGGGACGGTTGGTCAGGCGCTGAGTATTGCAGATGTTGGCGAGTTAACAATCTATGCCGATGGGTCATTCGAGTTTATGCCAGAGTTAAATTATACCGGACCCGTCCCGAACGCTATGTATACAGTGAGTGATGGTAAGGATGTTGCTCTGACTCGAGGTACATTGAGTTTTTCTGATGTTTCATCTGTCAACGATGGTCCCGTTGCAACCGACGATTTTAACAACACCATCTTCACAGAAACCTTCGAAGAAGGGCATGATATTACCGGTAATACATGGGGGGTTGTCGACAACTATAATGGTTGGGATACATCAGTTAACGGCGTGGAAATACAGTCTGGTAACGTTGGCGGTTCAACCGCTTCAGAGGGCGAAGCCCATGCAGAGCTTGACGCTCACAACATCGTTACAATGTCTAGAAGTCTAGACACGCCGGACTCTGAATATCAGCTTGTTTTCGATTACAAACCTCGTCCTGGTTCTGAAGCGGATAGTGACATGGAGGTGACTTTTGCAGGGCAAACAGTGCAAATTCACTCTGATGCTGAGGGTAATCTAAGTTTTGTGTCTGATGATGGTGCTACGGTATCGCTGTCGGCGACGTTAAATAACGGTTGGTCGACAGTTAGTATCACGTTCAATACACCTGCTGACAGTAGTCAATTGAGCTTTACCGGACTCGGTGATTCAAATAGTCTGGGTGCGTACATTGATAATATTCGTGTTAGTGAAGGGTTCGATACGAATGAAGATAAAGCGATTGACTTTACAGCGTCTCAATTATTAGCAAATGATAGCGATATCGATGGTGATACTTTGTCTATCGTTGGCGTATCTGATGAAGAAAATGGAAGTGTAACTCTAGTCTATACTGATGATGTCATTACGGGTATCACGTTTGAGCCAGCAAATGATTACTCCGGACCGGCCAGCTTCCAATATACGGTGAGTGATGGTAATGGTGGAACAGACACTGCTACTGTATTCATTAATGTTGCGCCAGCCAACGACGCACCAGTTGCGAATGATGACGGACCAATCCCGGTGATAGAAGATACGCTTGCGACGGGCAACGTGTTAACAAACGACACCGATGTGGACAATGAACATAGTGACTTGAAGGTGACAGCGTTTAGTTTTGACGGTATTGATGGGAAGGTTGGTCAGGCGCTGAGTATTGCAGGTATTGGCGAGTTAACGATAGATGCCGATGGGTTATTCGAGTTTATGCCAGAGTTAAATTATACCGGACCCGTCCCGAGCGCTATGTATACAGTGAGTGATGGTAAGGATGTTGCTCTGACTCAAGGTACATTGAGTTTTTCTGATGTTTCACCCGTCAACGACGCCCCTACTGCGAATGATGCTTCATTCGAAGCCAATACTGGTGAAACATTTATCAATATCAAGCTGGCGGATAAGGCCACTGATGTTGAAGATGATCTTTCTTCTAGTAAAGTGACTACAATTGAAATTACAGATTTGCCTGAAAATGGTGCTTTGTATCAAATTGATGGGGATGGTAAAAAAATAGCGCTTAAAGTGGGTGATGTTGTAACCGACGATACAGAACTGCGCTTTGAAGCTGACTCTGAATTTGAATTAAACACAAGCTTTGATGTACAAAGTGATTTTGTTGGCACATATACGAATGGCCAAGTGACAACTTTCACTACTACATCAGGAACAAGTGCGACAGATGGAATAACGATTTCAGGTGGTACTTTCTCAGGTGAAGCACCGGATACGACAAGTACTTTAACCGAAGCGACACTGAATTATGACGGAAGCGACGGTGAAAAAGGCTTGGGGGTAAATGGCTCAGAAGTTGAAGTGGCAAACCATGAATATATAGCGGTAGATTTTGGTAATAGCCGTTTAGTCCATAGTATTGATGTTGATTTGGGCAGCTTATGGGGCAACTTCACTGATGGCCATAAAGCGGATGCTGAAGTGAATGTCATCTTATTGATTAACGGTGAGCAGGTAGGTGAGACGCTCAGCTATGATGAACTGTATAATGGGACGGGCGAAAGTACCCTAACAATAGATAGTGTTTCAGGATTTGATGAAATTCGGATTTATACAACTTCACCAACAGATACCAATTCAAATTTCGTACTGCAAGGCGTCACTATAAATGATGCTGAGTTAGTTGATAGCTTTGACTACAAGGCTATTGATTCAGATAAAGAGGCTTCATTGTTAGACGGTACTATTTACTTGTCAGTTGGTGTTACCAATGATTCACCAGCTGCAGAAAATGACACAATGCGTCTTGATGAAGATGGAGCGGTAAACAACTTTAATATACTAGGTAATGACAGTGATGCAAATGGTGATGCGTTAAGTGTTACTGGAGCAGAGGCTAGCCATGGTGCAGTGAGCATCAATGCTGATGGGACGATAAACTACACTCCTGAAACGCACTACAACGGTACAGACACCATTACCTATACAATAAGTGACGGTAATGGCGGATTTGATACAGCTGAGGTTGCGGTGACGATTAACTCCGTTAACGACGCACCAGTTGCGAATGATGACGGACCAATCCCGGTGATAGAAGATACGCTTGCGAAGGGCAACGTGTTAACAAACGACACCGATGTGGACAATGAACATAGTGACTTGAAGGTGACAGCGTTCAGTTTTGACGGTGATGTTGGGACGGTTGGTCAAGCTCTGAGCATTGCAGGTATTGGCGAGTTAACGATAGATGCCGATGGGTCATTCGAGTTTATGCCTATGTTAAATTACACCGGACCCGTCCCGAGCGCTATGTATACAGTGAGTGATGGTAAGGATGTTGCTCTGACTCAAGGTACATTGAGTTTTTCTGATGTTTCATCTGTCAACGATGGTCCCGTTGCAACCGACGATTTCAACAACACCATCTTCACAGAAACCTTCGAAGAAGGGCACGAGATCACCGGTAATTCATGGGGGGTTATCGACAACTATAATGGTTGGGATACGTCAGTTAACGGTGTGGAAATACAGTCTGGTAACGTTGGTGGTTCAACCGCTTCAGAGGGCGAATCCCATGCAGAGCTTGACGCTCACAACATCGTTACAATGTCTAGAAGTCTAGACACGCCGGACTCTGAATATCAGCTTGTTTTCGATTACAAACCTCGTCCTGGTTCTGAAGCGGATAGTGATATGGAGGTGACTTTTGCAGGACAAACGGTACAAGTTCACTCTGATGCTCAGGGTAATCTAAGTTTTATTTCTGACGATGGTGCAGAGGTGTCGTTGTCGGCGACGTTAAATAACGGTTGGTCGACAGTTAGTATCACGTTCAATACACCTGCTGACAGTAGTCAATTGAGCTTTACCGGACTCGGTGCGTCAAATAGTCTGGGTGCGTACATTGATAATATTCGTGTTAGTGAAGGGTTCGATACGAATGAAGATAAAGCGATTGACTTTACAGCGTCTCAATTATTAGCAAATGATAGCGATATCGATGGTGATACTTTGTCTATCGTTGGCGTATCTGATGAAGAAAATGGAAGTGTAACTCTAGTCTATACTGATGATGTCATTACGGGTATCACGTTTGAGCCAGCAAATGATTACTCCGGACCGGCCAGCTTCCAATATACGGTGAGTGATGGTAATGGTGGAACAGACACTGCTACTGTATTCATTAATGTTGCGCCAGTCAACGACGCCCCTACAGCACAAGACTTTACTGTGGTAGCGGATGCAGGTAAAGAAATAGCATTTAGCTTCGATGGCGGCCAAAACGGCACACAAAATAACGTTACAGATGCAGAAGATGATAGTACTGGTGGTGATACTCAAGTCATTATCGACTCGGTTCCACAGCACGGCACATTATTCCTAGCAAACAGCGATGTACCTATTACCAAAGAACAACAGATTGATGACATTAGTCAAGTCAGATATGTTGCGAATTCTTCTGAAGATATTCTGGACTCATTGAGCTTCACGGCTTCAGGAGGATTATTATCTCATTTGAATGTTAACGACGGCTCTATGAGCGGGTACGTAGACGGCACGGATACGGTTGTCGAAGCCAACGTACTGATCACTAGCGGCCGACTTGATAAAGAATCTACATCGCTAACCTATGACAGTGGCAATAATGAATCTGGATTTGGTGTTGATAGCGGTGCAGAAGGCGGGAGTAACGAACTTGATGTTCAGGAACCTGAATATATTAAGGTGGATTACAGCGAAAGTGGCGCATTAGTAAATAGCGTCGCCATAGAGTTTGGAAGTTTATGGGGTAACTATGATGAAAGTGACACAAATAATCCGGACAGCAATGATCCTAATGCGCAAATTAATGTAATCGTTACTATGGTCGATGGTGATGGTCATATTGTTACGAGAGTAGAAGATTACAATGACGCCACGAATCAAGACGTGTATACCGGTTCAGGCAACTTTGAAGCGATTATTACAGCGGACAACGGCTATAGCATCCAAAGCCTACAGATATATACGACGAGCAGCACACAGAGTTCAATGAATTCTAATATGCTCGTTAATAGCGTCGAGGTACTGGATGCTCAGGCTAATGAAACTATTGAATATCACGCGATTGATGCGCAAGGACTTGCTGGGAACACTGCCGAAGTAACCTTCGTGGTTAATACGGATCCTACGCTTTATATTGGCGATAACGGAACCAATAATATTGACGGCTCAATTAGCAATGATGTCATAATTGGCGATCTAGGTGGCGTCGAAACTCGTGTTGTGCTTGAGGCAGACGATTACAATATAGCTCTGCTAGTGGATGTATCTGGCAGCATGGGGGAAATTTTCGAGACGGGTTCAATACAATCTAAGCTGTCAGCAGTACAAGACAAACTGACCGATTTGATTGAGTCAATGAAAGATCACCCAGGGGAAATTAATGTCACGCTAATCCCATTTGGGCCTGAGGCAGGATCGCCGGTCGAAGTTACGAATTTAACAGCTAGTAATTTCGCCGCATTTAACATCGCTATTGATGCCCTTACCTCAGGTGGTGGTACCAATTACGTATCTGCCTTCCAGGCTGCCACTAACTACTTCACTGGGTTACCATCTTCTGATGCACAAAACCTGACCTTCTTGTTGAGTGATGGTGAACCAACGATGGTAACACCGGGTGATAACTCTGGCGGAACAACAGAGCCAAGAGATATATCTCAAGCTATAACGGCATTTAGTGCGTTAAGTGCGATTAGTGATGTTAAGGCAATTGGTGTCGGCGATGATATTTCCGTCGAGACGCTTGGCCATTTTGATAATACGGGCACTGCGGATGTAACTCTAGGATTAGGAAATCTTGAATTTTATAACGATAAAGGCGATACCGTTAAAAACGATGGAGACCTTATTAAAGTCGCTGGAAATAAAAAGTCGATAATTTCTGAGGAAATATTCGTTTCAGATAGTGCTGATATTTCGTTTGAATTATCCCATATTACCGGAAACGGTAGCTCTAACTGGGCACTGATAGACTCAAATGATAACGAGGTTAATTCTCAGGCTATTGTGACACCTAATGGTGTTGAGAAAATCAGCATATCCGTAAGTATTCTCGATTTGCCTGTTGGTACTTATAGGCTACGGCTTTCGAATTCTGGTGGTGGTCAAGTTAACCTAGCGAATCTAGCGGTTGTTCTGGCAGGGTTAGGTCTAGTTGACATTGTGAGCGGTAATGACGAATTAGAGCTTGCTTTGAATACGGGTGTAACAGAGTTAACCGAGATTGCAGTTAGTTCGGATACGCTTTACGGCCATGAAGGGAACGACATTATCTTTGGTGATGTGCTAAATACAGACAACTTGGATTGGTCAGGAATAACAGGTGTTGATAAACCTGCAGACGGTTCGGGTATTGAGGCGTTAGAAACGTATCTTGAGGCGAAAAACGGAACAGCACCTACAGAATCTGAGGTTTACGACTTTATTAAAGCGAATGAAGAGTTGTTGTATGTTGACTCTGATCCACGTGGAGATAGCGATACTATTTACGGTGGAGAAGGTGATGATACTCTGTATGGTCAAGGTGGTGCGGACAAGTTATATGGTGAAGAAGGAAATGATACCCTATATGGTGGGAAAGGTGATGACTTCTTAGATGGCGGACTTGGTAACGATATTCTCACCGGAGGTGATGGTGCAGATACTTTCATTTGGTCTACGGACACCATAGATTCAGGCACTGACATTATTACTGACTTCCACCTGAACTCAGATAAAATTGACTTGACTGACCTGCTAGAATCCAACGCCCAAGTGGATAGTATTGATGATATTCTTTCGAGTGTTACTGTTGATGGTGATAATGTTAAAATTCAGTTCAATGAGCAAGGGAGTAGTCAAACGATTGTTCTAGAGCATGGTGTGTCTGCCTTAGAATTGGATAGTTCTTATACTGATGGTTCGACCATTGATTTAACCTCGGAGTTATTGGCTAAAGTATTCACCTACGACGGCTAGATGTTAATATCATGCCAAAGTAAAGAAGGGCTCCTAGGAGCCCTTCTTTTGTATAGGTAATTCAAATCAGGACGTCTTGAACAGTCTGAAGAATCGAATTTATTTTGATGATACAACTAATGTAAATGGTATGATTTTTGGTTATTGTCTAACCTACAACACCTTACAAGCAAATCCTTTCAAGTAAAAACCTTCCGGATAGGCACTATCAATAACGTGATCGGCGGCTTGTTCAAAGCGTTCAATAAATTTAACGCTACGACCAGAATCTACGGCCGCATCTGCGATGACTTTCTGGAAAAGATCGGCGCTCATTAATCCTGAACAAGAATAAGTGAGTAAGGTTCCGCCAGGGTTTAAGATCTGCATCGCTAGCATGTTGATGTCTTTGTAGCCTTTTGCACCTGAGGTTATATTTTGACGGCTGCTTATGAACTTAGGTGGGTCCATAATAACGACATCAAATTTGGTGCCTTGATCCCGGTATTCTCTAAGCAGTTTGAATACATCCGCATTAAGAAACACAGCCCGTTTTTTTGATATATCGAATTGGTTCAATTCTGCGTTTAGCTTGGCGTTATCAAGTGCGGGTTGAGATACGTCAGCATTAATAACACGTTTAGCGCCTGCTTTTAATGCATAAAGGCCAAAGCCACCCGTGTAAGAGAAGCAGTTTAGTACGTCTTTGTCCTTCATATATTTCATTGAACGCTGGCGACTGTCACGCTGGTCTAAGTAAAAACCTGTTTTATGGCCGTTGACGATATCAACGTTTATCTTTATACCGTTTTCTTCGATGACAACCGACTCAGGAGGCGTCTCACCATGCAGTACGCCCATTGTTTCACTCAGACCTTCCTTTTTACGTACTGCAACGTCAGAGCGTTCATAAACGCTACAGTCTGGAAAGCACTCAACTAGGGCTGCAACAAGATGTTTCTTATTGTATTCTGCGCCCGCGCTCAAAAGCTGACAGACAAGGAAATCTTGGTATCTGTCTATTGTTATGCCGGGTAAACCATCGGATTCAGCCGCAATAAGACGGTAACCTGTCAGGCCATCTCTCTCGATGGTGTCTTCTCTCAATAACTGCGCTTGTCGAATTCGTTTAACGAAAAATGCCGTGTCTATCTCTTCCTTTTGAAAGCTCCAGACGCGTGCGCGGATCTGCGATATTGGAGAATAGGCCGCTTTTGCCAACCATTCGCCATTGTGTGCCAACACGTTTACGGTCTCACCAAGCTCAGGCTCTCCTTCGACTTTATGCACACCACGGGAAAAAATCCAAGGATGTTTACGTCTTAAAGATTTGTCTCGACCTTTTTCAAGATAGATTGCAGCTGTCATGGTGTTACCTGAATAGTAATAAGGAGCGGTATTGTGGTGAATTGTAATTAGAAAATCAACAAAGAAACATAGGAATATAATTACAGGTTATTATTAGGACGTTAGAATAGGGTATTCGTTGTCCAAGGAGTGTGTACGATGGCTAAGGTTTGTATGAAATTTATTGTGTCCGGTGTTGTGCAAGGTGTGGGTTTTCGATACCACACGTGCCATGAAGGCAACAAAAGAGGATTAACGGGCTATGCTAAAAACTTGGATAATGGCGATGTGGAAGTGATCGCTTGTGGAGATGAAAGCTCGATAGAATCGTTGCACGACTGGCTGAAAAAAGGGCCGAGAATGTCGATTGTTAATCAGCTTTTGTCACAACAACTCGCGTTTAAGTCGTACAGAGGCTTTAACATTCTGTATTAATACCCGTTAAAGTATTCAATCTCTACAGACATTTGGCTGGTTTTGGTAGGCCAGCTAATTTTGTCGCTTGTTTTGCAGGGCCTTTGCGAAACAGTGTAAATAGGTATTTACTGCTCCCTTTTTCTGGGCCATGTTCTTTAGCCATTGCTTTTACTAGCATTCTAATAGCAGGGGAGGTATTAAACTCTTCATAAAAAGCACGGACAAAAAAAATTATCTCCAGGTGCGCTGCGGTTATTTCTATCCCTTCTTCTTGCGCAAGTACAGTAACCATGCCCTTTTCCCACTCGTCGAAGTTGAGTAGATAGCCTTCCGCATCCGTCTGTATCTGTTTTCCGCTGTATTCAAACATGGTTCTTTCCGATGGCAATTTTTAGCTAAAGATACCGCTTTTTGCGCAAACAAAAAAGCCCAGATAAGTATCTGGGCTTTTATTTTTATCATCTTATCGGTTAGTCATCATTCAAGAAGCCAAGAATGTGAAGCAAACTAACAAATAGGTTCAGAATATTTAAGTACATCGAAATTGTCGCGTTGATGTAGTTTGTTTCTTCACCACGAACGATTCGACCTGTGTCATAAAGAATAAAGCCAGAGAAAACCATGGCAGAGACACTACTAATAACAATATGCATCATCGATGATTGAACAAAGAATATGTTAAGTAATGAGGCGACGATGACAATAATCAACCCTGCCATCAAGAAACTTCTCATGAATGAAAAATCTTTCTTCGATGTGATAGCGTAAGCAGAGAGTCCCATTGTTACCAAACCAGTCATACCTAATGCTTGAGCAATAACGCCCGCACCGTTTGGCATCGCAGCATAGTAATTGAGCATTGGACCTAATGCCGCTCCCATCAAAGTAGTGAAAACAAATGTCCACACAACACCCATTGATGAGTTAATAGCTTTAGGCATAACAAAAAACAGAATACCAATAGCGGCAAGTTGCATACCAAGCGCCATCATTGGAGATATTTGAATCGCCATTGTAACAACTGCTGCAATAGCACTTGTGAATAGCGTCATCGAAAGTAGGAAATAAGTATTACGCAATACTTTGTTCGTTTGAATCGCGCTCGGTTGCGTTGAAGAACGCGACACCAGTGGACTGTTCATAATCTTCCTCAAAAGGTAACTGACTAATTATTTAGTCTATATTTTGGGGTGAAAGTTTCAAAATTCAACCCTTGTTATAAGAGAGTATATAAAAAAACGCAATAAATTATAAAGATACTACCAACCGCAGATGTAACAAATTATTACCGCATCAAAACTATATATACAAGAGGCGGCTATCAGCCGCCTCTTAGGTCATTGTCGCTTACTTTCTCTAGTGACTCAAGATCTGACTTAAGAAGTTTCGAGTACGGTCGGATTCTGGATTCTCAAAGAAATCAATAGGATTGTTTTCCTCTATGATCTCACCAACGTCCATAAAGATAACTCTGTCTGCTACTTCTTTAGCAAACCCCATTTCGTGCGTAACACAAAGCATGGTCATGCCTTCATCTGCAAGTTCAACCATAACATCAAGTACCTCGCGTACCATCTCTGGGTCGAGTGCGGACGTAGGTTCATCAAACAGCATAATTTGTGGGTTCATACACAATGAACGTGCAATCGCCACACGTTGTTGTTGCCCGCCAGAAAGCTGGCCCGGATACTTCTCTGCTTGATCAGGAATCTTAACACGTTCGAGATACTTCATCGCAATCTCTTCCGCTTCAGCCTTGGACATCTTTTTCACCCAAATAGGCGCAAGCGTACAGTTTTCTAAAACCGTAAGATGTGGGAAAAGGTTAAAGTGCTGAAAACACATCCCAACTTCTTTGCGCACGGCTTCGATGTTTTTTAAATCTTCTGTGAGTTCATTACCAGCAACAATAATCTTGCCTTGTTGATGTTCTTCCAAACGGTTGATACAACGAATCATCGTTGACTTACCCGATCCAGACGGACCACAGATGACAATTTTCTCACCTTTCTTAACCTTCAGGTTAATATCTTTAAGTACGTGAAAATCCCCATACCATTTGTTCATCTTCTTTAATTGGATTACATAATCTTCTTGCTGCGTCATAATACGTCCTTGAATCTTTAGCTATCGTTTGTGACCGGTATTGAGTTTGTTCTCTAGATAGATCGAATATCTCGACATACCAAAACAGAATACCCAGAACACTAACGCGACAAATACATAACTTTCTTTTGCAAAGCCCAACCACTCAGGGTCATTGTTGGCCGACTGACCAATGCCCAGAACGTCAAACATACCGATGATAAGTACCAGACTGGTGTCTTTAAACAGACCGATAAAGGTATTTACAATCGAAGGAATAGTGATCTTCAGAGCTTGGGGAAGAATGATTAATCCCACTTTTCTCCAATAACCTAAACCTAATGCGTCGGCTGCTTCATACTGACCTTTCGGTATCGCTTGTAAGCCACCACGAATAACTTCCGCCATATAAGCCGCACTAAACAGAACTACACCGATAAGCGCTCGAATAAGTTTATCTGTTTCTGAACCTTCTGCAAGGAACAAGGGCAGCATAACTGACGCCATAAATAGAACGGTAATTAACGGAACTCCGCGCCACATTTCTATATATACCGTACACATACTGCGTATTATTGGCATATCAGAGCGACGCCCAAGCGCTAATGCAACACCGATAGGTAACGAAACAACGATACCAACGAGTGCAATAATCAACGTAACCAGTAAACCACCCCATTTATGGGTATCAACGACTTCAAGTCCAAAGACACCGCCATAAAGAAGAGCGGCAACAAAAAATGGATAGATGTTTACGAATACTAACCATATCCACGTTCGCTTCGGGGTTCTCTCATAGACTAATAAAGCGATGAAAATAGCCAATGTTGCGTAGAAGATTTGTGGTCGCCAGAGTTCCTCTAGAGGATAAAAACCAAACATGAACTGGTTCCAGCGCACACTAATAAATACCCAACAAGCACCTTCACGGGAGCATGCATCACGGGTTGTGCCGACCCAATCTGCGTTAATAAACGCCCACTGAGCAATCGCCCAAATTAAGTTAAAAGCAATATAACCAAGAACAAAGGTTAATAATGAGTTTACAGGGCCATTAAATAGGTTCTTTCTTGCCCAACCAACGATACCAACAGTATTGGCGGGTGGTGGTAGACTTTCTTGAAATTGATGTATTTTCATTCTATCTCTCCACCAGTGCAACTTTGCGGTTATAAATATTCATCAATGCTGATGTCACCAAACTCAGTGTTAGATAAACCCCCATAGTCATGGCAATGATCTCTATTGCTTGTCCTGTCTGGTTTAGCGTTGTACCTGCAAACACAGAGACTAAATCTGGATAACCGATTGCCATCGCTAAAGAGGAGTTTTTAGTTAGGTTTAAGTATTGGCTTGTTAAAGGTGGAATGATAATTCTTAATGCTTGCGGAATAACCACAAGCTTTAACGTACGGTTGCGTGGTAGGCCAAGCGACATTGCCGCTTCTGTTTGACCATGGCTTACCGCATTAATACCAGAACGCACTATCTCTGCGATAAACGAAGCAGTATAGATACTCAACGCGAAAAGTAGCGCACCAAGTTCCGGAATAATGCTGATACCGCCCTTAAAGTTAAACCCTTTAAGTACTGGGTAATCACCAGAAATAGGAGAACCGGCTAAGAAGTAAACAATCATTGGCAGCACAAGACATAGCGTAATACCAATGCGTACTATTGGTGTTTGTTGTCCTGTGAGCGCTTGTCTGTTTTTGCCCCAAATATTAATGATTATTGTAAATACAATACCAAAAATAAACGATGCAATAACAAAGTTACTGCCACTTTCAAACACAGGAGCAGGGAAAGAGATACCACGTACATTGAGAAATATGGCTTCACCTAAACTTAAGCTTTGTTTTGGTGACGGTAGTGCTTGAAGTACGGCGAAATACCAGAAAAATATCTGTAATAACAGAGGGATATTTCGAAAAGTTTCAATATAAACTGCAGCCATTTTACTGACTAACCAATTCGACGATAACCGAGCTATACCAACGGTAAAGCCAAGTACTGTTGCAAACGCAATACCAAGTACCGAGACTAATGCGGTATTTAGTAATCCGACAATGAATGTACGCCCATAAGAGAACGTTTCATTGTATTCGACGAGCGTCAGACCAATCCCAAAGCCTGCTTCTTGACTTAAGAAACCGAAACCTGTGGCGATGCCACGAGCGTCTAGGTTGGTGAGTGTATTATTTACAATGGTATAAAAGAAATATACGAGAGCAGCGACCGCTATAATCTGAAAAACGATAGAACGAAAGGTGGGATTATACAGCAGGTTTGAGCTTTTGGCTGCCGGGGCGTCCGAGTCCTGCGCTATTGTATTGGTAGGTTTCATACAGCTATAACCTCTAAATCCAAATAACAAAGGGCGGCCGGAACCGCCCTAATTCAATTACTAACTCAAATAAGTGAATTAACGGATTGGTGGAGCATACATAAAGCCACCCGCGTTCCAAAGTGCATTGACACCACGAGCGATCTGCAACGGTGATCCTTTACCAACAGTACGTTCGAAACTTTCACCGTAGTTACCGACTTGCTTAACGACTTGATAACCCCAATCGTCAGGAATACCAAGGCCTTTACCTTTAGGACCATCTACGCCAAGAATACGCTTAACATTTGGATCGGAAGATTTAAGCATATCGTCAGCGTTTGCCGATGTGATGCCATACTCTTCGGCGTTGATCATCGCATTCAGTGTCCACTTAGCGATGTTCAACCATTGGTCATCGCCTTGGCGAACAACGGGACCTAGAGGTTCTTTAGAAATGATTTCTGGTAAAACTTGAGCGCTGCTTGCGTCTTTAAGGTTCAAGCGAAGGGCATAAAGACCAGATTGGTCAGTTGTCAATACATCACAGCGACCAGAGTCAAAACCAGCGGATGTTTGAGCCGCTGTATCGAATACTACAGGCTTGTAAGACATGCCTTTATTACGGAAATAGTCAGCAAGGTTAAGTTCTGTTGTTGTACCAGACTGAACACAAACTGATGCACCGTCTAATTCTTCAGCACTTGTTAGACCAAGTTCTTTCTTAACCATGAAACCTTGACCATCGTAATAGTTTACGCCGGCAAAGTTTAAGCCTAGAGCGGTGTCACGATGCAGTGTCCACGTTGTATTACGACTTAGGACATCGATTTCACCTGATTGAAGTGCAGTGAATCGTTCTTTTGCAGTTAAAGGTACATATTTAACCTTTGTTTTGTCACCTAGAACGGCTGCTGCAATAGCTTGACAATATTCAACATCGATACCTTCCCATTCGCCTTTTGAGTTAGGGTTAGAGAATCCTGGTAATCCTGTTGAAACGCCGCAACTAACAAAACCCTGAGCTTTCACTTTTTCTAGAGTACTTTCTGCTGCTGAAGCTGAATTTGCTATCAAAGCAGTAGAAGCTGCTACCACTGAAGCAATAATCGTAAGTTTATTCGCCATTTGTATCCTTCCTGTATAATCCATGTTGAACTAGGTGACACCTGTTGCCGTGTCTTTATATGTTGTCTGTTGTATATTGTCTTTTTGCAAAATGCGTTTAGAACAATGTTTACATTTGTGCGTAAAGTTTTAATTCTATTAATTAATGTTGTAAAAAGTGTAGTCTATAAAAATTTAATTAACTTCACGTTGTTTAGAATGACGAAATGTTGCGTGTTTGTAAATAGTGCAACAGTGCACAAGTTTGGTGATTTAGAGTGATTTGTAGTAAAAAAGACGTGCTACTGAGTTAATGTGCTGTAAAGCAGCTATAATTAAGTGTAATAATCTGGTATGACGTGTAAATTTAACAGTAAATAGTTATAATTGTGTATAATTTGTTAACTAAATGCACTAAGTTGGGGACGTGTACCACTTTAGTGCTATGTATTAAATAGGAATAACATGCAGTACTTTCCACTATTTTTAGATTTGAACAACAAGCCAGTATTGGTTGTAGGCGGGGGGGAAGTGGCTAGCCGAAAAATAGAGTCCCTATTACGAGCAAACGCAAAGGTCACCATTGTCTCACCTGTATTGACTGATTATTTGCAAGAATGTGTTGAAGAAGGTCGTTTAACTTGGGAGTGTTCTCAATATCGAGATAGTTTCATTACGAGTTACATACAAGTGTGGGCTACAACGAATGATGCTGAACTGAATCATCAAATACATAAAGATGCAAAAAAACGTAATATATTAGTCAACGTGGTTGACGATAAACCCTACTGTGATTTCATTACACCGTCGATGATTAACCGTGGCAAAGTTCAGATAGCAATATCCAGTGGAGGGGGTTCTCCGGTATTGGTGCGAAACATACGAGAGAAAATTGAACGGGTACTTTCTCACAATACAGGTTTATTAGTGGAGTTTGCCGCAGCGAAAAGAAGGGATATCAAAAATGTCTATAAATCAGTCGATGAACGCCGTCGGTTTTGGGAGCGGTTTTTCGCTGATTCAAAAATTGAACTCATTGATAATATGGCAGAACTTGAGTCTCTGTACCAATTCCATTTATTCAACGAAGCTGGTGTTACGCTGTCACAGTGTTGGATCGAATTTGGTCGAGATGTTGAGCTTATCTCTATCAAAACATTACGAATAATGCAGGAAAGTGAGAGAGTATTCTACCCAGAAGGCTGTCCATTCTCATTCATTGATTTATGCCGTAGAGACGCAGAAAGAACCTGTTATCAAAGCCATGCACATTTGGTCCAATTGTTAAAAGAAAACAGTCGAGTGCGAACAAGCCGGACGTGCATATTTATGCCTAAAGGAATTTCTGAAACGAATACGCCACTTAAAGAGCTGATTGCGTCCGACAAGGTTTTGAGGATCATTGAGTAGCAAAGCGGTTACCCCATTCAATCAAATTTGCAGAAATACACTGCAAACAACAAAGCCCCTAGCATCAATCAGATAATAGGGGCTTTGCGGTTAACCAAATTTTTAGTATTTAGTCTCTAAAATTATCGAACTGGAAAGGTTGTCCCAGATCAGATTCTCTCACTAACGCCATCGCGTTTTGTAAATCATCACGTTTTTTTCCGGTGACACGAATTTTTTCACCTTGAATAGAGGCTTGAACTTTTATCTTCGCATCTTTGATCGCTTTAACGACTTTCTTCGCAACTAAGACCTCAACACCTTGCTTAAATTGTACATCTTGAGACCAGTTTTTACCTGAATGAACGGCTGTATTGGTTTCCATAGATTCGGCATCAACACCACGCTTGGCCAGGTTCCCGCGTAGAATATCCATCATCTGTCTTAGCTGAAAATCATCTTGTGCCGCGAGTTTTACCACGTCATCTTTTAAGGTGTAGCTTGCTTCCACATTTCGAAAGTCAAAACGCGTCGTTAATTCACGATTGGAATTGTCCACAGCGTTATGTAGTTCTACTGAATCTACTTCTGAAATAATATCGAACGAAGGCATCAATTATTCTCCTAAATTTCTATCTTTAATCGCTAAAGAAAGCATATCTAACATCTTTTCGGTGTCTTCCCAACCCAAGCATGGGTCGGTAATAGATTTGCCATAAGTTAAGTTATCAAGGTCGGTCATCGATTGATTACCTTCCTCTATAAAGCTTTCTGCCATAATACCGGCAATGAATGTACTGCCAGAACGGATCTGTTGACAAATATCCTCAGCAACGTCTAACTGTTTTCGGTGCATTTTTTGACAGTTCGCATGGCTAAAGTCGACAACTAACCTTTGTGGTAGTTCAACGTCGCCAAGTTTGCTGCATGCTTCTTCTATCGACGTTGAGTCGAAATTAGGGCCATTGTCGCCCCCCCTCAAAATGACATGTCCGAATGGGTTTCCGCTGGTGCGATATACCGTCATTCGACCATTTTTATCTGGAGAGTAAAAATAGTGTCTGGCTCTAGCCGCTCTAATAGCATCGATCGCTATTTTAGTATTACCATTTGTTCCGTTTTTAAATCCAACGGGACAAGAGAGCGCAGATGCCATTTCTCTATGTATTTGAGACTCAGTGGTGCGAGCGCCGATCGCTCCCCAAGTAATCAAGTCAGCGATATATTGCCCTGTAATCATATCCAAAAATTCGGTTGCGGTTGCTAGACCAAGCTTGTTTATATCTAGAAGTAGTTTGCGTGCTTTTTCTAAGCCAGCTTCGAGCGCATAAGAACCATCGAGATTGGGGTCCGTGATCAACCCCTTCCAGCCAACTATAGTACGTGGCTTTTCAAAATAGGTACGCATAACAATAAATAGCTGGTCTTTATATTGGTCTTGAACACGGCTCAGTCGCTCAGCATAGTCAATAGCTGCGTCGGTGTCGTGAACTGAGCAAGGACCCACGATCACTAAAAGGCGATTATCTACACCTGTCAGAATATTTTCAATTTGTCTGCGAGAGAGAGCAATTCGTTCTGCGACATCATCGGTAAGAGGGTGCGATTTAACAAGTTCAGCAGGTGTTGGCATTGGCCCAAGGGCCTGTGTTCTTAGTTCGTCTGTTTTAAGTGGCATCTTCGAGGCAGTTTTGTAATTGCGAAGCGGTAAAGATAACGGAAATATTGATAGGAATAAACTGCCAATATAAGTCGATAAGCAAAAAGAGGGTGAAAAGGTCATAAATATTCAGTTTAATTAGAATTATCGTCACTTTTCGCTTGAGTTAAGCGTAGTTGGATTGTATTTTCGTTAGCATAGTAATTGAATATCTAACGGAGTAGTAATGAGTAACGCAGCTCAAGGTGTCATTCTTTCAGAAATTGAAGTCGTTAACGCGCTTCCTTCTTACATTGAGCAGACTGAGTCTGATCAGTTATATGTGTCATTAGCCGATTTGATTATGGAAAAGGTTTTTTATCACCCATCTATCGATCAGGCATCGTTGTCTGAAACGGACGCGGCAACCTTACAAGCGATACTTAACGGTCAGACTGTTGCGGAACATTTTGTTTCAACACTGTACTCTGCCATTAGAGACTCGATTACACCAAGCCACAAAATTATCCGCGTTTGCCTGAGTAACAGCGACAGTTATGCCTTTAATGCATTGTTGGGTGGGCAATGTGAAACCAACGAAGTAAACCCTGCAATGGGGCTTCGTGGTGTAGGTCGTTACGCATCGGAGTTATATGGTTCATCGTTCGCGTTAGAATGCCAAATAGTGAAACAACTTCGTGCTGAAGGACTGAATATCGAGGTTGTTGTGCCATTTGTTAGAACCTTGAGCGATGCCGCAACGATTATCGATAAACTTGCGGAACAAGGATTACCTAGAGGTTTAAATGGTCTCAAACTACTTTATTCTTGTGACGTACCATCGTCTATCCTTCTTGCTGAAAAAATACTGCAATATTTTGATGGTGTGGTTATAAATGTCGAAAATCTCGCTCAATTTACACTTGGTATTGATAATAAAAATGAGGCGTTAGAGCATAGCTTTGACATTCAAAGTGAAGCGGTATCTATTCTTATTGTTCAGATGGTTAAGCTTGTAAATAAAGCCAAGAAGCCGTATTTGGTTTTATGCCCCGCGTTAGCATCAACCCCTATTTTGCAAGAAACACTAATAGAACTTAAGAACATGAAAGTGGTTGTTACAAGCTAATACCCAATGTAGTTATCATTTTATTAACATTAATTTGACATTTATAGAGGCGCCCGATTAACTGGTCCAATCAGTTAATCAATACGGCGCCTTTATGTTATCTCCTCTAGCGAAAGCAAATCTTTACCTTAATCTCTTCGCCTTTACCAAAGTTCCTTTAATTTGGATATGTAGACCTAAGATACTCGAAATGGATGAAGAGAAAGTCATTGTTAAAATCCCATTAAGACGTAAAACAAAAAATCATTTAAATAGCATGTATTTCGGCGTATTAGCCGTTGGTGCTGACGTTGCGGGTGGTTTTCTCGCAATGAGTAAGGCACAAGAGAGTGGAAAAAAAATCTCGTTGGCTTTTAAAGAGGTAGAAGGTCAGTTTCTAAAACGACCAGAAGCGGATGTTATTTTTACATGTGAAGACGGAAAGTTAATCGATGACATGTTAGACGAGGCAATTAGTACTGGTGAGAGGGTCAATAAGTCAGTGAAAATTGTCGCTACGTGCCCATCAATTGGTGGTAATGACCCGATGGCTATTTTTAGTCTGACCTTGTCTATAAAAGTGGTGGGGTAGCGTTGAGAGCGAAATTTATTTTGATTACGGATGGGTAAAATCGATATTAGATTTTAATAACAACAGAAAGTTAGATAGCGTATAATCCCGAGCTCATTAAGAATGGGAACAGATTCATGATTAAAGTTGGTCAAATAAACGAGCTAGAAGTAGTAAAAATTGAAAGTTTCGGTCTATTTCTAGATGCAGATGATTACGGCAGTGTGATGTTGCCAAAACGTCAAGCACCTGAGGGACTCGAGGTTGGCCAGCGTGTAGAAGTATTTTTATTCTTCGATTCAGAGAGCCAGTTAACCGCGACAACTGAAACCCCAATCGCACAAGTGGGCGAGTTTGGTTTGATGTCTGTAGTGGGGGTTAACAATACGGGGGCATTTGTTGATTGGGGCATAGAGAAGAAAGATCTTCTGGTTCCTTTCAGCGAACAGCGTGCTCGATTTAACGAAGGACAAAATATCCTCGTTTACGTGTACCGAGATAAAGCATCGGGTCGAATTGTTGGTACAACAAAATTCAACAAGATATTAGATCAAACACCCTCTAGTTACACGCTTAACCAGCAGGTAGATATAATCATCGCAGAGCGCAGCGAGCTCGGTTACAAAGCCATTATCAACGGTACTCACTGGGGAATGATTTTTCCTTCTGAAGTGTTCGGAAAGGTCTTTATCGGCAAGCGCCTTAAAGGCTTTATTAAGAATGTCAGAGAAGATGGTAAAATCGATCTGTCATTCCAGAAGATTGGTGTCGCTAAAATGGATGACCTGAGTGAAAAAATCATCGATTTGTTGAAAAAGAAAGAAGGGTATTTACCTTTGAATGACAAGTCGACACCGGACGCTATTTTTTCTGTTTTTCGCACCAGTAAAGGAACCTTCAAAAAGAGCATTGGTGGTTTATACAAAAAAGGCATTATTACTATCGAACAAGAAGGCATTCGTCTTGTAGTCGAGTAGCTTCAAATTAGATCGTGTATTTTTGCTATCGGTTAATCATAAAAAAAGCCCAGATTTAGTAAAATTTGGGCTTTTTGCTTTTGATACCTTGTCGGTTAGAACGTTAGAACAGGTTTCCATCGCGAACCAATTCTCTAGGTAAACCATTTTTGATTCTAGTACCGACCCATTTCCCAAGACCAATGACATCGTTATTGAATGTTATTATTACTCCACCGGTTCCTGTTAACTCTTCTGGTCGCACATCTCTACCCATGTACCATTCTCGAGCGTCTTCGATAGACAGAGCAACCGTGGCCGCTTCGTTGCCTGTGGCTAAAGCAATGATGGCTTCATGCTGCCAACGGTAACCTTTCTTATGAGACTCTGCTAGTTTTATCCCCATACGATCGAAGCGAATCTGGCCGATCATCGATTCTAGCGCGATGGGGAATAACCAGACCTCTTTGTCACGAGTCCATATTTGACCATCGTCAGGGAGATGGACACCAAGTGCTTCAAAGAGCGACTGTGTGACGGTGTCACTTGTTGTTTTGTCTGCTTTAGTAAAGGGAAACTTACCCAATCGTTTTTTGACAGCTGGGGCTTCTACTGAACCAAGTTTGCGCATTTTAGCGACAAAAAAACCTTCACTATCAAATATTTGAGGAAATATATGCAAGAAGCCATCTTCGGTTATTGCTTGTTCTGCATTAGGGAATAGATCGCTTAACGGTTCAAAAGCCACTTTGTCAGGAAAGGTATTGAATAGATGATGACAGACTTGTTGATTCTCTTCTAAATTGAGAGTACAGGTAGAATAGACCAGAACGCCGCCTGGTTTTAAGGCGTGAAAAGCACTTTCAATGAGATCTTTTTGAGTCACCGAGATTTCGTTTACCGATTCCTTACTCCAGTTATTCATCGCATCAGCATCTTTACGAATAGTACCTTCACCGGAACAAGGAGCATCGAGCAGTATTGCATCAAATTTTTCAGGTAACCATCCGCCAAATACCCGGCCATCGAAGTTGGTTAAGGCAACGTTTCTTACGCCACACCGCTGGACATTTGAATACAACCCTTTTATTCGACTCGCTGAGAACTCATTGGCAACTAGAGCGCCTTTATTGTCCATGGCTGCCGCTATTTGTGTTGTTTTAGAACCTGGAGCCGCAGCAACATCTAAAACTGTCTCAAAAGGGTAAGTTTGGTCGTTCAAGAGCGCTGTTACAGGCATCATCGAACTTGCTTCTTGAATATAGAACTGCCCAGACATATGCTCAGCCGTATTGCCCAAAGGCATCTTGTCCGATTCGTCTCTTTCAATCCAAAAACCAGTATCACACCAAGGGACAGGAATAAGTTTCCAACCTTTGTGCGCTGCACGTTCCAAAAAAGCGTCGACAGATATTTTTAATGTATTAACACGAATGCTTCTGCGTAAAGGGCGTTTACACGCTGCAACAAAATCGTCCATATTGAGATGGGACGGCATGATTGATTCGATTTGAGTTAGAAACGCTTGCGGAAGTTTGATGTTAGCGTGCACAGATAATACTCGGTGATTTTATTATGGAGGGCAATTCTAACGAATGTTTTACACATATGAAAACAAAAAGCGTCCTTTGATCTCAATGTTATGTTTTTTGTGGTGGTTAAACTTCGTCATTGGTGACTATACGACGCCATCTCTAGTCAGATGCCATCCAGCGAGACAAAAAGAACACAATCTAAAATGATTAGCACCGTTTTTCGTTTGATTATGTCTACTGACCAAATCAACAAAACGGTGCTATCTACTTCATGTGTCCTAGCTAGGCGATGGCTATTGTCGCGGCTTAGGTATCGCAGTGCGCCACTCTCTCCATTCGGGCTGTAGCGCTGGGTGGAGGATAAAAGTGTGGTCAGCCTTCGCAATGGGCAAGACATTTTGAGTGTCTGGTGTAGCGAAAGCGATGCCGCCTCGCAGTAGATTATCAAATGTACCTGCTTTTATCTGAGCGCCAGATAAGCCGATAGAGATATCCACTCCGGATACGTTCCAAAATACGCTATTTTCCCTGATGAGGTAAGCGTATTTAGGTTGGATCTTAATCGTTGAAACGACTCTATCAGCAAATGTGCCTAAATCGATCTCTGTTACTTTACCTACCTCTATATCGCGGTAGAGTATTGGTGTACCAACGCTCACTGAATTTCGATGTTCGCTTTGCAGAGTGAAACTAATACCTAAGGTATTTATAGGCGTTGAATTTAAGTCGAATAGGGTGCTTTTCTTACCTTTTCCTGGTGATACATTTATATAGGCGCTGATTAGACTATCTAAATTTTGGACGCCGTTTAACCCAATTTCAGGAGAAACAAGCCAAAAATAACTTCCTTTCAAGGCAATTTTTTCCGCATACTCAGGATAGATTCGAGCTTGTATTTCAGTCTGCTTTTTGTCGAAATTTGGGATCAGTAATTCAACTTGGCCTACTTGCACGCCTTGAAACTTAATTGCAGACCCTTTGCTAACGGTTATCTTGTTAGAGCTTATAAGTGAGATGGTTTTACCATATCGCCTAGCGTGGTTAAAGTCGTCATATAGACGCCAGTATTTACCCAGTTTATTTTCTACTCCTGCTAAGTTATCAAAAGCAATACCACCTTGTAACAGCGTTTTTAATGGAGCGGCCTTAATTTTTACCCCAGTCAAACTTGCGTCAATATCAACACCAGATCGATTCCAAAAAACCGTGCTTTTCGTCAAAAGATGTTTATAGCGATTCTCTATTTTAATCACAATTTTAACACCACCATCCGTTAACGAATAGTCGTCTATTTTGCCGACCTGCAGGTTTCGGTAGAGCAGAGGGCTTCCTTTAGATATAGAAGGGAGTTCGTTAGCAAACAGAGTGAGCGTCTGTGTACCAGAACGGTTGTAGCTCGCGAGTTCGGCGAGTGATTTACTCGCAAAAAGTCGATAGTCACTGTTCGCTTTTTTGTCCCCTTCGCTGATAAAACTGATTGACCCAGTCAATAGTTGCTTTGCAGGTGGTACGGTGATGCTTAAACCGGATTCTGTTAGTTCAGCCGTCGCACTTCCGGAGACAAAAAACCGATTCTGAGAACGTATCAAATCGCGATATCTATTATCGATTAGTGCGCTGAACATGACCTGATCATCGACTAATCTGGTTTCAGTTATTGAGCCGACGGCGAAACCGCGGTAAAGAATTTCTATTCCAGCGTCGAGACCATAAGAATTATCTGCTGTTAATGATATTGCGATCGAACGCTGTTTTTCTTTGAGCAAGTCATCTTTGCGTACCGCGGTAAAGTTGCGTGTTTGCACACCCGTTCCAGGAATCAGAGTCAGGAAATTTCCTGTCACCAAGTTGGATAGGTTTTCTACGCCAGTGAGAGAGAGTTTAGGTTCCTCTAACATAAAACGTGTCCCCCCATTTAACGTATCACTGAAAGCGGGTTGAATGGCGGCGGAAGCGACTATACTTGCTCGTCCTTCGCTCAGTGATAAGTCGGTGATTTGTCCAATCTCTAGGCCGCGATACATAATAGGTGCACCGCCAATACTGATTTTATTCCCGTCTGGTAGGGTTATTTTAATGGGAATACCGCGACCAGCCGTCTTTAAGTCTGGGTACAAACTAAACTGCGTCTTCTCTTTTATCGGTTCCCCACCATCTGGAGAATCGACCGCTATCGCACCCGTTAAAAGCGCGCTTAGGCTTTCAAACTGAACATCAATTCCATGGAAACCTATCTGAGCACCAGCACCACTAACATTCCAAAATCGACTTTTATCTGTAATTATATGGGAAAATTCGTTCTTTATGTACGCTCGAATTAAGACGTTTTTAGAATCGTCATCTAGTTTGTAGCTATACACTTCACCTATTGGTATTTTTCGATATACGATCTGCGAACCTATAGATATGGAGCCTAAATCTTGAGACCGGAGAGTTATATTTAATCCTTGCTTCGCTTGTAGGTCTGCAGGGCGGGCGGTCAATGCTGTATATTTTTTAGGGAACTCGTCATCGTCGTCATCGTTTTGTATGTTTTCCCCAGGTTGAATAGCAATATAGTTGCCGGACACGAGGGCATCCAATCCTGAAATACCTGAGATGCTCGCGGTTGGCTTTACGAGCCAAAATCGAGTGTTTTTACCTAATAACTTGGTTGCTTGTGGATAAATATCGGCGTCTACGTAAATATTTTCTAGTTTTGATGATAAAGAGATATCACGAACTATTCCTACCTCAAGACCTTGGTATTGAATAGTCGTACGGCCTGCAATTAACCCTTGAGCATCAGAGAAATAGATCTGAATTCGTTGGCCTGCGTCATTGATTGCATTTATCACCAGCCAGCTCGCCAATGCTAAAGTGACTAAAGGCAAAATCCAAAGAGGTGAAATTCCGAAGTCTCTTTTAACGTTCGGTTTATAAGTTGTCGGTGTTGATTCGGAATTACTCATTGATTACTTAGCCTTCCTTGTCAGTAACATTAGGATTTATTTTGAGGTTGTCTTGTATCGAAAAAACTTCATCTTGTCGAGTCGATGAAGGTGGGACTTTGTCCCATATCAATCTTGGGTCGAAACTATCGGTCGCTAACATCGTCAAAACGACAACCGCGCCAAACGCGACAGCCCCAAATCCTGGTGTGAAATTAAGTATTTGTCCTCTATCAACTAATGTCATCATAATTGATATCACAAAGAGATCCATTACAGACCATTTTCCTATCCACTTCACAACAAAATATATAAACATTCTCTGCTTTTTTAATATTTCTTGTTTGAATTGGATACTGAACAGGATGTAACCCAAACCGACAATTTTTGCTACAGGTACAACAATACTCGCGACAAAAATAACAAGTGCGATGCCATACTTATCGGTCACGATAAGATAAGCAATACCGGAGAAAATGGTATCTTCAATTCTCTGACCATTATTGAAGAGAATGGATATGGGGAGGATATTGGCAGGAAAGATAAACGCTGCTGCAGCAATCAGAAGAGCCCATGTTTTTTGAATCGAGTTGGGCTTTCGGTGATGCAAAGTGGTATGACAACGCTGACACTGCTTAGAAAAAGGCTGAGATAAATGGCAATGACCGCAATGTATCTTTTTATTTTTGAAACTGAAATCAGATTCTTTATGCCAAGCTTCCCAGTAATGCCTCACGTTCACTCTTGAAATTAACATTAACGAAAACAACTGCAACAAAATAATGCCGTATAATCCGATGCCGACGTAGATGTCTGAATAGTCTTGTAGTTTGAAACACGAAATAGCAACGCTGACCAAAAATACATCCAACATCATCCATTGCTTTAGAAACTGAATAACCAACAATGAATACTTCAAAGACGAAAACCATCGATACCTAAGTGCAAGGTGAGTCAATAAGACACTCAAGCTTACTAATAGGGGCGCGATGGAACTGCAAAAAAGAATAAGTAGGCCCAGGCCAACAAACCCTTCTTGCATTAATGTAAATGTACCAGAAGGAAGAGTAGCAGGTATCATCACACCGATTAAACGAATACTTATAAACGGAAAAAAATGCGAGGGAATAAATAGCAACAAGCAAGTTGCTGCAATGGCAAGGTTACCGACTAAAAGTTGTGTACCACCTTTATAAAGCTTCATGTTACATCGTGGGCAATAGGCGCTTTTACCAATGGCGATGTTTTCTACCGCGACAGGTAACTCACAGCCTTTGCAGATGCGTATTTTTGTAGAACTTTCCTTGTTGCTAGCTAAACTTTCCGCATCCATCGTTTGTTGGTCTCTAATCCTTTCGTCAATTACGCGCTATATTCGATATAAATGACATTATAACTTACTAGTCATAACTATTTGTTATTTGTAAGCTTAGTTGCCGATAGGTATGGTAACAAAAATAAATTCCCGCTTAAACAACCTAATGGGCTGTTAAGTATGAACATTACATAGTAATTTGTTAGATTACGAGTAATCATAGTCAAAATAACGAAACAACATATTGTAAAATGGTAAACCTAAGTATGGAATTAAGTAATTATCAAACGTTAACAAAGCAAGCAATCGCGATAATTGAGTCAGAAAAGAATCTGATTGCTAATCTTTCTAACATCAGTGCATTGTTGAATATGGAGTTACCACGGATAAACTGGGTTGGATTTTATTTGATGGATGACGCTGAGTTGGTTCTCGGCCCATTTCAAGGTAAGCCGGCTTGTGTCCGAATACCAACAGGGCAAGGAGTGTGTGGAACGGCGGTTGCTACCAATACCGTTCAACGAGTAGAAAATGTTCATGATTTTGAAGGTCATATCGCTTGTGATGCAGAAAGTGTGTCAGAGTTGGTTATTCCTTTTTCGATCTCTGGTAAGCTTGCGGGCGTTTTAGATATCGATAGTCCTATTCCGTCGCGTTTTAGCGAAATTGATCAACAAGGACTGACTGTTTTGATGGCTGAAGTGCAAAAGGTGCTTAATTCGCAGGCGAACGAGACATAAAAAGTCAATTGCCTGTGGTTTTTCATTAGCATCTCTTTATAATAGCGCAAATATTTGTCAGATTTAGTTCGCGGGAAGGCCGCTCCAACCAGGAAACCTCATGGAAAACACTGAAAAGTTAAAAAACAGCAAAGAAGTAATCGCACATATTGCTGAATGTTTCCCTAAATGCTTTACTCTAGATGGTGAAGCTAAACCACTTAAGATCGGTATCTTTCAAGACCTCGCTGAGCGTCTGTCTGAAGATCTTAAAGTGAGTAAAACTCAATTACGTGCAGCATTAAGACAATATACTTCTTCATGGCGTTATCTTCATGGTATAAAACCAGGAGCGACTCGTGTGGATTTGGATGGTAATGCATGTGGTGAGTTGGAAGAAGAACATGTAGAGCACGCAAAACAAGCCTTGGCTGAGAGTAAAGCTCGAGTTCAAGCACGCCGGAAAGAGCAAGCAATTAAAGCTCGCGAAGAAGGCAAAGCCAAACAAAATGCGACAAAGCCAGCACAGCAACGTCGTGCTAAGCCCGCTACGCCGCAACAGAAACAAAATAACAAGCCTGCAGCCCCAGAAACACGTGCACTAACCTCTGACGATATGATCGTTGGAAAAGAAGTAAATGTGAATATGGGTAAAGGAAATATGGCTGCAACTATAGTTGAAATTAATAAGGATGATGTGCGTGTTCGCCTAACCAACGGTCTTCAAATGGTTGTTAAAGCGGAGCACTTACGCGCATAGAGGAGACTATCCTACGCATGAATTGCCATTTAAAACTGACTCTAGTCGCCGCATGCATTAGCATTGCGGCTTCTGCACAAGCTTTAGAATCCAAAATTTCTAAAGACCAATTACCCACACTTGCAGCGGAAGTTCAACACCAAACCGCAAGCAAAAGAGTAACGTCTCGCTTTACTCGATCTCACTATAAGCATTTTAGCCTTGATGATAATTTCTCTAAGGCGATGTTTGAGCGTTATTTAGAATCGCTCGATTTCAGTCGAAATATATTTGCCCAAACGGATATAGATTCTTTTTCTGAATGGTCGACTCAATTAGATGACCAGCTCAAGATTGGCAACAATCAAATTGCATTTGATGTTTACAACCTTGCAATGGAGAAGCGATTTGAACGTTATGTTTTTGCTTTGTCCGTTTTAGATAAAGAAATCAAATTTGATGTTGAAGAGTCGATTGAACTGGATCGTTCTGAAGCGAGTTGGGCTCAAACTACCGAAGAGTTGGATGAACTGTGGCGTAAGCGTGTTAAGTATGATGCCTTAAGTCTAAAGTTGACGGACAAAGAGTGGCCCGAAATTAAGGAAATGCTTGAAAAGCGTTATAACAACGCTATAAAGCGTATTACTCAATCTAAAAGTGAAGATGCATTTCAGATCTATATGAATGCCTTTGCTCGTCAGGTCGATCCCCATACGAGTTATCTGTCACCACGTAATGCAGAACAGTTCCAATCAGAGATGAGCTTATCTTTAGAAGGGATCGGTGCGGTATTACAGATGACCGATGATTATACGGTGATTCGTTCGCTGGTGGCTGGTGGTCCTGCATCTAAAAGCAAAGAACTATCTGACGGCGATCGCATCATCGGTGTCGGTCAAGAAAGCGCCGAAATGGTTGACGTAATAGGTTGGCGATTAGACGATGTTGTTCAGTTGATTAAGGGACCGAAAGGTACCAAGGTTACATTGAACATACTTCCGGAAGGTAAGACTGCAAAAAGTTACGACGTCACAATCGTGCGGGATAAAGTTCGCCTAGAAGATAGAGCGGTTAAGTCTGAAATCATCGAAAGAGGCGGCAAGAAAATTGGTGTTCTTGAAGTACCTAGTTTTTATGTAGGCTTATCAAAGGATACAGATAAGTTAATCAAAGAACTTCAACAGCAATCTGTAGACGGCATCATTGTTGACTTAAGAAACAATGGTGGTGGGGCATTAACTGAAGCGACCGCATTATCGGGTCTGTTTATTAAGAAAGGACCCGTTGTTCAGGTTCGAGATAGTTATGGTCGTGTCAATGTTAACAGTGATACCGATGACATCTCTAGCTATGACGGACCATTAACTGTTTTGACCAATCGTTATAGCGCCTCTGCTTCAGAGATATTTGCCGCGGCCATGCAAGACTATGGACGTGCAATTATTTTAGGAGAGCAAACCTTTGGTAAAGGAACGGTCCAACAACATCGTTCATTAAATCATATATATGATTTGTTTGATAAAGAACTAGGCTACGTACAGTACACTATTCAAAAGTTCTACCGTATTAATGGTGGCAGTACACAGAATAAGGGTGTTGTTCCTGATATATCCTATCCTAGTGCCGTTGATCCAGAAGAAACGGGTGAAAGTGTTGAAGATAACGCGTTGCCATGGGATAGCATTGATAAAGCAGTCTATGATGTGTTGACACAACGTGAAACACAGATAACTGCCCTTAATTTACAACATGAACAGCGTATAAGTAGCGATAGAGAATTCGGTTTTATTGCGCAAGATATTGCTCAATATAAACTAGAGAAAGACGACAACACATTGTCATTAAGTGAGAAAACTAGGAAAGACAAAATAGAGGATAGAGAAGCAAAGAGATTAGCTCGTATCAATGAACGTCAAAAGTCGCAAGGTGAAGAAGAATTTACCTCTCTTGATGATGTTGACAAAGATTACGAAGGTCCAGATGCTTATTTAGACGAGTCTGTTGCTGTTATGGTTGATATGATAAAGGCAAAGCCAGCTAGTTGATAACAATGAAAATAATCAAAAGGCGAGCGCTATGCTCGCCTTTTTTCTGTTTAAAATAATGTGATTTGCGTCAAATATTTCGCTTTATTCAGAAACTAACTCTACGCTTATAGAAAGTGAGGAGAGTCAGTGATGAAGATTATCATGTTAATTCTAGCCTGTTGCACACTCGTGTTTTCAGTCTCGGTTAGGGCGACTAGCGCAGAAATAAATAATAAAATCGATTTAACTCAGTTTGATTACCCTTTTTTACTCGGTGATTGGTTTCTGACTAACCCAGCTCCAGGAGAAGGTCATGCTGATTTTTTAGCAATACGGTTGCACATAGCATCAAACTATCAATTTGCTATTGAGATACAAAATAATGATCAAAGCATGAATTATTGGCAAGGGAACTATTCATTAAGTAACGACACTTTAATATTAGGGTTAGATACTGAAACGCCCCAGACCTACAGTTACTTGGCTAACCATAACCATTTAATGCTCAATGGCATCCCCTTTGTCAAAGGTTATTCGCCAGAACTCATTGGTCGTTGGAAAAGTGCGGAAATTAAAGGGGATGACATTCTCGCAAGTAATGTCAGCCATGTCAGCCTCACCTTACAACCCGATTTCATGTTTTTATTTATGTCAGAATCTGCAGACGGGAATCTCGCGGCCTATCAAGGTATCTACTATTATGAAGGCGAAAACTTAGTTCTTATGTATGAAAAAGGTGAACACAATTCTCGCTATAAAGTAGAAAATAATACCCTGACCCTTGAAGGAACGGGTTTTGATATGTACACGGTAATGAATAGAGTTGAGTGAATTAATCTGATTACGGTCTAAATAGCACTGTATAGAGAGGGCACTTTGATAAAGGTGCCTTTTTTGTGTTTGTTAAACCTTGTTTTTGTTCAAAATAACCCGACATATAAGGGTAAGGATAAACGAACTCGATTGTTTCAATCTGAACTCGCTTTATGATCTACTCAATTCTCTGGAAAGACTCTTAGCTAAGTAAGAGTAAAGGAAGAACTATGTCTGAACAAACAACACCTGTCGCTAAGTATCGTATAGATTACCAATCGCCATCGCATTCGATTACTCATATAGATTTGGAATTCGACCTCTATGATAGAGAAACCATCGTTGTTGCCGTTTCTAAAGTCCAACAGTTGCAAGAAAGTAATACTCTTACCCTAGAGGGTGATCAACTAAAACTTGTAAGCGTAACCATTGACGGTGAACAATGGACGAATTTTCAAGAATCTGATGGGAAACTTACCATCGAAGAATTACCAAAAGAATTTGAATTAGCGATTACCACTGAGTTAGATCCAGAAGGGAATAGTGCATTAGAAGGTTTATATAAATCAGGTGGCGCATTTTGTACGCAGTGCGAAGCAGAAGGGTTCCGTCGTATTACTTATTATATGGACCGTCCCGACGTGTTAGCCGTCTTCACGTCAAAGGTTATAGCAGACAAAACTCAGTATCCGTTTTTGTTGAGCAATGGGAATAAAATTGGATCTGGTGACCTTGATAACGGGCGTCATTGGGTACAATGGTTAGACCCGCACCCGAAACCTGCGTACTTATTTGCATTGGTAGCCGGCGATTTTGATCTACTAGCGGATAGCTATACAACGATGTCTGGTCGTGATGTTGCCTTAGAGATTTATGTAGATAAGGGAAACCTAGACAGAGCAAGTCACGCGATGCTATCGTTAAAAAATTCGATGACATGGGATGAGCAGCGTTTTGGTCTAGAATACGATCTTGATATTTATATGATTGTTGCCGTCGATTTTTTCAATATGGGTGCGATGGAAAATAAAGGGTTGAATGTATTTAACTCTAAGTTTGTATTGGCGAACGAAAAAACGGCCACAGATACGGATTACTTAGGTATTGAAGCTGTCATCGGTCATGAATATTTCCATAACTGGACAGGAAATAGAGTCACTTGTCGCGACTGGTTTCAACTTAGTTTGAAAGAAGGCTTAACCGTATTCCGAGACCAGGAGTTTTCATCTGATCTTGGCTCTCGCGCCGTGAACCGGATTAACAATGTCAGGATTATCCGCGGGCCTCAGTTTGCTGAAGATGCAAGCCCAATGTCACATCCTATTCGTCCAGACAAAGTTATCGAGATGAATAACTTTTACACGCTTACCGTGTACGAAAAAGGCAGCGAAGTCATACGTATGATGCACACGCTGCTAGGTGAGGTGAGTTTCCAAAAAGGGATGAAACTTTATTTTGAACGACATGACGGAACCGCAGCAACATGTGATGATTTTGTTTCCGCTATGCAAGATGCTTCCGGTGTTGACTTAACTCAGTTCAAACGTTGGTATAGCCAATCAGGTACGCCAACTATTCATGTCACTAGCTCCTATGACAGTGAGCAAAAAACTTATGCCGTTACTGTAGAGCAATCAACCGCTGCGACTCAAGAACAAAAAGAGAAGTTGCCTTTACATATTCCTCTCAATATAGAGTTGTATGGTTCGAATGGTGACGTTATTCCGCTACAGTGTAACGGAAAGATTATCGATAACGTTCTTAATATTATCAAAGAAAAACAAACAGTTATTTTTGAAAATGTAGATGAGTTACCAGTTATCTCTTTGTTGCGTGAGTTCTCAGCGCCAGTGAAATTGGTCTATGATTATACCGACCCAGAGCTGATGTTCCTGATGGTCCATGCGACTAATGAGTTCGCTCGTTGGGATGCCGGACAGATATTATTAGCTAAATACATTAAAGCAAACGTAGAGAATGTCCAAAATGGGCGTGCCTTTGAGTTGTCTGAGCGTGTTCTAGACGCATTCAGAGGCGTGTTGTTGGATCGCGAGTTGGACCCCGCGTTTATTGCAGAGGTGTTGTCGCTACCAAGTCAAAACGAAGTAGCTGGTTGGTTCAAGCCAGTTGATGTCGATGCTGTGTTCTCAGTATTAAAATCAATAAAGATGGCTATCGCTGACAACCTGCAAGATGAATTAGCGGCTGTTTATGGATCATTAGGTCAATCTCAATATACTGTAGAGCATGATGCCATTGGTAAAAGGGCGTTAAGAAACATGGCCTTAAGTTATCTCGCTTATCTACCGCAAGGTGATGAGTTGGTTAAAGCACAATACAGTAGTGCCAACAATATGACTGACACAATGGCCGCGTTATCTGCTGCGAATCAGGCAAAACTGCGTTGTCGCGAAAAGATGATGGATGATTTTAGTGAAAAATGGGTCAATGATGGCTTGGTAATGGATAAGTGGTTTGCATTACAGGGCACTAGCCCTTCAGATGACGTTTTAGATGTGGTGAAGAAAACCATGCAACATCAAGCGTTCACTATGAAAAATCCGAATAGAATTCGCAGCCTTATCGGTTCGTTTCTTACTGCGAATCCGGTTAGTTTCCATGCGAAGGATGGCTCCGGTTATCAATTTGCTGGAGAAATATTAACTGAATTGAATGAAAGCAATCCACAGGTTGCCTCTAGACTGATTGATCCTCTATTGAAATATCGCAATTATGATGAAGCAAGACAGTTATTAATGCGAGCAGAATTAGAAAAGTTGTCAAAACTTGAAAATTTAGCAAAAGATCTGTTTGAAAAAGTGACCAAAGCGCTTGATTCTTAGCTAAAACTTATAAGAAGATAGTCGCATGGCTATCTTCTTATTTTACTTAAGTAAAACGTAATATGAACCAATATACATTTCGTCTTGAAATTTCTTACAATGCGTTTCTACAACACTATGCCGGTTCAGCAAGCAGTGTACTGGTTTATACTGAACAAGGGTTAAAACTGCAAGTTCCTGCGATGCGATTAAGACCGTTCTTAACTCAAATCGGTGTAAAAGGTCGGTTTCGATTAACCACAGATAAAACGAACAAGTTTGTTAGCCTAGAATCGGTTTAGATATGTTAAATTTCAGATAGTTAAATCGAGTTACCACTCACAATTTTTGATACCCACCTCTCTATTTGTAACCAATTCATTAACTTATTTTCAATATATCTCTTACAATAACTAAGTACCCAACGAACATTGTGTTCGTGTTCCCACTAATAATAATTTGGAGTGCAATATGACCGCACGCGAGCCTGTTGTGCCGGTTCTACTTGAAAAAGTGTATCAACTTATTCAAGACAAACTTGAACTTGCTCAAAAACCTTTAGTTACTCAGCTAGCGAAACATCTCTACAGCAACATTTCTCAGGACGACCTGATAAATAGGAATGACTCAGATCTTTATGGCGCAGTAATAAGTTTATGGCACCATATTTCTGAAACACAATTCAAAGATATTTCGGTTAGGGTATTTAATCCTAGCTTGAGCCGCCATGGTTGGCAGTCAACGCATACGATAATTGAAATCGTCGTTCCAGACAGTCCGTTTCTCGTAGACTCAACAAAAATGGCTTTGACCAGACTGGGACTAACTTGTCATTTTATGCTTAATGGACCCACGCAATTAAAGCGAAATAGTGACGGTGAAGTTGTCGAGTTAAATAGTGGTGAAGGGGATTTTCAATCTCTTTTTCATATTGAGGTTGATAGGCTGACCAGCAAAAATGAAATGACGGCACTAAAAACTGAGTTGGTGGGCGTGCTAACCGATACTGGATTAGTGGTTAGCGATTGGCAGGTGATGTCAGATAAATTACAACAAGTCATAAAAAAGACAGAAAATAATCTTAAATCGATTCCATTGGAGAAAAGTCGTTTAGACGAAAGCTTGCAATTCATGAGATGGCTCGGTAAGCACAACTTTACCTTTATGGGCTACAAAGAATATGATCTGGTTGAAAGCAACAATGGCCTTCAGCTCGAGCCAACGAAAGAGAAAGGCCTAGGATTATTTGGTCTTGCTAGTCGTATTCGTACTGTAGAACTTTCAAAGTTCGCTGAATCAGCGCAAGCCGAAGCGACAAAACCTTATCTACTGATTCTCACAAAAGGTCATGCCTCTTCAAGAATTCATCGACCTGCTTATACCGACTATATAGGTATCAAAAAATTTGACGAACAAGGTAATGTTGTCGGTGAGCATCGATTCACAGGGCTATACACATCTGCTGTCTACAACCAAAGTGTATTCAACATTCCCTTAATTGGACAAAAAGTAGAACGAATTCTTAGCGCTAGCGGGTATCGAAAGGGATCTTACTCTTATAAAGCACTTCTCAATATTTTAGAAAACTATCCAAGAGATGAGTTGCTCCAAGCAAAAGAAGAAGAGTTGTTAGAAACGGGCCTTGGTGTCGTACAAATGCAGGATCGTGATCTTGTTCGTTTGTTTGTTCGTAAAGACCCGTTTGGCCGTTTTTTCAGTTGCATGGTTTATGTCTCCAAAGAACGTTATAACACTGAAGTCCGAAAACTGACCCAACGCATACTCCGTCAGCATCTAAATTCAGATCGGGAGGTTGAATTCACGACGTTCTTCTCAGAAAGTCCACTTGCAAGGACGCATTACATCGTCCGAGTGGACAACAACAATTTTAATATAGATGTAAAAGCGATAGAGCATAACTTGATGGAAGCTTCTTCAACTTGGGTCGATAGATTAGAACACGCAATTGTTGCAAACTTGGGCGAAAGCAAAGGTCTTTCATTTGCAAAACAATATAAGAATGCATTTCCAAGTTCATATAAGTCAGATGTCATGCCTAGCATTGCGGTTTCCGATATTGAACGATTAGAAAATCTGAATGACGAAAACAAATTAGGCATGCTGTTTTATCGACCTCAAGAAGAGGGGATAAATTCTAAGGTAGTTCATCTTAAACTATATCACCGTGATGAACCGATTCATCTGTCTGATGTCATGCCAATGTTGGAAAACCTCGGGTTACGAGTTGTTGGTGAATCGCCGTACGAAGTAAGAAAAGCAAATGGAACAGTATACTGGATACTCGATTTCTCCATGCTCCACAAAAGTGATGAAAACATTGACTTACGTGAAGCACAAGAGAGATTTCAACAAGCGTTTGCCGCTATTTGGTCTGGTGAGTTAGAAAGCGACGGCTTTAATAGATTGTTACTTGGTGCAGGCTTAACAGGAAGAGAAATTACGATACTAAGAAGCTACGCTCGATATATGAGGCAGGTTGGATTCCCGTTTAGCCAAAGCTATATCGAAAACACGTTATCCGATCACACCGAAATGGCAAAAAGCCTAGTTGAGTTATTTGGGAGACGATTTGATCCTAAATGCAAAGGAGCCCAAAAAGGGCAGACGGATCTTATACAGTACATCACTGAGCAGCTCGATCATGTAGAAAGTTTGGATGATGATAGGATCATTCGACGCTATATGGAAATGATCTCAGCGACGCTAAGAACAAATTATTATCAACTAGATAAAAACAAAAAGAACAAACCTTGGTTATCGTTAAAACTTAGGCCGCGTGAAATTTCAGATATTCCCAAACCCGTTCCTGAGTTCGAGATATTTGTGTATGCTCCGGATATCGAAGGGGTGCATTTACGGGGTGGAAAGGTTGCTCGTGGTGGACTTCGTTGGTCAGACAGACAAGAAGATTTCCGTACGGAGATACTCGGGTTAGTAAAAGCACAACAAGTAAAGAACACCGTGATTGTTCCTGTTGGTGCGAAAGGCGGTTTTGTATGTAAAAAACAACCAAGTCTATCTTCGCGTGACGAAATATTTGCGGAAGGTAAACGTTGCTACAAGAAATTCATTCGCGCGTTACTGGATGTATCAGACAATATTGTGGAAGGTCAGTTGGTTCATCCAACGAATGTGGTTCGTCATGATGAAGATGATGCGTATTTAGTGGTAGCAGCAGATAAAGGAACGGCAACATTTTCTGATTTGGCGAACTCAGTCTCTGAAGAGTATAATTTCTGGCTGGGTGATGCATTTGCCTCTGGCGGGTCAAATGGTTACGACCATAAAGCGATGGGCATAACGGCTAAAGGGGGATGGGAGTCAGTTAAACGCCACTTTAGAGAAATGGGGATTAACTGCCAAACCACCGATTTTACCTGTATCGGTATTGGGGATATGGCAGGAGATGTGTTCGGAAATGGGATGCTTCTCTCCAAGCATATAAAACTGCAAGTTGCGTTTAATCATATGCACATATTTATCGACCCAACCCCAGATTCTGCAAAAAGTTGGAAAGAGCGAGATCGTCTGTTTGCATTACCACGATCAAGTTGGGAAGACTACGATCCTAAACTGATCTCAAAAGGTGGCGGCATATTCTCAAGGCGATCAAAGTCGATCAAACTTACACCAGAAATACAGAAGATGATCGGAACACGCAAGACGGCTTTAGCGCCGAATGATCTTATTAATATGCTTCTGAAAATGGACGTCGATCTTTTATGGAATGGTGGTATTGGTACTTACGTTAAAGCGTCCACAGAAACTCATACTGATGTTGGTGATCGTGCAAATGACGTATTGCGAATAGATGGCCAAGAGTTAAAAGCGAAAGTGGTTGGAGAAGGTGGCAACTTAGGAATGACCCAACAAGGTCGTATTGAATATGCCTTGACTGGTGGACGTGTCAACACGGACTTTGTTGATAACGTTGGTGGCGTTGATTGCTCTGATAACGAAGTGAACATTAAGATATTCCTTAACGGACTAGTTGCACTTGGTGATATGACAACGAAACAACGTAATGAAATCCTGGATAAAATGGAAGTTGAAGTCGGCGAGATAGTCTTGGAGGACGCCTATTGTCAGGCTGAATCTATATCAGTGACCGAAAAACAAGGAACTTCATTAGTTAAGGAACAGATTCGATTCATCCATACATTAGAAAAAGCAGGTCATCTAGATAGAGTATTGGAATATATTCCTGATGATGAAACCTTGCTAGAACGAGAAAAACAAGGCAAGGCGTTTACTCGACCAGAGCTGTCTGTATTGGTTGCTTATGGAAAGATGATATTAAAAGAACAGTTGGTAAGTGACGAGATAGCATCAGATGACTATCACAAACAACTGTTAGTAAAATACTTCCCCGAGGAGTTACGCCGTAACTATATTGCTCATGCCGAAAATCATCCTTTAAAACGAGAGATAATAGCGACGGCACTTGCAAATCAAATGGTTAATGAGATGGGATGCAATTTTGTTACCCGTCTTCAAGAAGAAACAGGCGCTAGCATTGATAAAGTTGCCAATGCTTATTCGGCGGCTCGGGACATTTTTAACTTCGAGAAAACCTTAAAAGATATTCGTAAACTTGATAATATCTCAACAACAAGTGCACAGTATGATTTGATTTTCCAAGTGAGAAGGACGTTAAGAAGATTGTCGCGGTGGATGATCAGAAATAATCCGGGTAGTTTTAGTGTTAATGATCTGATTAGTCATTATAAGACCGATGTGATCGCGATAGGAAAAACACTAGATCAATGTTTAGTACCAGAAGAGGTCAAAGAGCACGACGATCTCGCCAACGCGTGGATCGAACAAGGTGTTGAGAAGGGATTGGCGCATCATGTGGCTCGTTTGTCGAGTCTCAATTCAGCGTTAGATATTTCCTCTGTTGCGAAAGAAAGCGGGCGAAGTGTTGAAGACGCGTCTAAGTTATACTTTAACTTAGGGGATAGGCTCTCATTACATTGGTTCCTAAAACAGATCAATACCCAAGGTGTAGATAATAACTGGCAAGCTTTGGCAAGAGCTGCATTTAGAGAGGATCTCGATTGGCAACAGCGCCAACTTACGGCGCTGGTTCTCAGTTGCAATTGTGGTAGTACAGCATTTGATCCTTTATCTGATCTGGATTCTTGGATCAGTAGTAATAAGCCATCTTTAGAGCGTTGGGAGAATATACTGAACGAATTTAAAGTAGGTTCCATGCATGAATTTGCTAAGTTTTCAGTTGCCTTGCGAGAATTAATGTTATTAAATTTGAATTGTTCCAAAAATAAGTAAATAATACAGCCCCGTTTATACGGGGCTTTTTTTTATCGGAGGCATACATGCTTTACCGTCTTGCTAGGACTGGTTTTTTTCAACTCGATGCCGAAAAGGCACACGATCTCGCAATTCAAAATTTCAAACGTTTTCAAGGTACACCATTCGACCTTTTTTACCGTCAGCACTTACCAGATAGACCGGTAGAGTGCATGGGACTGAAGTTTAAAAATCCGGTTGGCTTAGCCGCAGGCTTGGATAAAAATGGAGAATGTATCGACGCGTTTGGCGCAATGGGATTTGGATTCATAGAAGTTGGCACGGTAACACCAAAACCGCAGCCAGGAAATGACAAGCCAAGATTGTTTCGCTTGACTCAGGCTCAAGGTCTAATCAATCGGATGGGATTTAACAACGACGGTGTCGATAATCTCGTTGCCAACGTTCAAAAAGCATCTTACGACGGAATCCTTGGCATCAATATTGGTAAGAACAAAGATACTCCCTTAGAAAAGGGCAGCGACGACTATTTAATCTGTATGGAGAAAACCTATCAGCATGCAGGATATATTGCTGTTAATATTTCTTCACCTAATACGCCGGGCCTAAGAACGTTACAATATGGTGAGGCCTTGGACCATCTTCTATCTGATTTGAAGTTGAAACAAAACGAATTAGAAAAGAAGCATGGGAAATATGTTCCATTGGCGCTTAAGATAGCGCCAGATTTAAGCGATGAAGAAATTGTTCAGATTTGTGACTCTCTCGTTCGTCATAATATTGATGGTGTCATTGCAACCAATACAACGTTAGATAGAAGTATTGTTAAAGGTATGAAACATTCGGATGAAGCGGGTGGGTTAAGTGGTCGGCCAGTACAACAACGAAGTACAGAAGTGGTTCGTTGTCTATACGCAGAACTTGGCGACAAACTTCCTATTATTGGTGTGGGTGGTATTGACTCATTTGTTTCGGCGAAAGAAAAAATGATGGCAGGCGCAAAATTAGTTCAAGTTTATTCTGGCTTTATTTATCAAGGTCCTGGTTTGGTGAGAGATATCGTCAAAAATATCTAATAACATCATTAAAAATAAAAAAAAGAGGAAATTTATTTCCTCTTTTTTTTTGGCTCCGTACTTGTAGAATTATTTTGTTAGTTGAATAGGTAGCACCCAAATTACCTAGAAAACGGAATTTATAATAATCATAGAGATGGAACGATGCTTAAACCTCGAGATACATGGAATTGGTTTTTTGATGAGCAAGAAAATGCTCTGATGCTTGACCTTGGAAGTGACATGCTGTTTAGAGTCAATCTTCCTAAAAAACACCTCGTAGATTGTGCCTATACTGACACCGATTTTACGGTAGATGATGCTTCTGCTTTTCAAGCATTTAAAGAGAGCGCATCTAACCTAAACCTAACTGAACCGAGACAAGCAGAGTTGGTCCTTAACTGTGTTGCGTCAAAGCGGTTTCACAAGCCCGTACAGCCTCAAAGTTGGTTCTTCGATGAACAAGCTGCAGATTACCTTCCAAATGAAGGAGATATCGTTCACCTCAAGAATAGTTATGGGGAAGGGTATTTTATGGTTATCGAAGTTTGTCACAATGCGAGCCTATGTGCGTACATTGAGACTGACGAATTTGCCTTGAATGGACGTAAAGTTCTTAAGTTTGGTGAGCCAATTAAAGTTATGCATAATCGCATGGTGTGTGCAAACTCGTTATTTGAAGCGTTACCGATAGCTTTGGTAAGCTAATACCTCATTCGTTCCCTTGTTGTACTTTCCCATCGACCCTCGCGGTCGATTTTTTTTGTTTAAAATAGTTCAATAATTCCTACTTTTACCTAAAAGTTGAGAGTAGAACTTAGCTCGACAATAAATCATCTCTATTTGTTATCCAAATTAACGATTATTGCACTCTCATCAATGAGACATCGATACCAAAGAAAAATAAATTTTCTTAAGTCGTCACCTCGATTCGTCTAAATATCATTCAAATTCACCTCATTTATTCCCGTTTTAACGCATAATGTAAGTAAATTACCACTCATTAATGTAACTGGTATAGACCAATACTGACCTGAATAAGTATTCACTTCGCCTACGGGTCAGTAAAAACGTAATATGGATTAGAGAAGTAAATACTCACTTCGTTTTGGATGAAAAAATAGTTCTAACGAGAACTGAAGGGACAATGTTGTCGAAAAACTGAGCACCTGAACAAGCTCTGCGAGATTTTTTAGCGTTTTGTTCTTAATTGATTTATTAATCAGGTATAATCAAGGCCATTTTTTTGCTGATTAAGATAGATATGAACCAATATTTAGCGATTACTTCAAATGGCTTGGAAAACTTGCTTGTTGAAGAGTTAAAAGCGCTCGGAATAGTTGATTTTAAACCTGTTCAAGCAGGTGTGAAATTTAAAGCGACCAACGAACAGGTGTATCGTTGCTGTTTATGGAGCCGTATTGCTTCAAGATTTGTACGTGTGTTGTCTGAATTTAATTGCCAAGACGATATGGACCTCTATCTATCTGCTTCTGCAATAAACTGGTCATCTCACTTTACAAGTTCGAAGAACCTCGTGGTTGACTTTAATGGTACCAATAACGAGATTCGTAACAGCCAGTATGGTGCGATGAAAGTTAAAGATGCCATCGTTGATAGCTTTACCAAAAAGAATCTAGAAAGGCCTTCAATCAGCAAAGAACAGCCGGATATACGAATCCACGTTCGTTTAAATCGTGAAAAGGCCATCTTAGGTATTGATTTGGTTGGATTAGGTCTGCATCAGCGAGGCTACAGAACCGAAGCCGGACAAGCCCCGCTTAGAGAGACACTGGCTGCTGCTGTTGTAATGAGAAGTGGTTGGAAGAAAGGGGTTTCGTTATTAGATCCTATGTGTGGTTCAGGCACCTTGTTAATAGAAGCAGCTTTAATCGCGGCGAATATGGCACCTGGTGTTCTACGTAGTAAATGGTCATTCGAAGAGCTTAACGACTTTGAACCAGAACTATGGGCAGCGATAAAAGCAGAAGCAAATGTTCAGGGACGCAGGGGTGTCAAAAATATTGACACTAAGTTTTACGGGTTAGACAACGACAAACGCGTGCTTAATATTGCCAAACAGAACGCGAAAAGAGCGGGTCTAGAAAACGTGATTGAGTTTCGTGTTGGAGACGCCGCAGCGTTAACTCGTCCCGAAGGTTATGAAACGGGTGTGATCCTGTCCAATCCGCCCTATGGTGAAAGGTTGGGTACTGAACCGGGTTTAATCGCGCTCTACACATCCCTCGGTGCTCAGCTTAAACAGAACTTTGCAGGCAGTCAGGCTTCTATTTTTTCTAGCTCTGATGACTTGTTAAGCTGCTTAAGAATGCGTGCTGATAAGCAGTATAAGTTGCAAAATGGCGCGTTACCGTGTCACCAAAAAAATTACTCAATTAGTGAACGACGTGCTAATGACGGTAACGAGGCCCAACAAGAAGGTGCTCTAATAGCACCAGACTTTTCCAACCGCTTAAAGAAAAACATCGCCAAAATTGGCAAGTGGGCGAAACGTGAGAAACTCGATTGCTACCGTATATATGATGCGGACTTACCCGAGTACAATGTTGCGATAGATGTTTATTTGGATCACCTTGTTATTCAAGAATATGCCGCGCCAAAAGATATCCCGGAAGAGAAATCGAAAAGACGATTAACGGATGTTATCCGTGCCGCCATTCAAGTTACTGGTGTTGATGTAAATAAAGTGGTCCTCAAAACTCGCGAAAAGAAAAAGGGATCGTCTCAATATCAAAAACTAGGCGAAGGCTCTAGAACGTTCGAAGTGCAAGAGTACGGCGTTAAGTTGCTGGTCAATTTACATGACTACCTTGATACAGGGCTGTTCCTTGACCATAAGATCACTCGTCGTATGATTGGCGAGATGGCGAATGGTAAGGATTTCCTAAATCTATTTGCTTATACCGGTTCTGCAACAGCCCATGCCGCTTGTAGGGGTGCAAAATCGACGACGACGGTAGATATGTCGAAGACCTATCTAGAATGGGCCAAAGAGAATCTAAAACTAAACGGGAAAGTGGGGCGTGAACATAGGTTTGAACATGCTGACTGTTTACAATGGATTCTACGAGCACAAGAGACTTATGATCTCATCTTTATTGACCCACCTACGTTTTCCAATTCGAAGCGTATGGATCAAACATTTGATGTACAAAGGGATCATATCGAGTTGATTAAGGATCTGAAAAGGTTACTGCGCTCCGATGGAACGATTGTATTCTCGAACAATAAACGTCATTTTAAAATGGATCTTGATAGTCTTAAAGAGCTTGGTTTAAGTGCCATTAATATTTCGCCTAAAACCTTGCCTATGGATTACGCAAGAAACAAACAGATTCACAACTCTTGGTTGATCAAGCATGCAGAAGCATCTTGATTTAAAGCTTTACAGTACAGAAGGGTGTCACCTTTGCGAGCAGGCTTTAGATATGCTGCATATGTTGAAGGTGTCACCTCAAGTCATTGATATTGCATACGATGATACGTTATTTGAGCGTTACGGGGTCACAATTCCAGTGGTTAATTTCAGTGGAATTGAACTTAACTGGCCCTTTGATAGTACAAAACTTAAAATTTGGTTAGAAGAAAATGGCATTACTTACCATACATAATGGTCAATTAGCATTTGGCGACGTACCGCTACTCGATGGTTCAGACTTTACGTTACAAGAAAACGAGCGAGTCTGTTTGGTTGGCCGAAATGGCGCCGGTAAATCGACCCTGATGAAGATACTTTCTGGTGAAGTCATTATGGACGACGGAAAGTATCAAATAACTCAAGATGTCGTTGTCTCACGTTTAGAGCAGGACCCACCACGGAATGTCGAGGGTACAGTACTTGATTATGTTGCAAGCGGTCTTGCTGAAGTAGGCAAGCTATTAAAAACCTATCATGAGCAACTTGATCTTGTCGCAAGTGAACCGACCGAGAAGCACATTAATCGTTTAGCTAAAACGCAAGAAAAACTTGAACATGCCGATGCGTGGCGTTTTGAAGACAGAATCAAGAATGTGTTAGCGGCCCTTAAATTGGATGGTGAGACGAAGCTGACCGAATTGTCGGGTGGTTGGCAGCGAAAAGCGGCGCTTGCAAAAGCGTTGGTCTGTGACCCAGATGTGTTGCTGCTTGATGAACCAACAAACCACCTAGACGTTACCACCATTGAATGGTTAGAAGGTTTTCTAAAAGACTTTAGAGGATCAATCATATTCGTTTCGCATGATCGAACGTTTATCAAATCTATGGCAACTCGTATTGTTGATCTTGATCGCGGTAATTTAAGCTCTTTTCCGGGTAATTATGATCAGTTTCTAATCGATAAGGAAGAAGCCCTTCGCGTTGAAGATATGCAAAATGCCGAATTTGATAAAAAGCTGGCTCAAGAAGAAGTGTGGATTCGGCAGGGTATTAAAGCTCGAAGGACGCGTAATGAAGGCCGTGTAAGGGCGCTTAAAAAGCTAAGACAAGAGCGCAGCGATCGACTTGAGGTTCAAGGCAAAGCGAATATTCAGATTGATACAACCAACCGTTCTGGGAAAATCGTCTTTGAAGGTGAGAACCTCAACTTCAGCTACGAAGGGAAACCGATTGTATCTGATTTCAGTTTCAATATTATGCGCGGTGATCGAATTGCGCTCATCGGCCCAAATGGCTGTGGTAAGAGTACAGTATTAAAATTGCTGCTTGATCAAATCAGTCCACAATCAGGCTCACTGCGGTGCGGTACAAAACTTGAAGTCGCCTATTTTGACCAATATCGTGAAACACTCGACCCTGAGAAAACCGTTATCGATAACCTTGCTGATGGTAAGCAAGAAGTTACGATAGGGGGAAAAGAACGACATGCGCTTAGTTATCTCCAGGATTTTTTGTTTTCACCTAAGAGAGCAAGAACGCCCGTTAAAGCACTTTCTGGTGGCGAAAAAAATCGTCTGTTACTTGCACGATTATTTACCAAATCGAACAATTTGTTGGTTCTCGATGAACCGACCAACGATTTAGATATAGAAACTTTGGAACTTTTAGAAGATTTGCTTGCCAACTATGAGGGGACGCTTTTACTTGTTAGCCATGATCGTCAATTCGTAGACAACACGGTGATGACAAGTTGGATATTTGAAGGCGACGGTGTGATTGAAGAGTTTGTTGGCGGTTATCACGATGCGCAGCAACAACGAACACAAGCACAACAATCTAGAACGCCTGAGATAGACTCTCAAAATAAGGTGGTTGAGCAAACGCAAAAAAATACTCAATCACGTGGCAAACGAAACAAGTTCTCGTATAAATTACAACGAGAGTTAGAAGAATTACCAGCGAAACTAGAGCAGTTTGAAGAGGTGATTGAAGCCCTTCAAGTGCAGGTCAATTCTTCAGAATTTTTTGCTCAATCCGTAGAGCAAACACAGCCCGTATTGGATAAGTTAGCTTCTCAAGAGAAGCAACTTGAAATAGCATTCGAAAGATGGGAAGAATTAGAAGCTATGCAACAGGAATTAGAGAAATAAATGAGTAGTAAAACATTTAAACTATCCACATTAACTATCTTGATCGTTAGTGCTACGCAGGCCAACGCCGCACTGTATAGAGTCGTTGAAGTGGCTTCTAGCAGTACTGATAGTTATTCAGCGGCAATAGAGTCAGGTGCAGTGTCAGGCCAAGATCTTGGTTGTTTTGGTACAACGAGTTGCGGTAATGACGACTACAAATTGGCGAGTGATACCCGCAAAGGTTTCGCCGGCTTTTCTTATAAACAAGAAGTTCCGTTCGGTATTGATAATCGTTTTTACTATCTTGACCAAGACGATATCGAAAATTACTGTGACAACGAACTCGGTTACTCAACTTGTGAGAGTTGGGCATACAATCGCTGGTTCGGCGTAGATAATGTTGGCGGTCTTTATCGGGAGCGTCAGGCATGGAATTTAGGCAGCTACCCATCAAATGCGTCGGCTTATTTACAACTAACGAACATTGATTCTCCTTCCGCAACGGCCCCGACAGGTTCTACGTTAATATCCAATAGCAAGAATGTGGTAGTTAATGAGATTGAGGGTACGGGCACAGATACGACGATCATAGGAAATAGTAACAGCGGCTATTTTAACATCAATGGTAATGCCATTTTAAAATATCGCGATCGCGGTTTCTATGGTTCGACTTCATTGCTTCCCAAATCGATTGCTGATGGCGCCGCTGATATCGTAGAAGAGATGGGTAGGACGATGGCGTTTGACTCATTTGTTTATGACAGTAAAACATATGTTGTTGGATCTGGTTCAGTAGCACCGTTCGCCTATGGCGATGCCGATAAAGACTATTTTGGAGACGTTGGGCTTTGTGTCACGTATTCCGAAGCGGCACTTCACAATAATTGTCAGAATTTCGCGTTCGCAATGAAACCGTATATATGGAAGGTAAAAGATGCTGGAGTTTCCGTCGGCACTTCTGCGGAGGGGGTGAGCGCGTCATTGTGGAGCATCGCTAGAGATGACGCCAGTGATACCGTCAGCACTTCAAATGTGAATGATTATTCTGCACAGGGTAGTATACGTAGTGTTGTTGTACCTACTGCTGCAGGTACCTACCAAGGTAAGCCTGTACTCGTAGGTTACAATACCGATGAATACAGCAGCCGATTATTAATGCAAGCCGCGGTGTTTTATCCAAATGCTACATTTGACTCCTCGGGTGTCGTTGAGAACGCCTGGAGCACCACATTTATTTCCGATGCAACTGTTCGTGTCAGTGGTGATTATGTCCACAGTAATTCGGTCGCAAAAGATATCAATGACAACCTGTTGGTTATTGGCGAAGCCAAGCGCTATGGTGACACACCAGAAGCAGGGGCCGCGAATAATAGATTGTTTATTGCGAATGCAAGTAACGGCAGCCCAAGTGCCGCCTATTTCTCTGGTGGAATATTCTTTGCTGGTGCTGGTGGTGAAGCGAATGCGATAAACAACTTTAACGAAGTGGTTGGTCAAATTGATGCGGAAACAAACCGAGAAGTCAACGGTAAGAAACGTCGCAGACGCGCCTACATTTATCCTTATAACGGTACGGGCACTGAAGCGGCAAGACGGTCGATATTTAGTGATCAAGCATGGTGGATAGATAGTCTCACCAATGGTGGTAGTTACAGCTCTGCAAATAACCACTTCAGAGTGGTCAATGCGACGGATATAAATGATGCGGGTGTTATCTCTGCAACCGCACTGAAATGCAGCGTTGGAGGATACGACTCTACGGCTCATAACGCTTATTGTGGCGGAGGGTCAGGGAAGGAAGAGATAGTTGCAGTTAAGCTTATTCCAATTTCTGGCGCAACGAGTTCGGATATCGAAAATCGTCCTTTAGAAACAGCGACTGTTTCAAGATCGGGTGGCGGTTTAGGGTTTTATGCTTTGACACTTCTTGCTTTGATTAGTTTCAGAAGAACAAAGTAATATTGTCATCGAATGACACGAGTCCAATATTTTTGGGCTCGTGTTTTTTTATACTTGAGAAATGATCAACATTGAACCAATATTATTGGTGGAGCTGAATGCTCGGTTTAATGACTAATACATTAGGAATCATCTAAAGGTTTAAGGATAGACAATATGAAGCGACAAAAGCGTGACCGCCTAGATAGAGCACAATCACAAGGTTACAAAGCCGGATTAAACGGGAAGTCGATGGAAGAATGCCCACATCATCAAACAGATGCTAAGTCTTTCTGGTTAGGTGGATGGCGTGAAGCAAGAGATGATAAAAACGCAGGTCTCTATAAATAACTCTTTACTTATTAATGTGAGCCTCTTAATTGGGGTTTATATTAACATTATTACGCACTATAACTAAATATGTTGGCACTAAAAAGACAGCTCGAAAGCTGCCTTGATTAAGAAATACGACTAAAAAGCAGATGTATCTTTGAAAAGCCCCACTTTTAAGTCTTTAGCAGCATAAATTTCTTTACCATCCACTAACACTCGTCCATCTGCTACGCCCATAACCAATTTACGATTAATAACACGCTTCATATTTATTTGGTATGTCACTTTTTTTGCAGTAGGCAAGATTTGGCCAGTAAACTTCACTTCACCAACACCAAGTGCGCGTCCTTTACCTTCGCCACCAACCCAACCAAGGAAGAACCCAACGAGTTGCCACATTGCATCAAGTCCTAAACAGCCTGGCATTACCGGGTCGCCAGGGAAGTGGCAATCAAAAAACCAAAGGTCAGGAGTAATATCTAATTCTGCTTCTACGTAGCCTTTACCGAACTCGCCGCCATCTTCCGTCATGAGATTAACACGGTCCATCATTAGCATGTTTGGTGCTGGCAGTTGTGGATATCCCGGGCCAAACAATTCGCCACGGCTAGAGGCTAATAGGTCTTCGCGATTATATGAGCTACGTCTGTTCTGCATTTTTTATCTACTCCAATTTATATTACGTGCATCTTAGTAAACACGTGTAAGCTAATCAAGTCCGATCAGTGACTTAACCATCTATTTTTTAGGCGGTGCAATAAAGAACCGTGACCTTCCCTGCGGTGAAAATAGGCAATTCGGTCGGAAATTTGGTTTAAAAGCGCATCTTCATCATCGCCTCTAAATGGCTTACCTGTAATCAATTCAATAGCTTCATCAACATTTTCTACTGACCAGATATGAAAGTCACCGTTTCGAATGCTATTGACGACATCTTTATGTAAGGATAGATGCTTTAGATTAGATTTGGGTAAAATAACACCTTGGTTTCCTGTAAAACCTTGATGTTCACATACATGATAGAAACCTTCAATCTTTTCGTTTAATCCGCCAACAGCTTGTACTCGACCAAACTGATCAATAGCGCCCGTAACCGCAACTTGTTGATTAATTGGGGTATCGGATAACGCACTCACTAGCGAACAAAATTCTGCTAACGATGCGCTGTCGCCATCAACTTCACAATATGATTGTTCAAAAACAATAGAAGCGGAATAAGGGAGAGGTTCATCCAGATCAAGCGCCGTATTAACTAAAGCCTGCATTATCAGCATGCCTTTAGCGTGTAAATTACCACCAAGCTCTACTTTTCGTTCCACGTCAGAGACATCTCCATCGCCAAAATGGATGACGCATGAAATACGCGCCGGCTCACCATAAGAGACAGGATGACCGGGTATATCAACGACGGTTAGTCCGTTTACTTGGCCCACGTGTTCACCTTTTGTTTCGATGTTCACTTGGCCTTCAAGAATATCGTCTAAAGCACGTTTGGGAAGATAGGATTCACGATAAAACTTATCATCAATAGCTTTATCCAGATCTAACTCTGACATAGTACGGTCTGCAGAGTGGATAGCAGCTTCACTTAACAGCGCGTTATGCCATTGAAGACACAGAGGAATAGCATGCTGATCTTCGCACTCTCGTGTTCCCGCTGTTAATAAGCGACGTATCCCTGAGTCATCCAGCAACGGTATTCCAAAGCTGTCAATTAGACCCTTAACATAGCCTAAATAGGAAGGTAGTGATTCTTTTGTTAGTTTAAACTCTAATTCAACTTCGCTAAACATACAAAATCCGGATTGTATATCCGCATCAAAATAATCGAGGTCACTCATCTGTTCTCTATCGCCAATAACAATCAGCTTTACGTCAACCTGATGAGCTGGAGGATCCATTGCAATATGTTTTGGGTCGACGCTGACAGGTGATACAAACTCACCTAATAACGCCGATTTTAAAACCATCCATGAAGATGGATTCGCCATTATTAGGTTTGCTGAGACAACGAGATATCCACCATCAGCTTTCTTCAACAGCCCTTGAGAAAAAGAATCAACTTGTCCATTTTTTGCTTTGTATTCTCCCAATATTGCGCGAATCTCTAAGGTTTCTGCTTTTACAACGACACGTTCATCAGGAACCAAGTGTTCGTCGTGTATGGCATCTAAAATAGCATTTCGATAGATCGCATTATCTGGTGAATTAATTAGCAGTACTTTGGTCCAATTGCGCAATTTTTCGAATCGAAGCATTGCGGCTCTTAACCTAGGTTGGAGGTCAAAAAAGGATAGAGGAGAGTAAGATGAAAATTCATGGATGATATTTTCATACTCATCAAACTGTGGTGTGACGGAACGCCAATCTTCTTGATTCATTTCGACTTAGTATGATTAAAAGGGCGTTGATTATATATAAAAAGCAGGTCGCCTTATAGTTATAATGTGAGTTAACAGTTTTTAAGATCAAAACAACAACAAAGCTTGTTTAAATGGTCCTTTTTGAGTTACGCTGTAACCATAAAAAGGTTAGGGAAATAGTCATGAAATACCAACAACTTGAAAATCTTGAATGCGGCTGGAAATGGCAATATTTGAGTAATAAATGGAAAGATGGTACACAAATCACAAAGCATATTGACAGCAGCGAAGTTGAGCGAGCGGTTCAAGTGCTGAGAGATATTGAACATGAACCTATTCTTGTCTTAGATTGGATTGATAATCACATGTCGCTTGAGTTAGACAACAGATTAAAACAAGCTATCAGGGCGAAACGAAAAAGACATTTTAATGCTGAGCAAATACATACTAAAAAGAAGTCTATCGACTTAGATTACCGAGTATGGGAGAAGCTTTCTAATAGGGCAAATGAATTGGGATGTACCTTATCAGACGCTATTGAATATCTGTTAAGCGAAGCATCACGAACAGAAAAAGCCAGTAGAACAGTAAACAGTTTAAAAGAAGATCTGAGCAAATTGCTTGGTGATTAGCTAAGGGGATAGTTATGTTGTATGTTGTTTTAGTTGGAGCTTTGCTTGTTTTTTGGTTAGTCGCAATTGACAGACCGAAACTTAAAATGGAATTTAAAGACGGTGAGCTTATAAGCCACAAAGGCGAATTACCGCACGGGTTTGGTCATAGCTGCAAAGAAATAGCACATAAAAGTCCATTCAGCGGCACGATTAAGGTTTACATGACACGTTCCGGTGCCAAGTTAACTTTTTCGAAAGGTATCTCAAATAAAGTTCAACAGCGAATACGCAATGTTTTCCCACATCAAGGCTTCAAGTCGCATGGTAAAAAGAAAGCGTAATATTTAATTTTAATAGAAAAAACGCGCCATTTCTTATAGGAAGGAGAAATGGCGGTCACCTGCAATATCAACCGATTGGTTATTTTGAACCGATATCTCGACAATGCGTTCATTATTTTAACCCCATTTTGTTTAATTCAACAACTATTCTGCCTGCACTCGCCACCTATAAAACTGTACCTACACAGAATTAACCAATTTTTAATCATTATGTTACTAATTTTATTTAAAATTACTTATGCTGCTTTTACATTATCAAAAAAAGCCGTTTAGTCGGCAAAAAATTAAACTAGAGGTTCGGGAGGTTGATCGTTGAATCTGAGCTTGTTACAAAGGTCAAAGTTTTAGGCCGCAGACGCTTAACTTAAAGACCCAGCCTCTGTTCACTGTGTTCATCTATTATTGAAGATTTAATCCCCGATAACTAAGTTGTTAATACAAATAATGCAGAATAATCAAACGAAATGAACTGACTCGTCTTTACAACGATTAGATTTAAAGCGAAACTCTCGTTAATTTATATCAAAATCAATAGAACAGTGGTGCATAAATCACATAAGGATGTTAGCTAACATGGATCAATTGCAACTAGAGACTCGAGCATTAAAAGTAAGAGAGCTAAATTATTCTCGGAAGTTGTTCATTGTCGCTTTGGTTCTTTGTATCATAATTGAAGGTTTAGCTTTCCAGTTGTTACCACCGTTAGATAGATTGAAGCCTTTGTATTATAGCTTTATTTTTGAGTTTATTGGCTTGTTATCACTTCTATTAATTTTCCTAATAGTACAATTTGCACCTCTATTAAACTTTCGTGCCCATGCTCTGTTAAGCGTAGGACTATTTTTATGGATATTAGCCAGCGTTGTTGATATTGGTGATGAGTTTTTCTATCAACCATTGTGGCTGTCATTATGGGGCGAAGACGTATTGAGAACCATCGGCATGGTTGTCTATACAATGGGAATAATGATCGCTATTAAGACGGTGTCTGTGAGTTACAATCAAATAAAGAAACTATCTATGATTGATGAGTTAACTCAGCTACCCAATCGAAGATATTTTAAACAGATGTTGAGCAATCATGAGAATCAACCTTTTCTGATTTTGCTCATAGATGTAGACCATTTTAAAAAGATTAATGATCTGTTCGGTCATGACGAAGGTGATTTGATTTTACAAAGTTTGGGCAATTCACTGTCTGGAATTATGACTAATAATGTCACGGCAAGTCGAATAGGTGGTGAAGAGTTTGCCATATTTATAGATAGTGGTGACCAACAAAACGCAATCGATGTTGCGAATATAGTCATGAGGGAAGCGGATAAAATCAGCTCTGAACACAAGAAGGTTTTCACCGTTAGCATTGGTATAACGTTGAAATCCCCCAATGAAACTAGCCGAGTGGCAATCAAAAGAGCAGATGGAGCTCTTTATAATGCAAAAGCAAAAGGACGTAATCGTTTTGAGTGGTCGTCGTAACGTCGAAAACCTTAGGGGACACCATACCTTTATGCAACGTGAAACTATCTGTCTATTTGTCACTCATCGCTATCTTTGTTTGTCATAAAGATCAAATTCCGTAAATCCTTATTGGTATTATCAGTGTGGATTCGACTCAGGTAATATAAAAGCTCAGTAATATCCGAGTTACATTTAGCGAAAACTCAGTTTTTGATAATCAACATATAACAATCAGTTTTGGAGTTGTTAATAACCAAAATTATTAATCAAGCCATTAAAATCAAACCATTCAGGGCTTTTTACATAAGGTCAAACTAGAAATGCCCTGTGAAATCGTCTACGACAAAATAAAGTGGAATAGGGCACAAAACCGCCAAGTTACACCCTAAGATTATTGCAAATAAGGAAAGTGTCTAACAAGCTTAAGTATTACGCTAGTTAGACACTGTTTTAATGAGTTTTAGCCATTATTGAGTGGCTTACTTGCATAGACACCGTGACCATCTTTACTAAGATCAAAAGAGATATCACTTTTTAGATCTGCACATGAATATAAAGACGAGTTTTCAGTTTCCGCGACGAGGCTACAGTTGTCCTTAATACTGTTTGTATCATCAGCGTCAAATTCGAATGTAGCCGTGACGACTTTCGACTCTATATTGTGTAACGCTTCAATATTTACTGCAGACTTTGGAAGATAATTGGGTAACCATCCTTGTTTAAAAAACTCAGACTTTTCGATGTCCATATAGTTTTTAAAGACTGTCGCAACCGTTTCATCCGATGATGCAGCCCAGCTGTGAGCCGAAAATAGTAAGACCATAGGCAATGCTAATAACAATTTAGTTTTCATTTTTGTTTCTCCATTTATGGCAGATTTATTCAACACTGCCGGTTATTTAAAAGCGTTCGAACAGGAGAAAGTTTAAGTGGCTTTGTAACCAAATATGTCACTTACTAGTCAATCATAAGTTAACGTTTCATCATTTAGTCCAATATAATCAACGTATTGAATGACAAATTTTGAGATGCTGCTTCAGTAAATCATTAGAAATATCAGAGCAACGTAAAATGAACGTCTAATGAATTGACAGAAATTGGTCAATTAAACACATTCACCATCGCTGATTTAATTCTGCAACGCATAGCGATGAGTTTGACAGTGCTTACAACGGGCATAATGACCGCTAAGGCTCAGATAGCTGAGTGCGTATTATGCAAAGTTGGTTAAATCGAATCTTTTTATATTCTGACTGTCATAGGAATAAGATAAATTCGACCTTCGGTTATAAAAAATGAAAATTCTAAAAACATTTTGGCTGTCGGCTCTATTTTGGGCTTCCAGCTTTGCATGTTGGACTAGTTATCACCTAATTGGTTCGCACGTCGACAAAGGCGGCTGGCTTATTGAACCTTTTGGATTTATTCCATTAGGTTGGTTATTTTTACTTCTCGGACTAATCTCGTTCTTAATGTCCTTGTTCAAAATGGTGAGAGGGTATACATCTACGAAAAAATAGAGAACTTGCAAAAAAACGTAAACGACATCTGAATTTCAACATCCAATAAACCTCAATGCGATAACATATAATAACTGTAGTGATGGTTCGCCATTAAGGTGACATTTTAACTTCGGTAAATAGTGACATTACAACTTTGCGCTCACAATCTTAGTGCGTATTATGGGTGATGTTATGTTGAGTGGTTTGCTGTAAGCCTAAGCGTAGAAAAGAGTGGGCGAGGGACTTGGACAATCCAGACGCCCGTCTGTGATGCCTAGGATAGAGAATCGCTTTTCAAGTGAGAGCCCGTAACATAATTTGCATAATGCGCGCTTCGATTTCAACAGAACTGAAGACCACTTCCTTTTCTATAGTTTGTAAAGCTCATAGTGTTTGTTCCATCGTAAGGATAATAATTTACGGAATATCTTTTTAAAATAGACATTAAATTTGCTATCTCATCAGGTGATTCAGGTGTATTTATCAAAAACATAGTGCCTATAAATCGAAACTCAAAGTCACTTAAGCTTTCTTCTAATTTGGGTTTTAAGTCAATGGTTTTTTGGCTATGGGCTAAAGTCATAGACGGAACTATTAACGCGCCAGTAATTCTCCAACCAGAAAAATCATTCATGTCTGTTCCATCTGTTTCCTCAAACGAAACTAAATATTGTCCTTTGGGAAGATAATTAGCATAAGTATAAAAAGTCCCTGTGCTTTTAATATTTGAAATAACTGTGTTAGCGTCTCCAATAACAGAGTTAGCGTTACTGTTCAGTGAGACAGAAAGCAGTATTATATTTCTAGCGGCTTTCACCCATCGCTTTAATTTAGCTCTGCTAGAAAATTTTCTAGTAACTGTAAGTTTCATTCTAATCGCCTTTTTGTGACTCATATCACATATGGTAACACAAAAGTTGACGCGCCATAAATTTTCATGATCTTTTTATGTAAATGCAAACTATCCAACCCCCCCTTTAAAAACTCACCAAAAAGCGGCTTGATGACGTTCGAAGATGAGCGAGACTGAGCGAAGATGAGAAGGAAGAAATAAAGCGGAGAAGGGCAATCAAGGAGGCAAGCGAAAGCGCCTTTGATGCACTTCGATTTGCCTCCCATGTTAATCAAATGTTGTCAATTACAGTTGGGGTTACTGTTACACCCCAACTAACTGCGGACTTCCGCATATCACACTACAAAATCTGAAAAATATCATCTTCTGATTTCGTATTATCTTTCAATAAACTCATCAAATATTCTGCATGGTCAGGAACTTGTTCCCAGGTTCTCAATGTCTGAATTGCATTGTCAGCACCGAGTTTAGATAGCTCTATTATGAACTTCTCAATCGGTAGTCTTTTATTCAACATACCTTTACAGATTTCACCTTCTGTAACTTTCAAGACTTGGGCAAGTTTCATTACTTGAGAAGCTTTAGGTTCAGTAGCTCCATTTTCCCATTTCAAGTATGTTTGCTTCGTTACACCAACACTTTCAGCAACTTCGGTTTGGGATAGATTGATATTACTTCTTGCATCTTTTAGTACATCACAAATCATTTCTAAATCCATTTTGGTAAGCCTATCTTTAATTATACATACATAAAAATAAACCCATCATTTGCAAAATACAAATCTTTACTATAATGTACACATAAACGTACCATAATTTTTATTGACAGGTTTTTTTGTGTACTTCATTGATCAGCTTTTCTTACAACAACGACATACCGACGGTGGTTTACCACTAGTTGGTACTCACGTTATTGAAAGGTTAGATATGGAGACTGGGGAAGCATTACCCCCATCTGTTAATCAGAAGTTCTTAGAAGGATCTTTTAGTACAAAAGTAACTATCCAATGTGATGGTTCATGCATTCGAATGAGAGGCAACCCGTCTCGATGGCAAAGAATGGATAACCTGTTTGGGCTAAGGACTCTTGATGAATGTATTGAAGTCTACAACTACATTTTACCAAAACTTGGACTACCTCCATTTACCAAAAACACACGACTTTTTCATCGTCAAACATCGGAAAACAAACCCGCTACTCTGATCGGCGATGGGGCTGAAATTACTTCTATCGATTGGACGCGAAACTTGTCAGTCGGGCAGGGTAAAGAAGCATCCTTTATTAGAGGTATGTCCTCAATGCAAATAGGCAGAGGAAGAAAACCTCATCTTTTTCCTAATGGAATGACCTGCGGCTGGGGATATGGTTCGTCATGGGCACTTAATAAACTTTATTGCAAAGCGTGGGAGCTAAAAGAACACTTAAGAAAAGATAAACGCAAAAAGAAAGGCGTTGTACCTGAACAATTGATTTATATAGAAAAATTAATCGACTTCTGTGAAATGAATGGCGTAGTTCGTGATGAAATGAGCATGAAACAAATATTCTTAAAAAAACACAACTTACAGTTCTACGGCCTAGTAACAGAAGAGGATTTTTACTCACATTTAAATGATATCGAGAACGCTATGAAGACAATTCAAATCAATCACGATGAACACAAAAGCATTGCAGATCAATTACTGGAGCTAGGAGTAGTGAACAGTCGTCAGGCGGCTAATTCTACTCAAAGTTACGCCATCATGTGGCAAAGTGGGATGAACTTACGCGAAGTATTAAAAGAACGTCAGTTCTATGAACATAAAGCTCGCTTAAAACAGATAGGTATTGATGTTGCGCAGGCTTTTGATGTGACTCGTATTTGTCCCACATTAAAACGTTCAGAACTCATTGAAGTTAAACCGCTTTCTATTCCTGATTGGTATCAACTCCCGGTTGTAGCTCAGTCAAATATATTACCATTTAAAGCTTGCGCTTAAGTTAATTATAAAAGGATCATTCCATGTTGAAAATTGAAGTTTTTCCAGAAGATACAACCATCCAAACCCGGACAATTCAAGGTAAAGATGGTAAGCCACCTAGAACGATTTACGAACAAACCGCATATGCATATTTAGGCGGTAAATTCCCAGTTCAAATGAAATTATCACTCGATGAAGGGCAACCCGCTTATGTTGCCGGAGAATATACAGTGCATAGCTCTGGCTATATCGTTAATAACTTTGGCGGTCTTGAACTGAGACGATACGGCTTAACGATAGAACCTCTAGAGATTGATTTATGAGTTGCGATGAACTTGATGAATTAGTCGTATGGCTGCATGAAGACCTCGATGAATGCTTAATTGAATCTGAAGATCTTCAAGCCTATTTGAAATATCAACAAATGTTCAGTTACTTAGATTTACTAAAAAAGGATTTACTAAATGCCGCTTGAACAAATTAAAATGCTCGGTTATAGGTATGACAGTCCAAAGGTGCTTTGTATGGTCGGAAATGCAACACCGGAAATATTGTCAGAACTTAAACCCGAATTTAAAATCGGTGATTGGTTTTTATCAGAAGCAATTGAAACTATTTTCGGGCATCACGTTCAAATCTACGGACCATATACTGAAATGAATGAAGCTCTACAAGATGCTCATAAACGTTTTGGTGTGACATCATTCAGAGATTCATTATCAGAACTAACTTACACATAAATAATGATTACAATGCGGTGAAATATAAGGAACAACGTGAACATATTTTACTGCGTTGCAATCCGCCAACTGATAAGGCGGCAGTTCAACAACGGTCGTAATGACTGCTAAAGCCCAGCTAGCTAAGTGCGTATTATGGGTGATGTTATGTTGAGTGGTTTGCTGTAAGCCTAAGCGTAGAAAAGAGTGGGCGAGGGACTTGGACAATCCAGACGCCCGTCTGTGATGCCTAGGATAGAGAATCGCTTTTCA
>NZ_JBCDMC010000016.1:0-76919 GCF_042465995.1 Vibrio frigidus | reverse complement strand
TTAGGTCACTCAGTTCATTGAAACCGTTGTTGATTTCGTGCCCTAAGGCAGAGAATCATCTTCGATTGTCATCAACGAGTGCCCACACAGATTGATATAGGTTTAAATTGTTAAAGAGCGTTGCTTCGATATTCCCGTTAAGGTCTGCCTTAAGCAAGGCGGCCATTCTAGCGATTTCACGTGAAGTGTCAAACACTTTTTTATTTATTTTTCACTTTAGAAAAAATGAGAGTAAACTTCGTTTCGCTAGGCTGTTCACCTAACTGACATTGGGCGCCAACCCTTGTGGGGTGTGCCGTGTCAGTGTTGGCGCATTATAGAGAGCTTAAGGATATTGGCAACCCCTTTTTTAGGATTTTTACGATTTATTTACTGTTTGGACAGTTTTTATCCACTAAAGGCCAGTTTTACTAACTTTACTATTTGCATATACTCTATATAAGTAAATAAAAGGGATAAATGATGAGCAAATTGAAAAGCTTTAAAGGAATACACCCTGAAATTGGTACCTCCGTCTATATAGACGATACTTCAGTTTTAGTTGGTGATGTAAAGATTGGAGATGATTCGAGTATCTGGCCTTTTGTGTCAGCTAGAGGCGATGTTAATCATATTCGTATAGGTCAACGCTCAAATATCCAAGATGGCAGTGTATTACATGTTACCCACAAGTCAGAAGACAATCCCAAGGGTCACCCACTCATCATAGGAAACGATGTAACCATTGGACACAAGGTAATGTTACATGGATGCACAATTAATGATTGTGTACTTATCGGTATGGCTGCCATTGTTTTAGATGGTGCCACGATAGAGGAAAATGTCATGGTTGGGGCAGGTAGCCTAGTACCACCAAAGAAGATATTAGAAAGTGGTTATCTCTATGTCGGCAGCCCAGTTAAACAAGCCCGTCCTTTGAAACAACAAGAACTGGCCTTTTTAAAGAAATCAGCAGACAACTATGTAGCAAATAAAAACGACTATTTAGAACACGTCAATCCTGTTAAATAATTTCAACTTGATCGAGGTCGTTAAAGCGTTCGTCCTCGATCATTTCTTCGGCTATTTCTTCAATATCGAATCGATACTCAGAAAAAACATCTAAAATAATATCCGAATGTAGTTCATTGGTTCCTGATATCACTGTCAGCCGTTGTCGTGAGATAGTACATTTTATTAATAAACCTGCTTGTTGCGCAGTAAATTCTACGACTTCTCGTTTGTCATTCCACTCTTGAATATCAGAGAACAATATCGATTGATTCATTACTGGCCCTCCAAGTTTTTTCGAAGCTCTCTTAGTATTTGTTTGGTTCCCGGGCGTAGCCCTCGCCAAAGCATAAAACTTTCGGCCGCCTGACCAACCAACATACCAAGCCCGTCATAAACCTGTGCAACACCATTATCCCTTGCCCATTGGTTAAAGGTGGTTATCCCAGCACTATAGGTCATATCATAAGCGACGGTGTTCGCACCAAAAATCTTAGGGCTGATATTCGGAACTTGTTTGTATAGGCTAGCAGAAGTTGAATTGATAACCACATCAAATGGACTATCTATTTCATCTATATATTCTGTAGTGACATTACCGAAAGGTGTAAATATTTGTGCAAGTTGTTCTGCTTTCTCGAATGTTCGATTGACTAAGGTAAGCTGACTTGGTTTTTGATCTAATAAAGGTTTAATCACTCCCCTCGCAGCACCACCAGCGCCGAGTAACAAAATACGGCGACCTTCTAATGGCACTTGATACTGAATTAGATCCTGAACAAGACCCTCACCATCAGTATTATCACCGATAATCTGACCATCATCGAGCTTTTTAAGCGTATTGACCGCACCAGCCAATTCCGCACGTTTAGTCAGCCTATCCGCAAATTGAAATGCTTCTTCCTTATATGGTGCCGTAATATTGCACCCTCTCCCTCCTTCTTTAAAGAATCGCGCCACGGCGCTTAAAAAACAACCAACTTCAGGTCCACAGCTTGAATACTCCATGTTCTGCGCAGTTTGTCTCGCAAACAGAGTATGGATAAAGGGAGATTTACTTTGTGAAATTGGGTTGCCAAATACGAGGTATTTATCAGTGGTACCAGCCATATCCATGCCTACTGTAATAAATAAAAAGGGCCATCTAAGATGACCCTACCATTTCAAGTTCGCTTAGCCAATAACTTAAACCCACTCTTTGGGCTTCAAATACTCTCTATAGAGTAACGCCTCTGCGCTATTGGCCTCTGGTTGAAAATCGTATTCCCATCTAACTAATGGGGGCATCGACATCAGTATTGACTCTGTCCGTCCTCCACTTTGCAATCCAAATAGCGTACCCCGATCGTACACTAAGTTGAACTCAACGTAGCGTCCACGTCTATATAGCTGAAACTGGCGTTCACGATCGCCATATTCCATTGACTTTCTTTTGTCTACTATCGGTAGATAGGCACAAGTGAACCCTTCACCTACGGCTTGAATATAGGAAAAGCATTTATCAAACTCCCATCGATTCAGGTCATCAAAAAACAAACCACCAATGCCACGCGTTTCATCTCTATGCGGTAAATAGAAATAGTCGTCACACCACTTTTTATGTTTGGCGTATACATCTTGTCCAAACACTTCACAAATAGATTTCGCTTTTTTATGCCATTGAATGCAATCTTCTTCAAAGGGGTAAAAAGGCGTCAGATCAAACCCTCCACCAAACCACCAGATGGGTTCTTCTCCTTCTTTTTCTGCAATAAAGAATCGAACATTAGCGTGAGATGTAGGGATATAGGGGTTTTTAGGATGGATAACTAGTGAGACCCCCATTGCTTCAAATTTTCGACCAGCTAATTCTGGCCTATGAGCTGTAGCAGAGGCTGGCATTTTTTCACCATAAACATGAGAGAAATTCACTCCTCCCTGTTCGAATACAGCGCCATTTCTAAGAACTCGAGTTCGACCTCCCCCCCCAAGTTCTCTTTTCCAAGCATCTTCCTCAAATGTGGCTCCGCCGTCTGCCTGTTCTATTTGGAGACAGATGCTATCTTGTAATCCTAACAAAAATGATTTTACTTGCTCTTTATTCACTGTAGACATAATTTTTCACCGCAGATACTATTTTATCTCTATATTAATACAACTTTAATCGCTGTAGATACCGCTATCCATGTCTTAATATTGTAGAACTACATGCGTCTCTTATCTCTGAAGGTTTATTTCTACCTCCAGTATTGCCTTCTAACACAATAACACCAGTATTCCCAAGTTGAGCATTAACTTCTTCTGTCGTCATGCACGCTGGTTGCCCCGACAGGTTCGCACTTGTCGAGGTAATTGGCTTCCCAAACGCAATACAAATTTTTTGAACCAACGGGTGATCTGTCACCCTAACCGCCACTGTATCGAACTGACCCGTAACGAGATTAGATGTCAGGTGACTAACAGGCATAACCCAAGTAATTGGACCCGGCCACGATTCTTTAATTTCAATTAATCGTTCAGTACTCAATGAAGAGGTGTCAATGTAGGGAGCAAGCTGTTCGTAGGAGGCCGCAACTAATATAAGTCCTTTTTCTACGGCTCTTTTTTTTACATCGAGAAGCTTGTTTATTGCTTCATTATTGTCTGGATCGCAACCAACACCGAAAACACCCTCTGTTGGATAGGCAATTACGTTGCCACTAATTAATGCTTCAATTACTTGGTTAAAGTTACTCATTTTTCTACTTTATAGCCCCTATACTCATCTTAGTGTACAAATTCTTATGCTAAGCCGCTAATGACTATTTAAAAATAACTGACGCAAACGTTTTCCTTGTGCCATTTTAACCTTATAATGCGCGGAAATTATCAACTAATAATGAATGAACTAATTTGTAGGAGTTAGCGATGAAAGTCGGAATTATTATGGGTTCTAAATCAGATTGGCCCACCATGAAACTTGCTGCTGAAATGTTAGATCTATTTGGTGTACCTTACGAAACAAAAGTCGTTTCGGCTCACCGGACTCCGCAGCTATTAGCTGACTATGCAAACAGCGCAAAAGAACGCGGACTAAAAGTCATCATTGCGGGCGCTGGTGGTGCTGCTCATCTTCCTGGTATGGCAGCGGCCTTCACTTGCTTACCAGTATTAGGTGTCCCAGTTCAATCCCGTGCATTAAAAGGAATGGACTCACTATTATCGATTGTCCAGATGCCAAAAGGTATTGCGGTTGGAACGTTGGCGATTGGCGAAGCAGGTGCAGCAAATGCAGGTATACTCGCAGCCCAAATCATTGGAACGAATGATGAAGCGGTAATGGCAAAGGTGGAGGCTTTTCGCAAAGAGCAAACCGAAACCATTTTGGCAAACCCTAACCCTGCAGAGGATTAATACTAATGCACGTTCTTGTACTGGGTGCTGGCCAATTGGCCAGAATGATGTCACTAGCTGGAGCTCCTCTCGATATTCAAATCTCTGCATTTGATGTGACGAGTGAGAATATTGTCCACCCTCTGACTCAAGCACTACTTGGCCACGGGTTAGAAAACGCTATTGAGCAAGCCGATGTTATCACAGCCGAATTTGAGCATATTCCGCATAATATTTTAGATGTTTGCCAAGCAAGTGGAAAGTTTCTACCTAGTACTGACGCCATTAAGATTGGTGGTGACCGTAGACTAGAGAAAGCCTTATTAGATAAAGCTGGTGTAGCCAACGCTAAATACCACGTAGTAAAGACTCATGAGGACTTTGCAAAAGCTATCGAAATAGTCGGTATGCCCATGGTTTTGAAAAGTACGCTCGGTGGTTATGACGGAAAAGGCCAGTGGCGAATCAAGAATCAGTCAGAAGCAGACAATATTTGGCCCGAAGTAAAATCTTGCATCGCTGAATCTCCAAACCAAGCTATCGTTGCAGAAGCGTTTATACCATTTGATCGTGAAGTTTCTCTAGTAGGAGCCAGAGGAAAAGATGGCAAAATTGCTGTTTATCCACTTGCGGAAAACATCCATACCAATGGTGTTTTATCTCTTTCTACCGCAATAATCGACTCAGCCCTACAATCACAAGCCAAGCAAATGTTTACCAACGTAGCAAAGACATTAGACTATGTTGGGGTACTCGCTTTAGAATTTTTTGATGTAGGCGGTAAATTGCTAGTCAATGAAATCGCCCCGCGGGTACACAATTCGGGACATTGGACTCAGCAAGGCGCAGAAGTATGCCAATTCGAAAATCATCTACGGGCGGTATGCGGACTACCATTAGGTGGCACCAATCTAATTCGACCAACAGCGATGATAAATATTCTCGGTGAAGACTCGCTTCCAACGGGAGTATTAAAAGAACAAGCATGCCATATTCATTGGTATGGCAAAGATAAACGCCCGGGAAGAAAGATGGGGCACATCAATGTCAGTGCTGACAATTACTATGAGCTAAGTGAGCAGTTACTTACTCTATCAGAGATACTGGATGAGGTTTCATTTCCTGCCCTCAAACACTACGCTATCAAACTAGAGCACAGCGGAAACTAAAAGAATAAACGGTGCTATCTGCGCCGTTAATTTTTTTGAATATGCTGACATTTTCGCTCGGCACATTGAAGACCGACAACTCCCTTAGCGGTGTTTTTTTCAACTAAAAGAGGATACCCGCAGTTTTCACATTTACCATTCTTAGGCGGTTGATTAACCGCAAATTTACATTCGGGATAATTGTCACAAGCCCAAAAAATCTTTCCAAAACGAGATTTTCGCTCAACAAGATGGCCTCCAGCACAATCAGGACACTTACACGACTCTGTATCTTCTTCACTGGGCTGATCAAGTGATTCGATATGATGACATTCAGGATACCCGCTACAGCCGATAAACATACCGTAACGACCTTGTCGAAGAACCAATTCGTTTTCACATTCAGGGCATGGGATACCTAAGGGCTTAACAATATGTCCATCATTATTATGAAGCGTCTTGATGCACTCACAATCGGGGTAGCGAGTACACCCAAGAAATCGTCCTGATTTTCCATGTCGAAGAGCAAGCTCTCCTCCATGCGTATCTCCACATAAAGGGCAAGAATCATGCTCTAGTGCATGTTCATGTGCTTCAAACAGCTGGTTATTTATCTTTCCGCTCATACATACCCTGAAGATCTCGTTTAGTGTAATATGCCCGTTTCTGCGGTATAGAGTAACTCTTCCATAAGCGTATACGCATTCTCATTCCCAGGTACATTAAATAGCACCATTAAAATGATCCATTTTAAATCATCAAGTAATAGCTCTTGTGTCTCTAATCCCATAACTCGATCAATGACCATTTCTCGAGTTTCAGTTGTTAACACATTAACCTGTTCTAAAAAGAGTAAAAAACCTCTGTTCTTAACATCAAGGCGACATTTTTCGTCTTCAGTGTAGATTCTTGTAGAGGTTGACGCGCCCTTTGCAATCGCAGAACGCTGATCACTCTGTTGAAGCGCCGCCAAATCTTCGAGCCAATCGAGCGCCTTATAGATCTCCTCTTGGTGGAAACCCGCCCTTAGTAACTCATCTTCAAGTTCGTCTTGGTCGACTATTAACTCTGCATCATTATGGATGTAGGTTTCGAACAGATACATCAAGATGTCCATCATAGCTAACCCCTCCTCGTTCGAATATAACCGCCAGATACAGATGCAACATGCCCCTGAAGTTCTAGCTCCAGAAGCTGCATCATAATTTCATTCACTGGGATATGGGTCCTCTGTGCCAAAATATCAACCGATACAGCTTCTTCTCCCCCTACGTTAGCCAAGAGTACCGAAAATGGCAATTGCTCTTTTTCATCTTCAGTAGAAAATAGCTCTCTTTGATTGTTAATCGACCAGTTCAACAAACTGTCTATCTCCTTAAGCATATCACTTGAAGACTGAACAAGACTTGCTCCCTCTTTTATTAGAGAATTTCCTCCCTTGGCGTGAGGGTTATGAATAGAACCTGGTAGCGCAAATACTTCTCTGCCCTGTTCATTTGCATACCTTGCCGTGATCAACGAACCGCTTTTTTGCGCAGCCTCAACAATAAGCACACCCAATGACAGTCCACTAATAATTCTATTTCTACGAGGGAAGTTTTCAGGTTTAGGTAACCCATTAGGTCTAAACTCCGACACCAAAGCACCATTTTCTATAATTCTTTCCGAAAGGTCACGATGCTTAGCTGGATAAATACGCTCTAAACCAGAACCAAGCACTGCAATTGTTTTTCCTCCCGCTTTTAGAGCACCATCATGCGCATGACCATCAATACCCAATGCTAATCCACTAGTAATCGTTATTCCTTTACGAGCTAAGTCACCAGAAAAAGCTTTCGCATTTTTTAAACCATCAACGCTCGCATTTCGACTTCCAACGATGGCAATTTGTGGTTCAGACAGACAATCAACATCCCCTTTTATAAACAAGATAGGAGGAGGTAGCGCAATTTGTTTTAGGAGTTCCGGGTAATCATTATCGATTAAAGTCATAACGCTATTAGAAGAAGCGGATTGTTGCCATGCAAGACAATAATCCACATCTTTCGCTGCATATCGTTTGATGTAATCTATCTGTTGTGGTCTTAACCCTAAATATTCTAATTCTTTTCGAGAATAATTGACGATATTCTCCGGAGAAGAAATAGCAACTAACTTACTGAAATTACTACTACCTATATAAGGAGTAAAACTAAGTGTTAACCATGCCGAAAGCGTTTTTTCACACATTAATAACCTCTCTCTAGAGCAGATTTAGATCGGGCTGGTATACAAAAAAAAAAGAGACTAAAAAAATACTAAATTCGAGTAAAAAAAGAGTAAAATAGTCAGATCGTGGCTTTTATTCCTGAATATAGAGATTTCAGGATGCTGTCATTTGATCTATTAAATGTCTAGAATTGCGTTATTCACCGTTTCGCGGTTTGGACACAGTTCAATTTTTAGAGTTATTTATGTCTGTATTAGAAGTATTAACATTCCCGGATGATCGCCTTCGCACTGTCGCTAAACCAGTAAAGGTAGTCACTCCGCAGATCCAAAAATTCGTCGATGACATGATTGAAACCATGTACGAAGAAGAAGGCATTGGCCTTGCAGCAACTCAGGTTGATTTCCATCAACGTATCGTCGTTATCGATATTTCCGATTCTCGCGATCAGCCGATGGTATTAATTAATCCAGAAATCACTGATAAACGTGGTGATGATGGTATAGAAGAAGGCTGTCTATCGGTTCCCGGAGCAAGAGCTTTAGTTCCAAGGGCTTCGGAAGTATCGGTAGAAGCATTAGACCGCAATGGCGAAAAATTCAGTTTTGAGGCATATGACCTTTTAGCTATCTGCGTTCAGCACGAATTGGACCATTTAGAAGGAAAGCTTTTTGTTGATTATTTATCGCCTTTAAAGCGTAAGCGAATTAAAGATAAGCTCGAAAAAATTAAACGCTTCAACGAAAAAAACAATTAACAACGAGGTTACCTTGAGCCAATCACTACGTATTGTCTTTGCCGGTACTCCGGATTTCGCCGCCCGCCACTTGGCGGCGTTGTTGTCTTCGGAGCACGAGGTCATTGCTGTATATACTCAACCAGATCGCCCAGCAGGTCGCGGTAAAAAGCTAACCGCTAGCCCTGTGAAAAATATCGCAATAGAAAATAATATTACCATTTTTCAGCCGGAGAATTTCAAATCAGATGAGGCGAAACAACAACTCATTAACCTTGATGCCGACATAATGGTTGTTGTTGCGTATGGTTTGTTACTGCCACAACAGGTACTAGACACTCCAAAGTTGGGTTGTATTAATGTACATGGTTCGATTCTTCCCCGCTGGCGAGGTGCCGCTCCAATTCAGCGTTCAATTTGGGCTGGGGATGAGCAAACAGGTATCACTATTATGCAGATGGATATTGGGCTAGATACAGGGGATATGCTCAATATAGATGTGTTGCCAATTGAAGCAACAGATACAAGCGCGTCAATGTACGACAAGTTGGCTGATCTTGGACCGAGTGCACTGATTAACTGTTTGTCTGATATCGCGGGCGCTAAAGCAAATCCTATAAAACAAGATGATGCATTTGCTAATTACGCAAAAAAACTATCGAAAGAAGAAGCAAAGATAGACTGGTCACTCGATGCAGAACAAATTGAACGTTGCGTTCGAGCTTTTAACCCATGGCCAATGAGCTATTTTAGTGTTGCAGATAACAATATTAAGGTTTGGCGTAGCAGAGTCGAAAACATCAAAAACAACAAAGAGGCTGGAACGATCTTACAAGCCGATAAACATGGCATATATATCGCCACTGGTAATAATGTTCTAGTGTTAGAACAGATTCAAATTCCAGGGAAAAAACCCATGTCTGTTCAAGATGTCCTCAACTCACGCAGTAGTTGGTTTGAAGTAGGTAGACAATTACTCTAAAGACAGATATTTAAGGCTAACTTCCCGCTAGCCTCTTCTTTTTAGATCACACTAATGTGCCCGTTTTTATAACGATCACTACTGTTAAAATGAAATTAGGTTTTTAAAATGAATGTTCGTGCAGCCGCAGCCACCGTTCTTTTCCAAGTCGTAGATAAAGGTCAATCTTTATCTACTGCTCTTCCTGCCGCCCAACAAACTATAAAGCCACGTGACCATGCATTACTACAGGAAATTTGCTACGGCTCGCTTCGCTACTTACCAAGGCTCGAAACCATTGCAAATAGACTAATGGATAACCCTTTAAAAGGAAAAAAACGAGTCTTTCATCACTTGGTGTTAGTTGGTATTTACCAACTAAGTTTTATGCGAATTCCTGCTCATGCGGCCGTTGGCGAGACGGTCGAAGCAACAAAGAACCTTAAAGGACAAAGCCTAAGCGGCCTTATCAATGCAGTATTAAGAAGTTACCAAAGAAATCAACAAGAATTAGACCAATTCGCAGTAAGCAATGACGCGGGAAAATATGGCCACCCAGGTTGGTTACTTAAGCTACTGAAAGGCGCCTACCCTGGTAACTGGGAATCGATTATTGAGGCTAATAACAGCAAGGCACCAATGTGGTTAAGAGTGAACGAAGTACATTACAGTCGAGATGAATATTTAGCTTTATTAAAGAATGAAGAGATCAATGCAACCATTCACCCTCATGCGAGAAATGCCTTAAAGCTAGAAAAGCCAACGGATGTCAGCAACCTACCGGGATTTGATAAAGGCTGGGTTTCCGTTCAAGACGCAGCAGCGCAGCTGTCCGTCGACTTCTTAAAACCACAAGAAAATGAACTCATTCTTGATTGTTGTGCCGCTCCAGGTGGAAAAACAGCTCATATATTAGAGCGCATAAAAAACAGTCAAGTCGTCGCCATAGATTCTGATGAATACCGGCTAAAAAGGGTCTATGAAAACCTTGACCGACTAAACCTAAGTGCAAAAGTAATATGTGGAGATGCCCGTAAACCAGAAGAATGGTGGACAGGTGAAAAATTTGACCGCATCCTCCTAGATGCTCCTTGTTCGGCAACGGGCGTTATTCGACGTCATCCTGATATTAAATGGTTACGTCGCGCCAATGACATTGTGGCTTTAGCTCAACTTCAAAGTGAAATTATTGACGCTATGTGGCAGCAGCTTAAAACAGGTGGCACAATGGTTTATGCTACCTGTTCAATTACCCCACAAGAAAACAGTGAACAAGTAATTGATTTTTTAAAAAGAACGAATAACGCTGAGCTTATCGGCTCTGATATTGAAAGCCCGGGAAGACAGATTCTCCCTGGAGAAGAAGATATGGACGGCTTTTATTATGCCGTACTAAAAAAGAATGCCTAATAAACTATTTTATTTGCATTAACATCGACATATTGGCTTTTTAAAGAGATGGCACAGTTATGAAAATCATTATTCTTGGAGCAGGTCAGGTTGGTGGCACACTCGCTGAAAATTTAGTGGGTGAAAATAACGATATCACCATCGTAGACAAAAACAGTGATCGCTTAAGGGAGCTTCAAGATAAATACGATTTACGAGTAGTCAATGGACACGCCAGTCACCCGAACACGTTACGCGAAGCCGGTGCTCAAGATGCGGACATGTTAGTGGCTGTGACCAACTCTGACGAAACCAATATGGCGGCTTGTCAGATTGCATTCACTATTTTTAATACACCCAATCGAATCGCTCGTATTCGTTCTCCTGAATATTTGAAAGAGAAAGAAACACTCTTCCACTCTGGCGCCGTTCCAGTTGATCACTTAATTGCGCCTGAAGAGCTCGTGACTAGCTACATCGAGCGTCTAATCCAGTACCCTGGCGCACTGCAAGTTGTCAGTTTTGCTGATAAGAAAGTAAGTTTGGTGGCAGTTAAAGCCTATTATGGTGGCCCTCTCGTTGGTAACGCACTTTCCACTCTGCGTGATCATATGCCTCATATAGATACGCGTGTCGCCGCTATTTTCAGACAAGGTCGACCTATCAGACCTCAAGGTACGACCATAATAGAAGCGGATGATGAAGTATTCTTCGTAGCGGATAGCTATCATATTCGTTCTATTATGAGTGAACTACAAAGACTCGAGAAACCTTACAGACGTATTATGATCGTTGGTGGAGGCAATATCGGCTCTTCTTTAGCGAAACGATTAGAGTTCGATTACAGTGTAAAACTAATCGAACGCAGTTTAGCTCGAGCAGAAAAATTATCAGAGGAACTAGAAAAAACCATCGTCTTTTGTGGTGACGCTGCCGACCAAGAGCTGCTGATTGAAGAAAACATTGATCAAGTGGATGTTTTCATCGCGTTAACTAATGAAGACGAGACCAACATTATGTCTGCCATGTTGGCAAAGCGTATGGGTGCAAAAAAAGTAATGGTACTCATCCAACGTGGCGCTTATGTTGACCTCGTTCAGGGAGGCAATATTGATGTGGCCATTTCACCTCAACAGGCCACTATTTCTGCTCTATTAACTCATGTAAGACGTGCTGATATTGTTAACGTATCATCATTAAGACGCGGAGCAGCAGAAGCCATTGAAGCCATTGCGCACGGCGATGAAACGACATCAAAGGTTGTTGGCAGACCAATCGGTCAATTAAAACTACCTCCTGGTACCACAATAGGTGCAATTGTCCGTGGCGAAGAAGTAATGATTGCTCATGACAAAACGGTGATAGAGCAAGATGACCACGTTGTTATGTTTCTTGTGGATAAAAAGTATGTTCCTGACGTTGAACTGCTTTTCCAACCTAGCCCGTTCTTTTTATAACTAGGCTAAGCGTTTATCATGGTTAATTTTCGTCCAATTATGTTTGTTATAGGGTTAGTATTATCAAAACTAGCCCTGTTTATGTACATTCCAACATTGGTCGCTTTTTTTTCTGGTACTGACGGTTTTCTTGAGTTTGGCAAAGCGGTTGTCATCACGCATATCGCTGCATTTCTATGTATTTCACTCGGTAAAACCGAACATTTCCGCCTTGGCGTAAGAGATATGTTTCTAATTACATCTTTAGTTTGGATGATAGCAAGCGTATTTGCAGCACTCCCCTTTGTGTTTATTAACCACATCAGTTTTACGGATGCTTACTTTGAGACGATGTCTGGAATTACAACGACAGGCTCAACCGTTTTAAGCGGTCTAGACAATATGGCACCAAGTATATTGTTATGGCGTTCAACCCTTCAATGGTTAGGAGGAATTGGTTTCATTGTCATGGCGGTAGCAGTCTTGCCAATGTTAAATGTTGGTGGTATGAAGTTATTCCAGACAGAGTCATCCGATTGGTCTGATAAAAGTTCACCTAGAGCAAAAACCGTCGCAAAAAATATTGTTGCTGTTTATCTTTCATTAACGGTAGCTTGCATCATTGGTTACTTAATCACTGGTATGGGTTTCTTTGATGCGGTGAATCATGGATTTACGACACTATCCACCGGTGGTTACTCAACATCGGATGGCTCAATGAACCATTTTTCTAATGGCGCTCATTGGGTTGCGACATTATTTATGTTTCTCGGTGGTTTACCTTTTCTGCTTTTTGTTAGCGTATTGCGAAACAAAACCTTTACCGCCCTCTATCTCGATGCTCAAGTTCGTGGATTTGCCTTATTATTTATCATCGCTAGTGCGGTGATAGCCAGTTGGTTAATTGTACATAACGGTTACACTACATCGGATGCTATTCGTGTATCCATGTTCAATATCGTCTCTATTATCACAACCACTGGCTATGGGTTAGAGGACTTCACAGCATGGGGAGGCCTACCTACCGTTCTCTTTGCCTTTTTAATGTTAGTAGGCGCTTGCTCCGGGTCTACCTCTGGTGGTATAAAAATATTTCGGTTCCAAATCGCGATGACGCTATTCAACAAACAAATGCTAAAGTTAATCCATCCATCCGGTATATTTGTACAACGCTACAATAAACGCCCTGTAAGTGACGATATAGTCCGCTCAATGGTCGCATTTGGTATCACCTTTTTTGCCACAATAATCATTGTTGCAGGCTCTTTATCCGCTATAGGGTTAGATCCTATCACAAGCATTTCAGGTTCTATTACTGCCGTCGCTAATGTCGGCCCAGGCATGGGGGACATAATCGGACCCACTGGAAATTTTGCTCCGTTACCTGACTTGGCAAAATGGATACTCGGATTAGGAATGTTAATGGGGCGACTAGAAATACTCACTATTCTTGTACTCTTCTTTCCCGCTTTTTGGCGCACGTAAATTAAGGCTTATAAATGAAACAACTTTTAATGATAGTCGCTATATTGGATCAACATAATAGTAGATAGAAAGGAAGTGACATACACACCCTGCCAATACAAAACCATGCCAAATAGCATGATTAAATGGTATTTTTTTAGCCACATAAAAAATAACGCCTAAAGAATAGACTACGCCTCCAATAGCCAATAGCGTTAATCCACCTATATCGATATTCATCGCAAGTTGATAAATTACAATAAGCGATAACCATCCCATCGTCAGATAAATCCAAAGAGACAGTTTTTCAAATCGATAGACAAAGGCAAACTTAAAGATAATCCCAAACAAAGCTATCGACCAAATAACAGCCATTAAACCAATCGCTAATGGGGTTCTTAAACTCACTAATAAGAAGGGTGTATAACTGCCAGCAATGAGTAAATAAATAGCACAATGATCAAAAGTCTTAAGTGCTCGCTTGGTTTTTTGATACGGGATAGAGTGATACAACGTTGAAGCCAAAAAAAGCATAATAATGCTGGCACCATAAAGACTCATGCTGATTATCGTTAACGTATCTGCATTGTTCTCCAAAGCTTTTGTTACTAGAAAATAGGATCCAACGACACCAAAAATAACCCCGAGACCATGAGACACACTATTAGCGATCTCCTCCGATACACTGTATTCATTTTCTGGTTTAGTCGACATACTTCAACTTCCTCATAGAGCTAAGAAACTGAAGTATGTCACATTAAGCTTACACGTGTAAGCTGAAAATATTTACATTGTTTGATAATTGAGACAATATTTAACTTGTCGAAACCAAGTACTCTATAACCTGTTTACCGGCTTCACTGCCTTCTGTACCTTTAGGTATCAATAAATTTCTCTTTATTTTTCCTGCACCTAAAAGATTTGAAAGCATACCTCCCAGCCCTTGCTTCTGACGATCAACCTCAAACCAAAGTTCAAGTGCATCATCATGCTGATAAGCCACAATTTCCAACTCTCTCCATCGACCATGAAATTGGCCCGTAGTAGGCACGAGTTCGAATTCTTGAACAAAAGGGAGAGCAAATCCTTTCGTCGCTTCACACTCAACCTGCCGAATACGCAAACCTTCTTCTTCGAGAGCCGAGAATACACCATCCAAAATAGGGGTTGGCCTTACCGTTAAAATATCCTTATCAGTAGGATCTTTAGCCAAGGAAATATCTAATCCTGTTTCCAACCAAACTTTGGTATCTCCTATTGTTACCGGAGTATTAGCAGGTAAATCTAACTCAATATCAAAGCTCCTTTGTTGCCCCGACTCAATAGTAAAAGAATAAGGAAGCTTCCAGCTCGCCAATACATAATCACGGGGAACACGCCTCATTCTTCCCACATAATTATCACTTTTACTTTTATCATTATCTGCAGGAACTTCGTCGATATATCGACAATAGATTTTCAGATCTATATTATCGATATCCTGAGGGGTGGAACCACCATAGACCTCGATTACAATCTTCGCCTTTTCACCTGGAATTAGGAATTCTTGCTGTAAGATTGAGTCAACTCTCGCTGAACCAACACCGAAACTGGCTAAAGTTTTTTTAAGAAACGACATTGCCTTACTCCTTTAGAAGACATCTTATTCATACTAACCACTCTAGACCAAAAAAACTCACCACAAAATAGCAAAATAGAACTAACTACACTCTTTCGAACTAATTAGTGTTTAAAAAAACAACTATTTTTTGAACCACATCTCGATAAGATCCTATCTGGGTGATATTATTTATATCGATATGCAACGCATATTGTTATTCCTGATTATTTGTTGGAATGGTTTACACCAAAGAGATTTATCTCGTAGATAATCAGGCCATTAACTTGGCAAAGGAGTTGCCTGACTGTTAGGTATTTTGATGCGACCAACATCCGTCAGGTTTTCACGCACCACTAGAAGCGTGTCTCTACGTCGTTGCGGAGCTGTTTCAGCACCGATGGCTAAAGCGCCAACCTCTGCAAAGAGTTTGGTAGAAAAAAAAGCAATCAGTAAGCAGCATGATCAACAAATCATCCAAGCGGCATAATAAAAAAGCGCAGTATTAATCTCTGCGCTTTTTTCTTTCCACTCTATTTGATAACGTGCACTGTACATCAATAAAAAAGTTGTGGAGAAATCATGAAGTGTCACCGAGTTAATGAGGTAATTGAGTTACTTCACCCTGAATGGCAAAAAGACCCAGAGACTAATCTGATTCCATTTATCCTTAAACTATGTAAAGAAGCCGGTTATAACGGTAAATTGGACGATCTCACCGATGATGTTTTGATCTATCACCTTAAGATGAGAAACAGCAACAAAAATGAGATGATACCCGGCCTTGCCAAAGATCAGGAAAATGACTTCAAAACAGCGATATTAAAGGCCCGTGGAATAATTAAATAGGCCAACTGGAAAGAAGAATATAGAGCGACACAAGTGTGTCGCTTTTTTGTTTCTAGATCACAATTTTTGTTAAAAATAGACATCAATAAAGAAACCGATTTGTTAAGGGATATATAATCGTCGTCTAATAAATACTAAAAGCATAAAAAGTAATGTCATATAAGTACGTATCGCTTAATCAAAAGCCCAAAAAGGAACATTCATGAGTCAAGATAAAATAGACATAAAAGATGTGACTCCCAAAACATTTAACCCTAAAACACATAAGGGCAAAAAAGATCGATTTAATCCTAGTGATGGTATTTATGTACGAGAAAGCAAAGGCACCTTTCAAAAACTAAGGCGTTATGGCGCTTGGTTTTTACTCCTATTATTCGGATTGGTTCCTTGGATACCATACGGTGAAAGACAAGCTATATTGCTTGATATTGGCAATCAACAATTCAATTTTTTTGGTACCACGTTATACCCACAAGATTTAACCTTGCTTGCACTCTTGTTCATGATAGCGGCATTTGGCCTGTTTTTTATTACGACATTTTTAGGCCGAGTATGGTGTGGTTACCTTTGCCCCCAAACCGTTTGGACATTTATGTATATCTGGTTTGAAGAAAAACTAGAAGGGGCGGCAAATAAAAGACGGAAACAAGATGGCGGTAAGATGACATCAAATCTTCTACTGAGAAAAACCATCAAACATATCGCTTGGCTTGGTATTGCTCTTGTTACCGGATTTACTTTCGTTGGGTACTTTGTCCCGATTAAAGATCTTGTGGTCGACTTCTTAACGCTAAACACGACGTTCTGGGCTGGTTTTTGGGTTGTGTTTTTTGCGGTATGTACTTACGCAAATGCAGCTTGGATGCGATCTATTGTCTGTATCCACATGTGTCCTTACGCTCGCTTCCAATCCGCAATGTTTGATAAAGATACTTTTATTGTCGGTTATAACCAAGAACGTGGCGAATCTAGAGGCCCTCGTCCACGCAAGGCTGACCCAAAAAAATTGGGGTTAGGTGACTGTATTGATTGTGATTTGTGTGTTCAAGTTTGCCCAACAGGCATTGATATACGCGATGGGCTTCAATATGAATGTATCAACTGTGGTGCATGTATCGATATTTGTAATCAAACAATGGATCGTATGGGTTATGAAAAGAATTTAATCAGTTATACCTCAGAGCATAAGTTGTCTGGTAAACAAACAAAAGTAATGCGACCGAAACTAATAGGTTACGGCGGTATTATGGTGCTAATGCTTGTCTTGTTTGCCCTTCAAATTGCCAGTGTAGAACCCGCTGGAATGAGTGTATTAAGGGACAGAAACCAACTATTTAAAGTCAATTCCGAAGGCTATGTCGAAAACACCTATAACCTAAAAATAATAAACAAAACTCAGCAACTACAGAACTACTCTCTGGATGTAACGGGCTTAAATGATATTACTTGGTACGGAAACCAGACAATTCAAGTCCAACCGGGTGAAGTTGTCAACTTACCAATAAGCCTAGGAGTAGCAACTGAAAACTTAAGCTCTCCTGTTGCTACGATTCAGTTTATACTCACCGATAGTAACCAATTTACTGTCGAAGTTGAGAGCAGGTTTATTAAAAAACTGTAACTTAACAAAACAATTAGAAAAAGGGCTCTAAAGGGCCCTTTTTTATTTCTGGATCCATTTATGACTATCGATTCTAACAATACAGACATTTCAAAAAACACTGCATTCAATTTTGATGCTCTAACACCAGATTTCATGTGGTACGCAATAGAAAGCATTGGAATAAGAGCTGAATCAGGTTTGCTTGCATTAAATAGTTATGAAAACCGTGTATATCAATTCGTGGATGAAGAAAAACAGCGTTACGTGGTCAAATTTTATCGTCCACAAAGATGGACTACAGAGCAGATCCAAGAAGAACACGACTTTACGTTAGAACTACTTGAACAAGAACTTCCTGTCGCGCCTCCTTGCATTATTAATGGACGCACACTACATGAATACAAAGGCTATCAATTCACCTTATTTGTCAGTGTAGGAGGACGACAGTTTGAAGTTGATAATGCGAATCACCTTGAATGGGTTGGTCGCTTTATGGGTAGGATTCACAATATCGGTAAGAAACAAACTTTTATTCATAGACCAAGTCTCGGCTTAGATGAATACCTGTACCAACCCCGTAAGCTTTTACAGCAATCTACTTTTATACCGCCTCATTTAGAAAATAGTTTCTTTAGCGACCTCGATTTATTAATCGCGCGTATTGAAGACAATTGGAGTGACGATTTCACCTCAATTCGCTTACATGGCGACTGCCATCCTGGTAATATTTTATGGCGGGACGGACCGATGTTTGTCGATTTAGACGATGCTCGCAATGGTCCTGCAGTACAAGACTTATGGATGCTTCTAAACGGTGATAGACATGACCGACTTGCTCAATTAGATATATTACTTGAAGGCTATGAGGAATTTTGCGATTTTAATCCATCAGAGTTGAAACTTATTGAGCCATTACGTGGATTGCGAATGGTACACTATATGGCTTGGCTCGCAAAAAGGTGGCAAGATCCAGCATTTCCACTCGCTTTTCCTTGGTTTGGCGACCCAAAATATTGGGAAAACCAAGTGCTTGGATTTAAAGAACAGATATCGGTTTTACAAGAACCCCCACTTGCACTAATGCCTCAATGGTAATATAAAAATTAAAAAAATAACGACAAATGGAGTCAAAGTTCAAATGAAAAAATTATTTATGTTACTTGCTACCCTAATATTAAGCACATCAGTACAAGCCGCTCAGTTTAATGAAGGAACACACTATGAAGTATTAGACTTGGAAAAGACTTCTACCCCAACAGTCACCGAGTACTTCTCTTTCTTTTGTGGGCACTGTAATAATTTTGAACCCGTAATTCAGCAGCTTAAAACTAAATTACCCAAGAACGCCAAATTTCAAAAAGTACATGTTTCCTTTATGGGTGGCAACATGGGTGTTCCAATGGCTAAAGCTTATGCAAGCATGATTGTACTGAAAGTTGAAGATAAAATGGTTCCTTACATGTTCAACCAAATACACACGCTTCGAACTCCGCCTAAAACGGAAACAGAATTACGTCAAATGTTCATCGACAATGGTGTAGACGCAAAGAAATTTGATTCTGCATACAAGGGGTTTGCCATTGATTCCATGCAGAAACGTTTTGATAAACAATTTAAAGCCGTTAAGTTAAGCGGCGTTCCAGGGGTTGTTGTCAACAACCGTTATGTTGTTAAAACAGATGGGATTAAAAATTACGACGAGTATTTTGACTTGGTTAATTATCTACTCGCGCTATAGGCATCAAATTAAAAACGGAGCTTAAATGCTCCGTTTACACCCTATATTCATAAACGTAATAGCTATTCTTACCATATCCTAGATCACCTGAGCGTTTAATAATTTCAATAACCTATCCATAGAACGGTACCCCAACGCTTCAGCTAAGTGTGCTCGACAAATTAGTTCATTCGATTCCAAATCAGCGATAGTACGAGCAACCTTTATTATTCGATGATATGCACGTATTGATAACCCTAACCTATGTAGCGCATCTTCTAAAAACTCGGCGTCTTGTTTGTTCAAAATACAAAATTTTTCTATTTCTCTACTTGTTAAAAGTGCATTTATTTTTCCTGATCTTTTTAACATATACGCTCGGGCTTCTTCTACCCTACTCTTTATAATATGGGTAGTTTCTCCTCTATCTCCACCTTCCGCTAGCATTCCTTTTGGCAATAAGGGGATCTCTAATGACATATCAAATCTATCCAATAGGGGCCCCGATAGCCGACTCAGATAACGAAGTACTACCTGAGGGTTTATCCGAGCCTTATCGCCATCATAATAACCTGTAGGACTTGGATTCAGTGCTCCAACGAGCTGGAATCGAGCGGGAAACCGGGTCTTTCCCGCTGCTCTAGAGATAACAATCTCTCCAGACTCTAATGGCTCCCTCATTGAGTCCAACACCTTTCTTTCAAATTCAGGCATTTCGTCAAGAAACAATAATCCATTATGTGCCAAGGAAATCTCACCCGGACGAGGAATCGAACCACCACCGACTAAGGCCGCCATAGAAGATGAATGATGAGGAGAACGAAAAGGTCTTTTCTTCCAATTAAACTTATTTATATCTTGCTCCGTTAAAGAAGCCACAGACGCAGTTTCGAGCGCTTCGTCATCACTCATTTCAGGTAGCAAGTCACAAAGTCGAGAAGCTAGCATGGTTTTGCCTGTACCTGGTGGGCCGAGAAAAAGAAGATTATGTCCACCTGCCGCAGCTATTTCCAATGCTCTCTTTCCCTGTTGCTGGCCAATAACATCTTGTAAATCTCGGTTATGTACCAATAATTCTTCAGATCTTTCTACTTGAAACAAAGACAAATTATCTTGTCCGCATAACGCTGAACACACTTCCAATAGACTTGCAGCCGATTTATGTCTCTCCTTGCCAACCAATGCCGCTTGGTCTCCATTTTCTTCAGGTACAACTAAGCATCGTTGAACTTTATTGGCCGCCAACGCCGCTGGTAGTACGCCTTTAACCGGCCGTAACGCCCCAGAAAGCGCTAACTCACCAATAAACTCATAGTCACCAAGTTTATCAACGGCTATCTGTTCAGCAGCCGCGAGGATCCCTAGCGCAATAGGTAAATCAAATCGTCCCCCCTCTTTAGGCAAATCAGCAGGGGCAAGGTTTACTGTGATCTTTTTGCTCGGATACTCAAAATTAGAATTAATAATTGCGCTTCGAACTCTGTCTCGAGACTCTTTTACTGTAGTTTCAGGCAAACCAACAAGTGTAAAACCTGGCATACCATTGCTTATGTGCACTTCGACAGTGACAGGGGGAGCGTCCACCCCAACACTTGCTCGGCTGTGAATAACCGCCAATACCATATCTACCCTTATAATTATTTAAAATCAAAAAATTACTTATAACTCACACTATATAGTGTGCATTTAGGCTAAATAAATATGGAAAAAGACTGAATTTTTCCTTGTCAGATAACAACAAATTATGTTACCACTAGAGATGCAAACACATTCGCTAGAAAAATAGACAACTAATGAAATTATCCGCTCACATAAATGTGCTCATTATCCTGATTATCGTGGTCATTATTGACACCGCGCGGGGGCGTATAAGCGGAAAAAAATAACAAGAGTTAAAAAAAACCCCCGCACTGAAAAGTCCGGGGGTTTTTTACTATTTAATACAACAAACTTCTGCTTACATGTAAGCAGAACCGGAAGTATAGGAGCACTGTATGTGCAGAAATAAATTAGCGTTGAGAACAACGCAGACAAGCTGGGGGCTCTAATGAACGGATCCGACTTGGTAGTAGCAGCCCTTAAACAACAGGGTATAACCACAGTATTTGGATACCCAGGTGGCGCCATCATGCCAATTTATGATGCCCTTTATGATGGTGGTGTTGAGCACGTACTTTGCAGACATGAGCAAGGTGCTGCAATGGCAGCCATTGGTATGGCACGAGCAACACAGGATGTAGCTGTCTGCCTAGCCACTTCTGGCCCCGGCGCGACAAACCTTGTAACAGGCTTAGCTGATGCACTTTTAGATTCAGTGCCACTCGTTGCCATTACTGGTCAAGTTGCAAGCCCACTCATTGGTACAGATGCATTCCAAGAAATAGACGTTATCGGCATATCTTTAGCTTGTTCCAAACACAGTTACTTAGTTACTGACATTGATGACCTAGCGCCAACGTTAGCTGAGGCCTTTGAGGTAGCAAAGTCGGGCAGGCCTGGACCAGTTGTGGTCGATATTGCTAAAGATGTCCAGTTAGCTGAGGCTCCGACTCATCTCCTTCCATTTATTGAACCACCCGCGATTCCAGTGGCCGATCCCAAAGCATTAGAAAAAGCTCAAAGCCTGCTCAATAAAGCGGATAAACCCGTTCTTTACATTGGTGGGGGCGTTCAAATAGCCAAAGCGACGGATACGGTGCGACAATTTCTTACTAACAATCCAATCCCGACAGTGAGTACCTTAAAAGGCTTGGGTAGCGTCGAACGTCACGATCCTAATTATCTAGGTATGGTTGGAATGCACGGAACGAAAGCAGCCAATCTAATCGTTCAAGAGTCCGATCTGTTAATCGTGGTTGGTGCTCGTTTCGACGATAGAGTGACTGGCCGATTAGATTCGTTTGCCCCAGATGCGAGAGTCATCCATATCGATATTGATGCTGCAGAATTTAACAAACTGCGCCGCTCAAATGCATCACTGCAAGGTGATATCAACGTTATTCTTCCACAACTTACGCTTGAACAAGATATCTCTCCATGGCTTGAACAGACATCTACTCTAAGAAAAGAGTTCAAATGGCGCTATGATCACCCTGGAGAGCTTATCTACGCGCCTTTACTATTAAAGCAACTTTCAGACTCAATGCCTGACAGCTCTATAGTATCTACCGATGTTGGCCAACATCAGATGTGGGCGGCGCAACATATGCAACCACGTAAACCAGAAAACTATATAACCTCTGCTGGTCTTGGCACTATGGGCTTTGGCCTTCCCGCCGCCATTGGAGCAAAGATTGCTCGACCTGACGATCAATCTATATTGATCACTGGTGATGGCTCTTTTATGATGAATATTCAAGAGCTAGGCACGATAAAAAGAAAGCAAGTAGCCGTCAAAATGGTTCTACTTAACAATCATCGATTGGGTATGGTTCGTCAATGGCAATCACTCTTTTTTGATGGTCGTCACAGTGAAACTATTCTGGATGATAATCCAGACTTCCAAGCACTCGCGGCTGCATTTGGTATCCCAGGTAAAACCATTACAACGAAAGCAGAAGTAGAGCCAGCTCTAAAAGAAATGCTAGAAAGTGAAACCGCTTATCTACTTCATGTTCTTATCGATGAAGATGAAAACGTATGGCCGCTTGTTCCACCGGGCGCGGCAAATCAAGATATGCTGGAGAATACCTAATGGACAGATACCTATTAAAAATAGAAGCCAACGATAAACCTGTTTTAGTGGAACGCATACTTAGAGTGGTAAGACACCGAGGTTTTACCATTAAGCAAATACTTGCGACACAAAATCATGAGAGTAAGGTTGCTCAAATAGAACTTGTCGTTGACAGTGACCGTCCTATTACCTTGATTACAAATCAAGTCGAAAAACTATGGGATGTCACTAACGTACATACCTCTAGACTGAAAAAAGACGAAATGCTCAGTGCTTATAAAATTTAAGGAAGGATTTTAAGATGGCAACAAACACTGCTGATTATATTTGGTTTAATGGTGAAATGGTTCCTTGGGGCGAAGCTAAAGTCCATGTTCTTACGCATGCTATGCACTATGGCACCTCAGTATTTGAAGGTATTCGTTGTTATAACACGCCTGATGGACCGATTGTTTTTCGCCACAAAGAGCACATGCAGCGCCTAAAAGATTCTGCAAAAATCTACCGATTTCCTATTAAATACTCTGTTGATGAGTTAATGGAAGCATGTCGCGAGACATTAAGAGACAACAAGCTAGACTCTGCTTACATTCGTCCACTAGGTTTTATTGGCAACGTTGGTCTAGGTGTTTGTCCACCCACTGATACGGAAATGGACCTTATTATTGCCGCTTTCCCATGGGGTTCCTATTTAGGAGAAGAAGCATTGGCCAACGGTGTCGACGCAATGATTTCAAGCTGGAATCGTGCAGCACCCAATACTATTCCAACGGCAGCTAAAGCAGGCGGTAACTACCTCTCTTCTTTGCTTGTTGGAGGAGAAGCTCGCCGTCATGGTTATGCTGAAGGTATTGCCTTAAGTGTTGATGGATACCTTTCTGAAGGTGCAGGAGAAAACATTTTCATTATTAAAAATGGTGTTTTACATACTCCTCCAGCCACCAGCGCTATCCTGCCCGGAATTACTCGCGACTCGATCATGATTTTAGCAAAAGAACTTGGCTATGAAGTCAGAGAAGAGAATATTGCTCGAGAAGCATTATACCTTGCAGACGAAATATTTATGACCGGTACCGCCGCGGAGATAGTACCAGTGAGAAGCGTTGACCAGATCACCGTCGGTGAAGGCAAACGCGGCCCTATTACAGAAAAAATTCAATCCACATTTTTTGGATTATTCAACGGTACAACAGAAGACAAATGGGGCTGGTTAGATTTTGTCTATCCCGAAAACTCTGTTAGTTCAGACAAGTAAAAGAAGGAATTTAAGTAAAATGTCTACTCCTAATAAATATCGCAGCGCCACGACAACACATGGACGCAACATGGCTGGCGCTCGCGCTTTATGGCGTGCTACAGGCGTAAAAGATGAAGATTTCGGTAAGCCAATTATCGCAGTCGTAAACTCATTCACACAGTTTGTACCGGGCCATGTTCACTTAAAGGACATGGGGCAACTTGTCGCAAGAGAAATTGAATCGGCGGGTGGCATTGCAAAAGAATTCAATACCATTGCCGTTGATGATGGTATTGCCATGGGTCACGGCGGAATGCTTTACTCTCTGCCCTCTCGCGAGCTTATTGCAGATTCGGTTGAATACATGGTCAATGCTCACTGTGCTGATGCGATGGTTTGTATTTCTAACTGTGACAAAATTACTCCGGGAATGATGATGGCGGCATTGCGCCTAAACATCCCTGTTATTTTTGTATCAGGCGGTCCAATGGAAGCGGGAAAAACCAAGCTTTCGGATCAAATAATCAAACTTGATCTTGTTGATGCCATGATTCAAGGTGCGGATCCGTCCGTATCCGATGAACAAAGTGAGCAAATTGAGCGTAGTGCCTGTCCCACTTGTGGTTCATGCTCTGGTATGTTCACCGCAAACTCCATGAACTGTTTAACTGAAGCTCTTGGCTTGAGCCAACCAGGCAATGGCTCTTTACTCGCGACTCATGCTGATCGTAAAGAGTTATTCCTAAGCGCAGGACGCCGAGTAGTCGAGTTGACTAAGCGTTACTATGAGCAAGGTGATGACTCTGCATTGCCTCGTAATATTGCCTCCAAAGAAGCATTTGAAAATGCAATGGCGCTTGATATCGCGATGGGTGGTTCAACAAACACAGTTTTACACTTGTTAGCCTCTGCGCAAGAAGGTGAAATAGCCTTTGATATGGATGACATTGATCGTATGTCACTTCGAGTTCCACATATTTGTAAGGTTGCGCCTTCTACTCCAAAATATCATATGGAGGATGTGCACCGTGCTGGTGGTGTTATGGCCATACTTGGTGAGCTTGATCGTGCAGGGCTAATCAACAATCAAACCAATACTGTTCTTGGTCTGACAATGAAAGAACAATTGGCGCAATACGACATCATGCAAACTGAATCAGAAGAGGTGAAGGAATTCTTCCGTGCTGGTCCAGCTGGTATTCGTACAACCGAGGCATTTTCACAAAATTGTCGTTGGGACACGTTAGATAACGACCGTGAAGACGGTTGTATCCGTACGAAAGAAAACGCCTTTAGCCAAGAAGGAGGTTTGGCTGTACTTAGAGGTAATATCGCTATCGATGGCTGTATCGTCAAAACGGCTGGCGTCGATGAGGAAAATCACAAATTCCAAGGTCCAGCGGTAGTATTTGAAAGCCAAGAAGATGCCGTAGAAGGTATCCTCGGTGGAAAAGTGAAAGCGGGCGATGTGGTTGTCATTCGTTACGAAGGTCCTAAAGGTGGTCCGGGTATGCAAGAGATGCTTTATCCAACGACTTACCTCAAATCAATGGGCTTAGGCAAAGAGTGCGCCCTTCTCACTGATGGTCGCTTCTCTGGTGGTACATCAGGACTATCTATTGGTCATGCTTCTCCAGAAGCCGCTCAAGGCGGAATTATCGGTCTTGTGAATCAAGGCGATATCATCACAATAGATATACCTGCTCGTTCTATCACCTTAGACGTCGCTAAAGATGAACTCGAAATTCGTCGAGCGGAGCAAGAAAAGTTAGGGTGGAAACCTGCAAATCGTCAACGTAAAGTTTCTTTGGCACTTAAAGCCTATGCCATGCTAGCGACCAGTGCGGATAAAGGCGCTGTGCGTGACAAATCCATATTGGAAGGTTAATTTCAATGGCAGAAAATCCGTTAGGGACACTGCCTAAGAGTGGCGCAGAATATTTGCGCCATATCCTTAGAGCCCCCGTTTATGACGTCGCAACCGTCACTCTATTGCAAGATATGCCTAGAATTTCTGAGCGTATTGGAAACCAAGTGCAAATAAAGCGAGAAGATAGACAACCCGTACACTCGTTTAAATTACGCGGTGCGTACAATATGGTTTCAAGCCTATCCGCCGCACAGAAACAAGCAGGCGTCATCGCGGCTTCAGCAGGTAACCACGCTCAAGGTATTGCACTCTCTGGCAAAAAATTAGACGTTAAAGCCGTCATTGTAATGCCAATTACAACCCCAGATATCAAAGTTGAAGCGGTTAAAAGCTTTGGTGGTGAAGTCGTACTTCATGGCAGTAATTTTGATGAAGCAAAAGCAGAAGCCGAAAGATTGGCGAAGCTTAATAACTATACTTTTGTTCCTCCTTTTGATCACCCATTGGTAATTGCAGGCCAAGGAACCATCGGCATGGAAATGCTACAACAAAATGGTCATTTAGATTATATATTTGTTCCTGTTGGCGGTGGCGGTCTCGCTGCCGGTGTCGCCGTACTCGTTAAACAGCTAATGCCAGAAATTAAGGTTATTGCCGTTGAACCAGAAGAGTCATCTTGCCTAAAAGCAGCATTAGATGCTGGTGAGCCTGTTGTTCTCGACCAAATAAATATGTTTGCCGATGGCGTTGCCGTTAAACGTATTGGTGATGAAACTTTTCGACTCTGTAATAAATATCTTGATGGGCATATTGCAGTATCTAGCGATGAAATCTGTGCTGCTGTAAAAGATATCTTTGAAGATACTCGTGCGATTGCTGAACCTTCCGGTGCTCTTGCTTTAGCCGGATTGAAAAAATTTGTAGAACAACAGGGCCTTAAAGATAAAAAACTGGCTACTGTTCTATCTGGAGCAAATACCAACTTCCACGGTTTACGCTATGTGTCAGAAAGATGCGAGCTTGGTGAAAAACGTGAAGGCCTATTAGCCGTGACAATTCCAGAAGTACCAGGATCATTCTTTAAGTTCTGTCAGATTATCGGAGGGAGAGCCGTCACCGAGTTTAACTATCGGTACAACGATGCCAGCTTAGCCAATATATTCGTAGGTGTACGCTTACAAAATGGTCAGGAAGAGCTTGAAAGTATTATTCATGATCTAAAAGAAGGTGGGTATCCTGTTATTGATCTCTCTGATAATGAAATGGCGAAGCTACATATTCGATATATGATTGGTGGTAAACCGTCAAAGGCACTTACAGAGAAACTGTTCAGTTTTGAGTTTCCTGAATATCCAGGTGCATTATTGAAATTCTTGAGTACGCTTGGTACTCATTGGAATATCAGTGTGTTCAACTACCGAAATCAAGGTGCTGATTATGGTCGTGTTCTCTGCGGGTTCGAGCTAGAAGAATCAGACTTGCCACGTTTTGCAGCACATCTTCATGAACTGGATTATCCCTATAAGGATGAATCGAATAACGCGGCGTATAAGTTCTTTTTGTCTTAGTTAGCGAATACTAGGGAGAGGGTTTATTGTGAGAAGTATGCTAAATACCTTTTTGTAAGCTTTAGTCGCAGCATCCGTGCTGCGACCTACTCTAAATAGAGACATTTTCTATCATTATTCCACTAAGAAAATTGTCTCATTCTTTATCACTGATATCTTTTATTTTTTCTTAACAGGACGCTGCCAACCTTCGACTCTTCGTTCTATCGCACGAGTGATCACTAGCTCGCCTTCAGATATATCCCTTGTGACGGTTGTACCGGCACCAATAGTCGCCCCATTTCCAACCGTTATAGGCGCAATTAACTGTGTGTCAGAGCCGACAAAAACATCATCACCGATAATTGTCTTAAACTTATTCACACCATCATAATTACAAGTAATCGTTCCAGCACCAATATTTGAACGCTGACCAATGACAGTATCGCCAATATAAGTAAGGTGATTTGCTTTGGAACCCTCACCTATCACGCCGTTTTTAACCTCGACAAAGTTTCCTACGTGAGCATTGTTTTTAAGCTCTGTTCCTGGGCGAAGACGGGTAAATGGACCGACAGTACAGCCTTCTCCTACTATCGCATCATCTATTACGCTATAAGGGCGTATAAGGGTGTTATCATCGATTTCACAATCCTTTAGGACACAACCAGCACCAATGATGACATTATCGCCTAAGCTTACGCTGCCTTCAATAATGACATTAACATCAATCTGAACATCGACACCACATTGAAGCTTACCACGCAGATCAAAGCGGGACGGGTCAAGAAGCATAACGCCCTGTTCGAGTAATTTTTCAGCTTGCATTAGTTGGTAAGCACGCTCAATACGAGCAAGTTGAACACGATTATTTACCCCTTCAACTTCAACTGCACATGAAGGATGAACGGCTTCTATTGATCGGCCCTCTTCGTGAGCGGCGGCAATAATATCCGTAAGGTAATACTCACCCTGAGCATTTTGGTTATTGAGTCCTGACAACCATCGTTTCAAATCACCACCAGTGGCGACCATTACTCCAGTATTTATTTCCTTGATCCGTTTTTGCTCTTTCGTCGCGTCTTTTTGCTCAACAATAGCAATAACGACATCATTTTTACGTTCAATGCGTCCATATCCATCTGGGTCATCTAAAACAACGGTCAATAAAGCAACGCCACCAGCAGGCTGAGCATCTAACAGACTTTCAATAGTTTCAGGTGAGATAAGAGGAACATCCCCATATAACACTAATACTTTTTCATTATCATCAAATTTATCTGATGCTTGATCAACCGCGTGTCCAGTTCCTAGTTGTTCAGCTTGGAGCACCCAATTCACCGACTCCGCAGATAAAGCTTGTCGCATAAGATCACCACCGTGACCATAAACAAGATGGATATTTTGCGCACCCAAATCATTGCAGGTATCGATAACATGCTTGACCATCGGCTTTCCGGCTAAGGTATGTAACACCTTAGGTATATTGGAATACATGCGAGTACCTTTACCCGCCGCTAGAATCACCGCGCTGAAGCTCATAGGATTAACCTTATTTATTTTTTGAAGTTTTAATTCTAACCGCTTAGCTGAAAAGAGTTAAATAAATTTGACGTAATAAAAACAAAAAGGCGACCAATAGGCCGCCTTTTTAACAATACACTAAGTAACTTATATTAGAGACAAGTAGATTAGCGTCTATTTTTTGTCAGCTCGATAACTCTAAGCTGAGCAATAGCTTTAGCCAGTTCACTAGCCGCTTGAGCGAAGTTCATGTCACCATGCTGATTTTGGATTTTCTCCTCAGCTTGGCGTTTAGCTTCTTCAGCCTTCGCTGCATCTAGTTCATCACCACGAATTGCCGTATCAGCCAATACAGTCGCTGTACCAGGCTGAACTTCAACTATACCACCAGAAACATAAATAATTTCTTCGTGGCCGTGTTGCTTAACTATACGCACCATACCAGGCTTAATAGCGGTCAGCAGCGGAGTGTGCCCATGGAAAATACCAAGTTCACCTTCGCTCCCGGTTACCTGAAACGTTTCAACTAGTCCTGAAAAAATTTCTTTCTCAGCACTAACTACGTCTAGGTGCAAGGTCATTGCTGCCATATAGCCTCCTATTTAGCCTTATAGCTTCTTAGCATTCTCAATAGCATCGTCTATTACACCGCAGTACATAAACGCTTGCTCAGGAATGTCATCGTATTCACCACCAAGAAGACCTTTGAATCCACGTAAAGTCTCTTTAAGAGATACATAGACGCCAGGGTCACCTGTAAATACTTCCGCTACGTGGTAAGGCTGAGTTAGGAAACGCTCTATCTTACGTGCACGTGATACCACAAGTTTATCTTCTTCAGATAACTCATCCATACCCAAAATAGCAATGATATCTTTCAGTTCTTTATAGCGCTGAAGAGTAGACTGAACGCCACGAGCTACGTCGTAATGTTCTTGGCCTACGACCAATGGATCAAGCTGTCTAGAAGATGAATCCAATGGATCGATTGCTGGGTATAGACCCATAGCTGCGATATTACGGTTAAGTACTACCGTTGCATCTAAGTGAGCAAACGTGGTGGCTGGAGATGGGTCAGTCAAGTCATCCGCTGGTACATATACCGCCTGTACAGACGTGATAGAACCGGCTTTAGTTGATGTGATACGTTCTTGTAAAACACCCATTTCTTCAGCTAGTGTTGGCTGATAACCTACCGCAGATGGCATACGACCTAATAGAGCCGAAACCTCTGTACCCGCAAGGGTATAGCGATAAATGTTATCGATGAACAATAGAACGTCACGACCTTCGTCACGAAAACGCTCTGCCATCGTTAGACCAGTCAGCGCTACGCGTAGACGGTTTCCTGGTGGCTCGTTCATCTGCCCGTAAACCATTGCTACTTTAGATTCTTCAGGATTTTCAACGTTAACAACGCCTGCTTCCTGCATCTCAAAATAGAAATCGTTACCTTCACGAGTACGTTCACCGACACCCGCAAATACTGAAAGACCAGAGTGCTGCAGTGCGATGTTATTGATAAGTTCCATCATATTAACGGTCTTACCAACACCTGCACCACCAAATAGACCTATTTTACCACCCTTAGCGAATGGGCAAATCAAGTCGATAACTTTCACGCCAGTCTCTAGAAGTTCAGACACATTGGACTGTTCTTCGTAACTTGGTGCTTCACGGTGAATAGCATAGTGTTCTTCCGCACCAATATCACCACACTCATCAATCGCATCACCTAAAACGTTCATGATACGGCCAAGAGTTTTCGTACCTACTGGTACGGTGATTGGAGCGCCAGTGTTCTCTACTACTAATCCACGACGTAAACCATCAGAGCTGCCCATCACGATTGCGCGAATAACGCCACCGCCAAGCTGTTGTTGAACTTCAAGAACAAGACGTTCTTTCGCTTCAATAACATTCAGAGCGTCATATACACGAGGTACTTCACCCTGTGGGAACTCTACGTCGACTACCGCACCGATGATCTGTACGATCTTACCTGTAGCCATCGTTAATCCTCTAACTAATTAGTTTTACCTATGCTTAAACCGCTGCTGCGCCTGATACGATTTCAGATAGTTCTTGTGTAATAGCCGATTGACGGGCTTTATTATACACAAGTTCTAGATCATCTATTAGATCGCTTGCATTGTCTGTAGCTGCTTTCATCGCAATCATTCGAGCCGCTTGCTCACAAGCAAGGTTCTCAACCACACCTTGATATACTTGAGATTCGACATAACGAATCAATAGTGCATCGAGTAATGGTTTAGGCTCTGGCTCATAGATATAATCCCATGAGTGAGTGCGTTTCATACTTTCGCTATCCGATTTAGGTAAAGGTAATAATTGATCGATCGTTGGTTCCTGAACCATAGTATTAACAAACTTGTTAAATACTACGTATAAGCGATCCAACTCGCCTTCATCATACTTCTTCAACATAACACCAACAGAACCGATCAATTCTTCTAGGCTTGGATCATCTCCAAGACCAGAAACTTGAGCAGCTACTTTAGCGCCACTGTTGTTAAAAAATGCCGTTGCTTTTGAACCGATAATGGCTAAGTCAATATCAGCATTTTTCTCTTTCCACTCTTGCATGTCTAACATGGCTTTTTTGAACAAGTTAATGTTCAAGCCACCACACAAACCGCGGTCAGTTGAAATAATGATGTAACCAACACGTTTGGCTTCACGTTCTTCTAGATATGGATGTTTATACTCTAGATTACCGTTCGCCAAATGACCGATCACTTTACGCATTGTTTCAGCATATGGACGGGAAGCTCCCATTGCGTCTTGAGAACGACGCATTTTTGAAGCTGCTACCATTTCCATCGCTTTCGTGATCTTTTGAGTGCTTTTAACACTCCCGATCTTAGTACGAATTTCTTTTGCGCCGGCCATCGTATTACTCTCTCTTTAGATAAAAAATATTGGTGACCCTAGAGCCACCTACTCATTATCAATTACCAGGTCTGGGTTGCTATGAAATCGTCCACAACCTTTTTAAGCTGTGTTTCGATCTCATCGTTGTATGCACCCGTTGTATCGATCTCTTTCACAAAATCGGTAAACTGGCTACGAGCAAACGAAAGTAGCGCATCTTCGAAATCAGCAAGTTTGTTCAACTCAATGTCTTCTAGGTATCCACGTTCTGCAGCGAAGATAACAATAGCCTGATCAAATACAGACATAGGAGCATATTGTTTCTGCTTCATAAGTTCTGTTACTTTTTGACCATGGTCTAGTTGTCGTTTCGTTGCATCATCAAGGTCAGACGAGAACTGAGCAAACGCTGCAAGTTCACGATATTGCGCTAGTGCGGTACGGATACCACCAGATAGCTTCTTGATAATTTTCGTTTGAGCAGCACCACCTACACGAGACACTGAGATACCTGGATCAACAGCAGGACGAACACCTGCACTGAACAGCTCAGTTTGTAAGAAGATCTGACCATCTGTAATCGAGATTACGTTAGTTGGTACGAATGCTGATACGTCACCTGCTTGAGTTTCAATGATAGGAAGAGCAGTTAAAGAACCTGTCTTACCTTTCACTTCACCCTTAGTGAAACGTTCTACATACACTGCGCTTACTCGAGCAGCACGCTCTAATAGACGGGAGTGGAGATAGAATACATCACCTGGGAAAGCCTCACGGCCTGGTGGACGCTTAAGTAGTAGAGAGATCTGACGATAAGCTACTGCTTGCTTAGATAAATCATCATAAACAATCAGAGCATCTTCACCGCGATCACGGAAGTACTCACCCATAGCACAACCTGCATAAGGCGCTAAATATTGAAGCGCTGCAGACTCAGAAGCAGATGCAACAACAACAATGGTGTTAGCCAATGCGCCGTGCTCTTCCAATTTGCGTACTACGTTGGCAATAGTCGATGCTTTCTGACCAATCGCTACATAGATAGAGTAAATACCTGAATCTCTTTGGTTAATGATCGCATCAATAGCCATCGCTGTTTTACCAGTCTGACGGTCACCGATGATAAGCTCACGCTGACCACGCCCGATAGGGATCATGGCATCAACGGACTTATAACCAGTTTGTACAGGTTGATCAACCGATTTACGGTCGATTACGCCCGGCGCAATTATCTCTACAGGAGAAGATAATTTTGCATCAATTGGACCTTTACCATCAATAGGCTCACCTAGCGTGTTTACCACACGACCAAGCATTTCAGGGCCAACAGGTACTTCAAGAATACGACCAGTACCAGTAACTTTCATGCCTTCTTGTAAGTCAGCATATGGCCCCATGACAACCGCACCAACCGAGTCACGCTCAAGGTTAAGTGCTAATGCATAACGACCAGTCGGTAGTTCAATCATTTCACCTTGCATCACGTCTGCTAGACCGTGAATGCGAATAATACCATCGCTTACCGATACGATAGTACCTTCATTACGAGCTTCACTTACAACTTCGAAAGATTCGATACGTTGTTTGATTAGGTCGCTTATTTCTGTGGAATTAAGTTGCATGCTCCAATCCCCATCAAGACTGCAATGCATCGCTCAAACGGCCTAACTGACCGCGCGTTGAGTTATCGATGACTAAGTCTCCGGCTCGAATTACAACCCCACCAAGTAGGGTCTCATCTACACTACAATTCAGGTTAACTTTGCGTTCAAAACGCAGTTCAAGTTTGTTGCTGATGTCTGTAAGTTGTTTATCAGAAAGTTCTGTCGCTGATATTAAATCAACATCCATTTCTTTCTCATACTCTTGTTTAAGAGCTAAAAACGCATCACATACTTCAGGAAGGGCCTTAAGTCGACCATTCGCAGCCATTACCTTTATAAGGTTTTGGCCAAACTCATCAAACTGTTCGCCACAAACAACAATAAATATTTCTGTGAGTTTATCCGCAGAAACAGAACCACTAAGTAGCTCCACTATATCTTTGTTCTTTGTAACTTCGGCTGCAAAAGTAAGCATTTGACCCCACTGGTCAAGTGCTTCTTTTTCTACCGCAAAGTCAAACGCTGCTTTAGCGTAAGGGCGTGCTATTGTTGTCAGTTGAGACATGTGCACCCCTCGCTTTAAAGTTTCGCAGTAATGTTATCAAGAATATCTTTGTGCGCATCTTTATCAATAGAGCGCTCTAGGATCTTCTCTGCACCAGCTAAAGCCAGAGTAGCAACTTGTTTGCGCAGATCATCTTTCGCACGATTACGTTCTGCTTCAATTTCTGCTTCCGCTTGCGTTAGGATTTTCTGGCGTTCTGCCTGAGCTTCCTCGCGTGCTTCATCAATAATTTGAGCTTTACGTTTATTCGCTGAATCAATGACCTCAGTTGCTGTGCGCTTCGCTTCTTTAAGTTGCTCAGAAGCGTTGGCTTGAGCTAGATTCAAATCTTTTGCTGCTCTTTCCGCAGCAGATAGACCATCAGCAATTTTATTCTGACGTTCTTCAATAGCTTCTATAATTGGTGGCCATACATATTTCATGCAGAAAACCACGAATAAAAAGAATGCTATTGCTTGACCTAGCAGAGTTGCGTTCATATTCACAACAGCTACCCCTCTATTTTGTTCACCAACGAAAAAATGCTAATCAACGACAAAGTATTTACTTTGATCTGTTAATTAACCTAGTTGACTAACAAATGGGTTAGCGAATGTGAATAGTAGTGCTATTACGATACCAATCATTGGAACCGCATCAAGTAGACCCGCGATGATAAACATCTTAACTTGTAGCATAGGAGCCATCTCTGGTTGGCGCGCAGCACCTTCTAGGAATTTACCACCTAGAATTGCGAAACCAATCGCTGTACCAAGAGAAGCAAGACCGACGATCAGACCTACGGCGATTGCTGAAAAGCTCAGTAAAGTTTCCATTACTATCTCCAATTTATAGTTGTTGGCTTATATGTGCCTAAAAAAGCTTTGTAAAATTAAATTAGTGATCCGGGTCTTCATGTGCCATCGATAAATAAACGATAGTTAACATCATGAATACAAACGCTTGAATCAAAATAATCAAAATATGGAAAATTGCCCATGGGAGAGCACCTAACCATTGTAACCACCACGGAAGCATAGCCGCGATAAGAATGAATACAACCTCACCAGCAAACATGTTACCGAATAAACGCATACCAAGAGAAAGAGGTTTAGCGAGTAGCGAAACAACTTCTAATAGTAAGTTAAACGGTATCATCACTGGATGATTAAATGGATGTAATGCTAATTCTTTCGCAAAACCACCTAGACCTTTCACCTTGATGCTGTAATAAATCATCAAAAAGAAAACGCCTAGAGCCATAGCCATCGTGATATTAACATCAGCAGAAGGAACCACTTTTAAATAAGGGATACCTAACCAATGTTGAGCTGGATACGGTAAGAAATCAATTGGAATTAAATCCATGATATTCATTAGTAATATCCAACAAAAGATAGTCAGTGCTAACGGAGCTATCAATGGGTTGCGTCCATGGAATGTTTCTTTGACGTTATCTGCGACAAATTCCATTACCATTTCGACCGCACATTGCAGCTTACCCGGTACACCTACTGTTGCTTTCTTTGCTACCGAACGAAATATCCCTAGGAATATCAAGCCCGTGAGCACAGAAAAGAACAGGCTATCGATATTAACGTTCCAGAAACTGGTCTCCGTTATTCCCCAACCTAAATCAAAATGCTCAGAAATCTTAGCAAGTGACAGGTTAGTCAAATGGTGATCAATATATCCAGACGTTGTTAGCGCTTCACCTGGCGCAGCCATAACTCATCCTATTTTTTTTTGTTAATGAATAGCGCTGGCAAAAAGATATTAATACCTAATGCCAACAAATAGGTTAGCTTCAGGGGAACAAGTTCCACCTGCATATACATGTAAGCTGCAGAGAAGAGAACAACCGTAACGAGGATTTTCAGTACTTCACCGGTATAAAAAGACGCCGTGACTGCTTTTGCAGCACGAGCCCCACTATACATAAAAGCAAAAAATGCGAACACAGCATTAGCAAGCACAAAAATGCCGCCACCTATAAACGCAGAAACTCCCCAATCAACATTTACGGCCAAAGCCATCCCTGCTGCCACAAATGTAACCACGCTAGATTGAATCAATAACAGACGCTTTGCAAGCATCCGTCCTGGTTGAACTAGCCTAGCTACCATGTATTCATACCTTCATACCAATCCCACATAAACTCTTATCAATGAGCTTGGAAAAATCGCCAAAATTATACGTTCGATACATATTTTTGCAATAAAAACGCTGCATTAAATAACAAATCTGTTTACAAACCTACAACTTTAGCAATAAAAATTGTAACAAATAACAAAATTAGCCGAAGACTATTGATTGTCTTCGAGTAATTTAATCAATTGATCTAATTTGTGAGGTTCATCAAATGTAATCGTCATCTTAGATTTTCCATTTGAACCACGAGTTAAAGATACCGTTGAGCCAATACACTGACTAAGTCGCTCTGAAATATCAGCAGCTTCCGTATCTTTTTTCGTTTCACCTTCAACTTTTGGAGCTAATAACTTCTTAACAAACTGCTCAGCTTGACGAACGGTCATTTTTTTATCGGCAATCACTTTAGCCGTTTCACCTTGGCTTTCTATATCTAAAACCAATAACGCTCTAGCATGGCCCATATCAAGCTGTTTTTTCTCAACCAAATTCTTGACCGATTCATCGAGTTGATTCAGCCTAAGTAGGTTCGTCACGGTTGTCCGTGATTTACCTATTACATCAGCTACCTGCTGGTGTGTTAACTCAAATTCGTCCTGTAACCGCTCTAAAGCTTGTGCTTCCTCTATAGCGTTGAGATCTTCTCGCTGAATATTTTCAATGAGTGACATCGCGATTGCGGCACTATCAGGTACATTTTTTACGATGCACGGTACCTGTTTAAGGCCGACACGCTTAGCAGCCCGCCAACGTCTTTCACCAGCAATTATTTCATAGGAATGTCCTGCAACATGCCTAACCACAATAGGTTGAATAATCCCTTGAGATTCAATAGATGCAGATAAATCTTCCAACGCCTCTAAAGACATATCTTTACGAGGCTGGTAAATACCAGGCTTGAGGTTAGTAATTGAAATATCAGCCAACTCACCATCAACTGAAATAGATTGACTACTGGATGCTGTTTTCTCTTTTTCTCTAGCAAGAGAACTGGTAGCTAATAAGGCATCTAAGCCCATCCCTAAACCACGTTTAGACATTTACGTTATTCCCTTCTCTTGTCTATTATGCTGGTACTTCTTCGCGACGAAGTATTTCACCAGCTAATGCTAAATAGGCCTTTGCGCCAGCAGAATGTTTGTCATAATACATCGCAGGACGACCATGACTTGGAGCTTCTGCTAAACGTACATTTCGAGGAATAACGGTTCTATATACCTTATCGCCAAAGTGCTTCTTAAGCTGATCCGATACTTCATTCGATAAGCGGTTACGCGGATCAAACATGGTTCGGAGCAGACCTTCAATTTTCAAATTATCATTTACTACGGCAGCTAATTTACTAATGGTATCCATTAGTGCTGTTAAACCTTCAAGTGCAAAATACTCACATTGCATAGGAACTAACACAGAATCTGCAGCTGCCATCGCGTTGATTGTAAGTAGATTTAAGGCTGGGGGACAATCTATAAAGATGAAATCATAGTTATCACGAACCGAAGCTAATGCATTTTTAAGCCTAACTTCACGCGCAAATACTTCCATCAATTTAATTTCGGCAGCCGTTACATCTCCATTAGCGGCAATAAGGTGATAGCCTCCGCTGGTGTTTTTACATACCACTTCCTCAAATGGTACATCCTCAACAAGAAGATCGTAAGCAGTAGAATCTACTTGGTACTTATCAACACCACTGGACATAGTTGCATTGCCCTGTGGGTCTAAATCAACGACTAAAACTTTTCTTTTTGTTGCCGCCATTGAAGCGGCCAAATTAATACAAGTCGTCGTTTTACCGACACCACCTTTCTGGTTGGCTATTGCGATAATTCTTCCCACTGTAACCTCTCTACTCTTTCATCTTGGCTAAGGTTACAAGATGTCTCTCACCTTCTAGCTCAGGAATATTTAAAGCTTTGACTTCGATCACATTACACCATTCTGGTAACTGTTCAATCTCATCTTGCGAAAGCTGCCCTTTTAGCGCCAAAAATTGACCTGTTTCTGGTTTAGGCAAATGATGACACCAATTAACCATATCGCTCATAGAAGCAAATGCACGACTCAAAACAATATCAAACTTGTCCTCAGGCTGAAATTGTTCTACTCGACTTTGAATTGTAGTAACATTTTTTATATCCAATTCATGGGTCACTTGTTTAATAAATCGTATACGTTTTCCTAAGCTATCCAGAAGATGAAACTCTTTTTCCGGATTCATTATAGCCAAAGGAATGCCAGGCAAACCAGGTCCAGTTCCAACATCGATCAATCGATTACCATGTAAATGCGGACTGACCATAATGCTATCAAGAATATGTTTAACCAACATATCCATCGGATCACGAACAGATGTTAAGTTATAAGCTTTATTCCATTTATCTAACATCTCAACATATCTGACAAGTTGACTTCTTTGTTGTTCACTCACAACAAGATCGGTTTTGTCTATAAGAAGATCTAATTTATTATCTAGACTAATCAATTACTCTTCCCCTTTCTTAAGCATGCCTTGCTTCTTTAAGTAAACGAGCAAGATTGAAATTGCAGCCGGAGTAATACCTGAAATTCTTGATGCTATACCTATTGATTCAGGTTTCGCTTCATTCAGTTTAGCGACAACTTCATTAGACAGACCTTGAACATTTTTGTAATCGGTATCAACGGGTAATTTTGTATTTTCATGACGCAACGATTTTGCTATTTCATCTTTTTGACGTTGAATATACCCTTCATATTTTACTTGAATTTCAACCTGTTCAGACGCTTGCTGATCTTCTAAAGCAGGAGCAAACATATCTAGCTCAGTAAGTTGCTTATAAGTAATTTCTGGACGACGTAATAAGTCTTCTCCGCTAGCTTCTTTTGTCAAAGGTGTTTTTAGCACAACATTGAGTTTATCAACCCCTTCCGATTTAGGATTAACCCAAATATCTTTCAACCGTTGGCGTTCCGTTTCCAAATTATCTACTTTTTGGTTAAATCGAGCCCAACGCTCGTCATCAACCAATCCTAATTCGCGGCCTTTCTCAGTCAATCGCAAGTCAGCATTGTCTTCACGAAGTAACAATCTATATTCAGCGCGAGAGGTAAACATTCTGTAAGGTTCTTTGGTTCCCATTGTTGATAAATCATCAATAAGTACACCCATATAAGCTTCATCACGACGTGGATTCCACCCCTCTTTCCCTTGGGTGTATAAACTGGCATTCAAACCAGCCATTAACCCTTGAGCAGCAGCTTCTTCATAGCCCGTTGTACCATTTATCTGCCCAGCAAAAAATAGCCCTTTAATATACTTGTTTTCATAGGTCTGTTTAAGATCTCTTGGATCAAAGAAATCGTATTCTATGGCATAGCCTGGGCGAACAATATGTGCATTTTCAAAGCCTTTCATCGAATGAACAATCTGAACCTGTACGTCAAACGGTAAACTAGTAGAAATACCATTGGGATACAATTCTGTTGTATTTAGGCCTTCTGGTTCGACAAAAATCTGATGACTATTTTTATCCGCAAAACGCATTACTTTATCTTCAATGGAAGGGCAATAACGAGGCCCTATCCCTTCAATGACACCAGCATACATTGGACTTCTATCCAAATTAGCTCGAATAATACTATGGGTTTTCTCGTTTGTATGAGTGATATAGCAAGGGATTTGTCTTGGGTGTTGGCTACGATTACCTAAAAATGAGAACACCGGTGTTGGGTTATCGCCGTGTTGAACTTCCAACACTGAGAAATCAACACTATTAGCATCAATACGTGGTGGTGTTCCTGTTTTTAGTCGATCAACTCGTAGTGGTAATTCACGTAATCTGTCGGCCAGAGCAATTGAAGGAGGATCGCCTGCACGACCTCCAGAGGAACTTTCCATTCCTATATGGATCTTTCCACCAAGAAAGGTACCAACCGTCAACACGACCGATTTAGAGCGTATTTTAAGGCCCATTTGAGTGACAACACCAACCACCTGATCTTTTTCAACAATAAGATCATCCGCAGGTTGTTGAAAAAGGGTTAGATTTGGTGTGTTCTCTAACGTTTTTCTTACAAAGGCTTTATAAATTGCCCTATCTGCTTGAGCACGAGTGGCTCTAACTGCAGGGCCTTTTGAAGCATTCAGTGTTCTAAATTGAATTCCTGCTTCATCTATCGCTTGGGCCATTAGCCCACCTAAGGCATCAACTTCTTTGACTAAATGTCCTTTGCCAATTCCACCAATAGCAGGATTACAAGACATTTGACCTAACGTATCAATATTATGTGTTAGCAGAAGTGTTTTTCTACCTGTTCTAGCAGATGCGAGTGCGGCTTCCGTTCCAGCATGTCCGCCACCAATAACGATGACGTCAAATTGTTCATGATAAAGCATGGATCGACCTTAAGGTATTTCAAATTAAAACGTGAATGAAAAAAGAGCGTCATTCTACCTTTTTTGTGAAGTTGATAAAATGTATTTAATGTTATTTTAAAGGGATCATAAATATAGAATATATATAGGATCTATATAGAGATCTTTCTATTGGATCTATTATTAAGGAAGCATGATCCTGTTAGTAACTCAAAAATGATCAACAAGATCATAGTAGTTATGACGATCATATCTTGTGATCTTGCTTTGATCTAACGGAGGATTAGCTGGGATCAAAATAGGTAGTTATCAACATTGGATAGATAAAAATAAAGTTATTATTTGGATAACTATAGCTTAATCACCGGAATTAGAGCTAGTTATCCACAATCCTTGTTCTGTTGTTGTCTAGTTTGTTTTATGTTTATAGGGATAAGTTATCCACATGAGGGTATAAAGTGGACTATCATCGATCCACTTTATGTATTGATTATAATTGATTAATAATTGAGGTTAACCACTCTTCTGCCGGTTCCTCTGGAATCTGATGATCAAGTATATCGATGGTAAAGCAATCTGCAATAGGGGTTGCACCTATATCGACGAGTAAAGAGAATGCATGTTTTCCTGCTGCACAAAAGGTGTCATAGCTCGAGTCGCCAATCGCAATAACCACAAATTTCACTGCGTTCATTCGAGGTGGTGCCGTGAGCAGGTTGTTGATAAAAGGTTGGATATTTTCTGGGTAGTCGCCAGCACCATGAGTAGAAGTGACAATTAACCATGTCCCTTCGTTAGTTATATCGTCAATTGTAGGGATATTGTGGATCGTCGTTTCTTTCCCTTTTTGCTGTAAAAGATCACTTATGTGGTCACCAACGTACTCAGCGCCACCTAAAGTACTGCCTGTTATTATATGGATCATTGTCAAATACCTTTCTAAAAATGCACCTGTAATGTGTTTAGTATTCAATGAAGTTAGCAACTAATCAATTTGAATTTGAAAAATGAAGGGTAGTTAAAAGAATGCACTAAGTGAGGATTTACTTTGAATGGCCATCTGATTGATTTTGGGTAGAGCAGACACCACTTAAACGTGATGCCTGTATTTTATGTTTGTATTGAACAACTATTTACCAATACAAAATGATGAAAAAATGCGTCCTAAAAGATCATCTGAACTAAATTCACCTGTAATTTCATTAAGATACTGTTGAGTAATTCTAAGTTCTTCAGCAAGAATTTCTCCTGCCATATAACCTTCCAGCTGCTCTTGACCTATATTTAAGTGCTCTGAGGCTTTATTTAGCGCCTCTAAGTGACGTCTGCGAGCCATAAATCCACCTTCATTATTCCCAGTGAAGCCCATACATTCTTTTAAGTGGGTTCGAAGAGAGCTAATCCCTTCACCTGTTTTGGCTGATAAGCGGATAAGTGTTGGATCGTTAACATGACAGATACCGAGCACTTCGTCAGTTTGATCTGCTTTGTTTCGAATGACTGTCATTCCAATGTTGTCGGGTAGACGATCAATAAAATCAGGCCATATTTCTTTAGGGTCTGTGGCATCGGTAGTCGTTCCATCTACCATAAATAAAACTCTATCTGCTTGAGATATCTCCTGCCATGCTCTGTTTATACCGATCCGTTCTACTTCATCAGATGCAACCCTTAGGCCCGCGGTATCAATAATATGCAACGGCATACCATCAATGTGAATATGTTCTCTTAATACATCTCGTGTTGTACCAGCTATATCAGTGACAATGGCAGACTCTTTACCTGAAAGTGCATTTAGGAGGCTTGATTTACCAGCGTTTGGTCTGCCAGCAATAACCACCTTCATACCCTCACGCATAATAGAACCTTGATTGGCTTCTAACTTTACTGCTTCCAAATTATCTATTATCCGATGTAAGTCAGTACTTACTTTTCCATCAGCGAGGAAGTCAATTTCTTCTTCGGGGAAGTCGATAGCGGCTTCAACGTAAATTCTTAAATGGATTAGAGAATCAACCAGTGTATTTATTCTCTTAGAAAATTGTCCTTGCAGAGATTGAAGTGCAGATTTTGCCGCTTCCTCTGAACTTGCATCAATGAGATCTGCAATGGCTTCTGCTTGAGTTAAGTCCATTTTGTCGTTCATAAAAGCACGTTCAGAGAACTCACCAGGACGAGCAGGACGCATGCCGTCTATTTTTAGAATACGCTTGATAAGCATATCCATGACGACTGGACCACCATGCCCTTGTAGTTCGAGAACATCTTCACCCGTAAATGAGTTAGGGTTTGGAAAATAGAGAGCAATACCTTGGTCTAACTCAAGGTCATTTTCTGATTTGAAGGAAATATATTCCGCATAACGAGGTTTTAGTTTCTTGCCGGTAACCTCTAGTGCCACTTGAGAAGCTTTAGGCCCTGATACCCTAATAATACCAACACCACCACGTCCGGGCGCAGTAGCTTGAGCGACAATAGTGTCTGTGGTCATAGTTTTTCCTACTTGGTACAAAGAACAAAATGAGTTGACTGGGTGACTTCTTTTATCAAATGTCTACTAGATGGATGCAGCAGACAAGCTTACAGGGAAGTATTCACAGCGTCCTGAACCAAGATGTAACTCAGTTAATCAGGATTCGAATGGGTAAATTGTAATCAGCTAAAAACAAAAAGGCGACCTTTAGGCCGCCTTTCTTAATAATTAAATTATTATTACTTAGAATGTAAGCCTTTCTTTTCCAAGTTTCTATAGATTAGAGACTGTTGGATAAGAGTTACGACGTTCGAGACTAACCAGTAAAGAACGAGACCTGAAGGGAAGAACAGGAAGAAACCTGTAAACATGATCGGCATAAACGTCATGATCTTCTGCTGCATTGGATCCGTTACAGTCGTTGGACTCATCTTCTGAATCATGAACATACTACCACCCATCAATATAGGTAGGATGTAATATGGGTCTTGAGCTGAAAGGTCAGTAATCCATAAGAAGAATGGAGAATGACGAAGCTCAACTGATTCCATTAATGACCAGTACAGAGAGATGAAGATAGGCATCTGTAGGAAGATAGGTAAACAACCACCAAGTGGGTTTACTTTCTCTTTCTTATAGAGTTCCATCATTTCTTGACTCATTCGCTGGCGGTCATCACCGATGCGCTCACGCATTGCTGCCAACTTAGGTTGGAGCATACGCATCTTAGCCATAGATGTGTATTGCGCTTTCGTTAACGGGTACATAGCACCACGAACAACGAAAGTTAGAATCATAATAGATAGACCCCAGTTTACAACAACACCTTGAATCATAGATAGCAGCCAGTGAAGAGGCTTAGCGATAAACCACAACCAACCATAATCAACAACGAGATCGAGATTTGGTGCAACGGCTGCCATTTCTTTTTGAAGTTTTGGTCCAATCCAAAGCGTTGCTTCAAATTGAGCTTTATCTCCAGTCGCAATCGTTTTATTTGGCATACGAACGCCAATATCACCAAGGTTGCCAATAACGCGAGTATAAAGGCTTGAACCTGGAGCCTCACGAGGAACCCACGCTGTCGCAAAATAGTGCTGCAGCATTGCAGCATAACCTTGGCCATCAGTCAGATTAATTGAAAGGTTACGATCTTGCATGTCGTCAAAGCTATACTTCTTGTAGCGAGTATCTTGGCTAGAATAAGCACCACCACGGTATGTTGGCATTGTTAAGCTGCCACCATCATCCATAACGTTTTGACGTAGGTGTGCATACATACCCACAGTTGCATTGGTGCCAGACTGGTTATCAATATTGAAGTTAACATCGATATCATATTGACCACGCTTCAATACAAACGTCTTAACGTAGGTAATACCGTTAACAGAATAAGTAAGAGGAACCTTTATTTCTTCTTGGCCATCAGCAAGCACATAAGAGTCCGTGGATGAAGAATAAGTAGGGCGACTTGCGCTGCTTAAATCTATTCCTTGTGGACCCACTAAGCCGCTTTGAGCGATGTATGTATGATCAACATCATCTTTAAGAATAACAAATCGTTCTACAGAATCTTCTGTTTCAGCATATTTGTTTAGTTTTGCAGAAACAACATCACCACCAAAGGTATCAATTGACAGAGTTAATACGTCAGTTGTCACTGTAATGAGTTTTGCAGATGAGCCTTGTTGAGGAGCAGGGTCAAGTTCACTAGCAATTGATGGTGCAGGTAAAGTACCGTTATTTTGTGCCTGTTCTACTCGCTGTGGTGCTTGTGGGTTCTTTTCAACTTGCCATTGTTGATATAGCAAAAAAGAAACCAGTGCCAGAGCGATAAGCAGAATATTACGTTGAGAATCCATCGTTAATTGTCTCTGTCTTTATCTTGGGTCGGTGGAACGGGGTCGAAACCCCCTTCATTCAAAGGGTGACATTTTAATAGACGTTTGCCAGATAACCAACAACCTTTTACAAAACCGTGCATCTTTATTGCTTCAAGAGCATAGGTAGAGCACGTTGGTGTAAAACGGCAGCGTGGGCCAATAAGCGGGCTAATTGTCCACTTATATATATAAATCAAGCCGATAGCTAACCACGAGAAGGGCGAGAAAGGCGATGCCATAATTTATCTAATAGTTTAAACATTTCTTCACTGCTCAAGTCCTGAGCGCTCTTTTTCGCGATGACAACAAAATCTTTATTTGGAAGTTGGTGTTGATTGGTTCTAAAACTCTCTCTGGTAAGACGTTTAAAGCGATTACGACCAACAGCGGTTTTTATCTGCTTTTTGGGAACGGCTAAACCTAAGCGAGGATGAGAAAGAGAATTGTCACGAGCTATAATAGTGAAATGGGGGGAGCCTGCACGATGTGCCTGCTGAAATACATTTTTATAATGCTCGGGAGTTAACAAACGTAACTCCCGATTGAACGCGTACGTATTCAAAATAATCGCGAATTATTTTGAAAGGCGCGCACGGCCTTTAGCACGACGTGCATTAATTGTTTTGCGACCGTTCTTAGTTGACATGCGTGCACGGAAACCGTGAGAGCGCTTGCGCTTAAGAACTGAAGGTTGAAATGTGCGTTTCATGATAATACCTTTACTGATCAGTAGTTTATAGGTTCTTGTTAAACCCGGCGTGGAACTAAATATTCGACGCCTCTCAACAAAGAGGCGGAATTGTAATCACTGGCTCTTCAAGAGTCAATAACTGTTAAGCTTTAAAAGCTATTTTATTCCGGTCGACGGATTATACGTAGTGTGAGTTAAATCTCAAGGATCTTTATTGGATCCCGACGTTTCTTAAAAACTTCTTCAACCTAACATCTTGTGGATTACCAAAGATATCATGTGGAGAACCTTGTTCAACAATCTTCCCTTCTGCCATGAATATTACTCTGTCGGCGACTTCTTTGGCGAATTGCATCTCATGGGTGACCACCAGCATAGTTTGGTGTTTGGTTGCTAACTGCTTCATTAAGCTGAGAACTTCTCCAACTAACTCAGGATCAAGTGCGGAGGTTGGTTCATCAAATAACAACAATTCAGGCTGAAGGGCCATTGCTCTGCCTATCCCTACACGTTGCTGTTGACCACCAGAAAGTGAAGCGGGATAACTTTCTGCTTTATCACCTAAACCAATATCACTAAGAATCTGCAGCGATCGATTGTATGCTTGTTCTTTATTCCAACCCCGAACAGTAATCAAACCCTCAGCTATATTTTGTTTTGCTGTTAGGTGTGCAAACAATGCATAGTTTTGAAAAACAAAGCCTGTTTTTTTACGTAGTGCAACGATTTCTGCTTTTGTATACTTCTCAACATCGACAGAGACATCATCGATAGTGATCTTGCCCTTGTCGGCATGTTCTAAGAAATTAACACATCGCAGCAGCGTTGACTTACCGGTACCGCTAGAACCAATTACAACAATGATCTCACCTTGCTTTATCTCTATATCAATTCCAGACAGTATTGATGAAGAACCAAATTTCTTATGGATATTGTCCAGCTTGATCATCTTTGGTATGCCTTATTGAGTTTAAATTCAGCCCAAATTTGGACGCGGGTAAGAATTATCACCACTCCCCAATAGATAAGAGCGACAGCTAAAAATGCCTCAAAGAAACGAAAGCTAGACGATGCTTCCATCTGCGCTTTAGCCATAATCTCAGCAACCCCCAAAGTGAATGCCAATGAAGTTGATTTGATCATATCGATGAAGTAGTTCATTAGAGATGGCAAAGCGACACGAGTAGCTTGAGGCAGAATAATCCTTCGCATTGATTGGCTAGTCGTCATACCAACTGAGAGGCTTGCTTCCATTTGACTTCTATCGATACCAATAATGGCCGCACGTATAGTTTCAGCCATATAAGCTGAGAAATGTAACGTTAGGCCTATAATAGAAGCGGTAAAAGCATCGATTCCAACCAAGATAGGAAAAACCTGGGGCAACCCGTAATAAAGCAAAAAAAGCTGTACTAACAGAGGTGTTCCGCGGAAAAAACTTATATATAGCTGACTTAACTGATCCAGTACAGGAATCTTAAATACTCGAATATTAGCTATGATGATAGAGAGTATTAAAGAAAAGAATAAACCCCATATAGCCATCTCCATTGTTGTACCTAGGTACCTAAAAAGAATAGGTAGCAGTTCAAGCATGTAGTTAAAATCGAAAGACATTAAGTATCCCTAACTGGTGTTAAATAGCGATTTCTATTTTTTGGTAATGTCAGCGTCAAACCACTTAAGAGATATTTTCTCAAGAGTGCCATCTGCGCGCATGTCAATTAATGCCTTGTTTACTTCCGCTTGAAGTTTTGTGCCTTTCTCATTTTTAACAAACGGCCAAGCATTCTCAATCGTTTCGAAAGGTTGACCTGCTAACTGTAAAGGTAAACCAGTCTTTTTAATAACTTCAAGCACAGAAAGTCTATCCATTACAAATGCATCAGCACGGCCCAAAGCAACGTCATGTTCAATAGCGGTGTCGTAAGTTTTAATATTGATTTTGTTATCTTTATCATAATCACGTAGAAGTTGTTCAAAGTTAGAACCTAAATTCACTGCAACGGTTTTTCCTTCCAGATCTTCGATACCTTGAATATCATCTCTACCTTTACGAACCGCTATTTGTGCTCCATCAATAACGTAAGGGTCAGCAAACAGATATTTGGCTTTACGTACGTCGGTAATGGTTATTTGGTTAGAGATAGTATCGATACGTCCGGTTTCTAGTAGACCAAAGAGACCAGAAAAGCTTGCAGTAACATATTCAACGTTATAATCGTTTCTACGACCAATCTCATCCCACAAATCCACTTCAAAACCTTGAAGCTTATCTAGTTTTACAAAGGTAAATGGGAAATAACGTCCAGACATACCAACCTTTACATCAGTTGAAGCATAAGCTACCTGAATAAATGATGTGGTTAGGGCAAAAATTGTGAATAAGTTTCTTAGCCAGTGTTTCATTCTATAAAATCCTCGATGTTTGATAGGATGAATGTTACTGGTAAAGTGAGTTATAAATAAAATAACCAGATGTTATTAGAAATAACCAAGTGATTTGTCCCCAAGAATTGATCTTCTTGTGAATGTTGGGGATAACCTGAAAAGATCTTATATTATGGATGGTTATGTGGATTAATTTGGGGATAAATATGTGGATCCACGGTATATAAAATTAATGAATGTGAATAACTTCGATCTTATTCACTGGATCTGCGATCATTTACTGGTGATCTTCCCTTACAAGGAGTAAAATTGCCGTCCTTTTCCAACTCATAAAAATAATAGTGGGGTCACAGTGTCATCTTCGCTATGGTTACAGTGTCTGCAACAACTACAAGACGAGTTATCGGCAACAGAATTCAGTATGTGGTTAAGACCACTGGAAGCAGAACTTAATGAAAATACGCTGACTCTATTTGCACCTAACCGGTTCGTTTTAGATTGGGTACGTGATAGATATCTAAATAATATCAATCGTCTTCTTAAAGAGTTTTGTGGTTCTGACATCCCAAATCTTAGGTTTGAGGTGGGAAGTAAGAGAATCTCTGTTTCTTCACCCCCTATATCTAGAAAATCAAAAGCAGATGTCGCAGCCGAGTCTTCAGCTCCTGCGCAACTTCAAGCGCGCAGGCCTGTGCATAAAACATGGGATGATGAATCTGAGTTGGTGGAAATTAATCATCGTTCTAATGTTAACCCAAAACATAATTTTAATAATTTTGTTGAGGGTAAATCGAATCAATTAGGTTTGGCTGCCGCTCGTCAGGTTGCTGGTAATCCAGGTGCCGCATACAATCCATTGTTTTTATATGGTGGAACCGGTTTAGGTAAAACGCACTTATTGCATGCTGTTGGAAATGCAATTGTGGATAACAAGCCAAATGCGAAAGTCGTTTATATGCATTCAGAGCGATTTGTCCAAGATATGGTAAAAGCGCTGCAAAATAATGCTATCGAAGAATTTAAGCGCTATTACCGTAGTGTTGACGCACTACTAATTGATGATATTCAATTTTTTGCTAACAAAGAGCGTTCTCAGGAAGAATTCTTCCACACCTTTAATGCATTATTGGAAGGTAATCAGCAAATAATCCTTACTTCTGACCGTTATCCGAAAGAGATTAATGGGGTAGAAGATCGCTTGAAATCTCGATTCGGCTGGGGATTAACGGTAGCTATCGAACCTCCCGAGCTAGAAACTCGTGTTGCTATCTTAATGAAGAAAGCAGAGGATCATCAAATTCATTTAGCCGATGAAGTTGCATTTTTTATCGCAAAACGTCTACGTTCAAATGTTCGTGAGTTAGAAGGTGCACTCAATCGTGTTATCGCTAACGCAAACTTTACTGGCCGCCCAATTACTATCGATTTCGTTCGCGAAGCATTGCGTGATCTACTTGCACTGCAAGAGAAGTTAGTTACTATCGATAATATCCAAAAAACAGTGGCTGAATATTACAAAATTAAAATGGCTGATTTGCTATCTAAGCGTCGTTCACGTTCAGTTGCAAGGCCTCGCCAATTAGCTATGGCACTGGCTAAAGAGTTGACTAATCACAGCTTACCTGAGATTGGTGACGCCTTTGGTGGACGTGATCATACGACCGTATTACACGCTTGTCGTAAAATACAGCAATTACGCGAAGAGAGTCACGACATAAAAGAAGACTACTCAAACTTAATTCGTACGCTTTCTTCGTAAGAGGCACGGTTGGTATAGAAAAGAGACAGTTATGAAATTTACTATTGAACGTAATCACCTTATAAAGCCATTACAGCAAGTTTCCGGTGCACTAGGTGGGCGACCTACGTTACCTATTTTAGGTAATATACTTCTTAAGGTAGAAGATAATACGTTGTTAATGACAGCGACTGATTTGGAAGTTGAATTAGTTGCACGTATTGCTCTGGAAGGGGATTTTGAAGCGGGCAGTATTACCGTTCCCTCGCGTAAGTTTTTAGATATTTGGCGCGGATTACCAGATGATGCTGTGATTACCGTTGTTTTAGATGGTGACCGAATTCAGGTCCGGTCTGGACGAAGTCGTTTTTCTCTTGCGACATTACCTGCGTCAGACTTTCCAAATATTGAAGATTGGCAAAGTGAAGTGGAAATCACGCTTCTACAAAGTGAACTTCGCTCATTGATTGAAAAAACACAATTTTCAATGGCGAACCAAGATGTCCGTTATTATCTCAACGGTATGTTGTTTGAAATTGATGGTTCTACACTGCGTTCAGTCGCAACAGATGGACATAGAATGGCGGTTTCTCAAACTGCACTTAATGCTGAATTTACGTCACAACAAGTTATTGTACCGCGTAAAGGTATTCAAGAACTTGTTCGTCTATTGGATACACCAGAAAGCCCAGTAACGCTGCAGATAGGTCAATCAAATATTCGGGCAGATGTAAATAATTTCACCTTTACATCAAAGTTAGTTGATGGTCGTTTTCCCGATTACCGACGTGTTATGCCACAGAGCACGACCAAAACATTAGAGGCTGGATGTGAAGTACTACGCCAAGCATTTTCCCGTGCTGCTATTTTATCGAATGAGAAGTTTCGTGGTGTGAGAGTTAACCTGTATGGTAATGAAATGCGTATTACCGCTAACAACCCAGAACAAGAAGAAGCAGAAGAGCTACTGGATGTGAACTTCCAGGGTGAGGATTTAGAAATAGGCTTCAATGTTAGTTATGTGTTGGATGTTTTAGGTACGCTGCGTTGCGACAAAGTGAGAATATCTATGTCTGACGCGAATGCGAGTGCTTTGGTAGAAAATGCGGATGATGACAGTGCTATGTATGTGGTTATGCCAATTCGTTTATAATTGAATATTGTAAATAGATGCCTTTAACTCGTTTGGTTATTAAACAATTTAGAAATATCGAAGCTTGTGATATTGACCTATCGGCAGGCTTTAATTTTATTATTGGGTTAAACGGAAGCGGTAAGACGAGTCTTCTTGAAGCGATTTATATGCTTGGTCATGGACGATCATTTAAAAGCGCATTGACAGGTAGAGTGATTCAAAATGAATGTAGTGAGCTGTTTATTCATGGTCGACTTAATCATGGTCAAGAATTGGATTCTGACAATTTTGAGCTACCAGTCGGTATAAATAAGCAGCGCGATGGAACAACAGAGGTTAAAATAGGCGGTCAATCTGGACAAAAACTTGCCCAGCTTGCACAAGTATTGCCTTTACAACTAATTCATCCGGAAGGGTTCGAGTTACTGACTGATGGCCCGAAGCATCGTAGGGCATTCATTGATTGGGGTGTTTTTCATACCGAATCAGGTTTCTATGATGCATGGGGAAGATTAAAACGTTTAACTAAGCAAAGAAATGCGCTTCTGAAGTCGGCAAAGAGCTACAAAGAACTGAGTTATTGGGATCAAGAACTGGTTCAACTTGCTGAAAATATTGATAAGTGGCGAAATGCCTATATTGATGAGTTAAAATGTGTGGCAGAAGTAATCTGTAGTGGTTTTTTGCCAGAATTTGATATCAAATTGAAGTATTATCGTGGGTGGGAAAAAGATACGTCCTACGCCGATATCCTTGAAAAAAACTTCGAAAGAGATCAGTTGCTTGGGTATACGTTTAGTGGCCCAAACAAAGCTGATTTACGCATAAAAGTAAATAACACACCAGTTGAAGATGTGTTATCCCGAGGTCAATTGAAATTGATGGTGTGTGCACTGAGAGTCGCTCAGGGACAACATTTGACTCAAATGACTGGTAAGCAATGCATCTATTTAATAGATGATTTTGCTTCTGAATTAGATAGCCAACGTCGCGAACGTTTAGCAACGTGTTTAAAGCAGACGAAGGCACAAGTTTTTGTAAGTTCTATTACCGCCAGCCAAATCGAAGATATGTATGACGAAAATGGCAGGATGTTTCATGTGGAACATGGCAAAATAGAGTGTATTGATAAGCGGGCTGATAGCCCTAATAGAGAGTAACTCATGGCAGAAAATTACGATTCATCGAGTATTAAAGTACTGAAAGGATTGGATGCGGTACGTAAGCGTCCGGGAATGTACATTGGCGACACGGATGACGGAACCGGTCTCCATCACATGGTTTTTGAAGTTGTGGACAACTCCATCGATGAAGCGTTGGCTGGACATTGTAGTGATATCATAATTATTATTCATGAAGATAACTCTGTCTCGGTAAGTGATGATGGCCGTGGAATACCAACAGAGATACATGAAGAAGAAGGTGTCTCTGCTGCAGAAGTTATTATGACAGTCCTGCATGCTGGTGGTAAGTTTGATGACAACTCATATAAAGTATCTGGTGGTTTGCATGGTGTTGGTGTATCCGTTGTAAACGCACTCTCTAAGCAAGTAGATATAACTATTAATCGTCAGGGTGAAATTCATAAGCAAACCTATCGCCATGGTGTACCTCAAGCACCACTTGCAGTTACAGGACAGACTGAAAAAACAGGTACTGTAATCCGTTTCTGGCCAAGTGAAGAAACGTTTACTAACGTTAAGTTTCACTATGAGATTTTAGCGAAGCGCCTAAGAGAGCTTTCTTTCTTGAATTCCGGTGTATCAATTAAGCTTATTGATGAGCGTGAAGAAGATAAAATGGACCACTTCTGTTATGAAGGTGGTACTAAAGCGTTTGTTGATTACCTGAATACCAATAAAACACCAATTATTCAAAAGGTGTTCCATTTCGAGACTGAACGCGATGATGGTATTACGGTTGAAGTGGCGATGCAGTGGAATGATGGTTATCAGGAAAATGTATTCTGTTTTACCAACAATATTCCACAAAAAGATGGTGGCGCTCACTTAGCTGGATTCCGTGCGGCGTTAACGCGTACATTGAATAGTTTTATGGATAAAGAAGGTTTTTCTAAAAAAGCAAAAACGTCTACATCTGGTGACGACGCTCGTGAAGGTTTGACTGCTATTATCTCGGTGAAAGTGCCAGATCCTAAGTTTTCTAGCCAAACAAAAGAAAAACTAGTGTCATCCGAAGTTAAATCGGCTGTTGAATCAGTGATGGGTGAAAAGCTATCTGAATACCTAATTGAAAACCCAGGTGAAGCGAAAATCGTCTGTGGTAAAATTATTGATGCCGCTCGTGCTCGTGATGCTGCACGTAAAGCGCGTGAGATGACTCGCCGTAAAGGCGCTTTAGATTTGGCTGGTCTTCCCGGTAAGCTTGCTGATTGTCAGGAAAAAGATCCTGCTCTCTCTGAACTATATATTGTGGAAGGGGACTCTGCTGGCGGTTCAGCCAAGCAGGGACGTAATCGTAAAAACCAAGCTATTCTTCCTCTAAAAGGTAAGATTCTTAACGTTGAAAAAGCACGTTTCGATAAGATGCTCTCTTCACAAGAAGTTGCTACTCTTATAACGGCTCTTGGTTGTGGTATTGGTCGTGATGAATATAACCCGGATAAACTGCGTTATCACAACATCATTATCATGACGGATGCGGATGTCGATGGTTCTCACATTCGTACCTTACTGCTAACCTTTTTCTATCGCCAAATGCCTGAGCTTATTGAGCGTGGCTATATCTATATTGCTCAGCCGCCGCTATATAAAGTGAAGAAAGGCAAGCAAGAACAGTACATCAAAGATGAAGATGCAATGGACCAATACCAGGTGTCACTTGCACTGGATAATGCAGAATTGCATGTTAATGCTAATGCACCCGCTATTATTGGCGAAGCGCTTGAAAAGCTTGTTCAACAGTATAATGCTGGCATGAAGTTGGTGGATCGAATGACTCGCCGTTATCCTTATGCTTTGGTACATGAATTAGCCTATGTTCCTCGTCTTACTGTTGATATGTGTCAAGATGCTGCTGAAGTTGAGGCGTGGGGTAAACATTTCGTTGAACAGCTGAAAGCAAAAGAAGTTGGTGCAAGTCAATATCGCTTAGAAGTTGAAAGGCATGAAGAGTTAAATGTTTCTTTAGCGAAAATTGTTATTCGTACGCATGGTGTAACGCATGAATACGTTATTGGTTTAGACCTACTTGCTACGAAAGAATATGATAAGTTAGCGTCTCTATCAGAGGCTCTAGACGGATTAATTGAAGAAGGTGCTTACATCAAGCGTGGAGAGCGTACTCTACAGATAGAAAGCTTTGCCGAAGCGCTTGAATGGCTGAAAAAAGAGTCTCGTCGTGGTTTAAGCTTACAGCGATACAAAGGTCTAGGTGAAATGAACCCAGATCAACTTTGGGAAACGACAATGGATCCAGATACTCGTCGTATGTTGCAGGTGAAGATTGAAGATGCTGTTGGCGCGGATCAATTATTCACAACGCTAATGGGTGATCAAGTTGAACCTCGTCGTAATTTCATTGAAGATAACGCATTGAAAGTAGCCAACCTCGACGTGTAGTATTTAAACGTCATTTTTGATTACTTAATGTAAAGAAAACACTGTCGAGAGGCAGTGTTTTTTTGTATGGCTACCTATTAAAACTGATTTAGACCCACCTGGAAAATTAACGGTTCAGAAATATAGTTACCATGGAATGTGAAATGATTACCTTTTGCCCTTGAAACCCAATTTTTAGCACTCATATATAGTTATGAAGAGACGCCGATAGGGTCTCTACATTGCTCGTCCAGAATGGAGAGCACACAATTTAACTTTGCAAATTAGACGGACATGTCCAGAAGGAATGTTTTGTTCTAACCCCTTAGATACTCCTTAAATGAGTGTATTTAAGGCTATTGCTTATTATGAGGATAGAATTATGAGAACTGTAGATTTCGCACCACTTTACCGCAACGCTATTGGCTTTGACCGTTTGTTTGACTTGATGGAAGCCGGTGCTACTAAAAACGCTTCTAACGGTTACCCTCCGTATAATATTGAACAACAAGACGAAAATAAGTACCGTATTACTATGGCAGTAGCGGGATTTGCTGACGAACAACTCGATATTACTCAAAAAGAAAATATGCTTATTGTTCGCGGAGAGCGTAAAGATGAAGAAGAGAAAAAATATGTATACCAAGGTATTGCAGAGCGCGACTTTGAGCGCAAGTTCCAGTTGGCTGATTATGTAAAAGTAGTCGGAGCGACGATGGAAAACGGTCTACTTCACGTTGACTTAGAACGTGAAATTCCTGAAGCAATGAAACCACGTAAGATTGCTATAAATGGTAATAATCTTATAGAGGGAAAGTAACCCATTCCTCTTTACGTTGAAGTAGATTAAGAGCGCCTATCGGCGCTCTTTTTAGATCGATGTTATAGGGTATAAAATTAGAGGCTTTCACCCAAAAATATTTCTGTTTCTAGTTCAATGACGGGCTCGGTAATGGGGTCCCCTGGGTTTAGGATTCTTTTTAGCAATTGTTCTGCCGCTATTTTACCAATGTCTTCCCTAGGGGTTATAACCGTCGCTAGAGTCGGTGACACTACTGAGGCAATATTGTGACCGTGAAACCCGACAATGGACATATCTTCTGGTACACGAATGCCCTGTTTTAGGCACTCGAATAGTGCACCTATTGCTAAGTCATCATTGGTGCAGTATATGCCATCAATTAATGGGTTCTTCTCTCTTGCTCGTCGAAATAGCTCTGAGCCAACGGAATAAGAGGAGGCTTGTTTGGTGCTGATAATTGTTGGTGTTAAACCTACTTCTCTAATTGTCTGTTCAAAGCCACTGATTTTTTGCTTAGTTCTCTCATCCATACGAGCAGCAAGGTAAGCGATATTTTTTCTGCCTTTTGCCAGTATTAATTTGGTGATAGTGACACTAGCAGCAAAGTTATCAAACCCTACCGCTTGTTGGAGTGGTGGGGATGCCGAATCCATGATTTCAACAACGGGGGTACCCGTTGCCTCAAGCATTTTTATTGAACGTTCAGTGTGATAACTTTCAGAAAGAATTATTCCGTCTACATTGTATGAAAGTAACGTCTCTATGCGTTTTTCTTCAGCGCTTTTACTGTAACCATAGTGAGCTAACATTGCTTGGTAGCCGAGAGGTTCAATAACGGCTTCTATACCGCGCAAAACTTTATCAAATACTTGGTTCGTTAGAGATGGAAGTAGGACGCCTATGGAATAGCTTTTTGATTTTGAAAGTATATCGGGGGCTCTATTTGGTACGTACCCTAACTCTTCAACTGCTTTTGCTATTCTTACTCCGATCGCTTTTGATACTTTATCGGGATCGCGTAGATATCGGCTTACCGTCATTTTGGTAACACCTACTTGATCTGCTATGTTTTGTAATGTAGGACGTTGTTTTTTTACAGTCATAAATTAATTAACGGATCCCTCGTGTTTTGTATCAGATCTGGTCTGTCTATTTTTAATCAATAATATGTCATTCCACTAGGTAAGTTAATCATAAAGGAGAAAAAGCCTCTTTTATTATTAGTTAGATGCGACCTTGAGCGCGTCTTTAGTTAGCTGCGTGATTCTATCCCATTGACCATTATCAATAGCATTCATTGGAAGCATCCAAGTACCTCCGACGGTTTTTACACAAGTAAGTGCTTGGTATTCACTGAGGTTATGGGCGTTAATTCCTCCTGTTGGACAGAAACTTACTTGAGATAGAGGTGCAGATATTGCCTTCAATGCTTTTGCTCCACCATTTGCTTCGGCAGGAAAGAATTTGAAGTGGTCATAACCTAAATCCATAGCATTCATAATTTCTGTCGGTGTCGAAACTCCGGGAATCAAAGGGATGTTTTGCTTAACGGCATGTTCAAGTAGCTTAGTTGCCGATCCTGGTGAGATTATAAACTGAGATCCTGCATTAACGGCGGCGTCATATTGGTCAGCAGTTAAAACGGTACCTGCGCCTACCAAGGCCTCTGGCAGTGCGGTTGTAATTGCTCTAATTGCCTCTAACGCGACATGGGTTCTTAATGTTACTTCAAATATTTTTATACCACCGTCAAATAGAGCTTTTGCCAGTGGAACGGCATCCTCAATTCTTTCAATTACCATCACTGGCACGATAGGTGAGATCGAAAATACTTCTTGTGGTGTCATTGACCAGTTCATTTTTGTTCCCTAATAAAAGATACTTGCGCCTTCTTCTGCGCTAGATATGTTTTTCCTGAATAAGTTGAATAACTCTCGACCACTACCAAACAAGTCCTGCTCGTTGTCAAAAGGTAACGAAAGTCTGTCGTCAATGTCGTTAAGTACGTTTACATGTCCAGTCTGTCCATTAACTTCTATTAGATCTCCGTCGCGAAGCTTAGAAAGCAATCCACCTTTAATCGCTTCTGGTGTTATATGAATAACTGCGGGTACCTTGCCTGATGCACCTGAAAGGCGCCCGTCTGTAAGTAGTGCCACTTTTAAACCCGCGTTCATCAGGTTTCCCATTATGGGCATTAATTTGTGTAGCTCTGGCATGCCATTAGCGGCTGGACCATTATTCCGAACCACAATGACAGTGTCTTCTTTAAACAACCCCTGTTGGTAGGCGCTCACAACATCATGTTGTGAGTTGAACACGGTCGCTGGCGCTGTGATTAATTGATCGGCAATGTCTACGGCGCTTACTTTCATTATTCCTCGCCCTAGATTACCAGATAGAACCTTTAGGCCACCTTGTGCACTAAAGCTATTTGAACAGGAAGCAATGATGTTTTTATCCATACTCTCTTTAACTTGGGAAAAGAAAATTTGATTATCACTATCCAGTTCTGGGTAGGTTAAGTAATCCAACATCGTTCCGTAGACAGGATTAGCATCCATAAATATGAGGTGTCGTTGATTTAAAATATTCATTAAACAAGGAACACCACCAGCTTGATGGAAAGCATTAATATCGGCATGGCCATTGGGGTACATTTTGACGAGAAGAGGGACGACCTGAGAAAGGTCATTTATATCGTCCCAAGTCACTATCCAACCAGCAGCCCGAGCAGTAGCGACGAGATGAATGGTGTGATTCGTACTGCCTCCAGATGCAAGTAGTGCAACTAAGCCATTGACCACTGATTTTTCATCGACAACTTTTGCCAGTGCTTTGCTCCCATAATTAGCCGTGCTGGTGGTCGCGATATGGGTTGATATTTTTTCTGTTAACTTATCTCTAAGTGGAGAATGAGGAGGGACAAAGGCCGAACCCGGTAGCATAAGTCCCATCGCTTCCATTACTAGTTGGTTAGTATTTGCGGTACCGTAGAAAGTACAGGTACCAGATGAGTGGTAAGCTTTGCATTCCATATTTTGTAGATCAGCCTTATCCAACTCCCCCGCGACGAATTTTTGTCGGGTTGTTACCTTTTCAGAATTACTTATTCCGGTAGACATGGGGCCAGTTGGAACAAAGGCCGTCGGTAAATGCCCAAAGGCGAGCGCACCGATAAGTTGCCCAGGGGCTATCTTGTCACATACACCTAGTAATAACATACCGTCGTATGTATTGTGGCTTAAAGAAAGAGCGGTAGATTGTGCAATGAGATCTCTGGAAAACAACGACAGCTCCATACCATCATTTCCTTGAGTAATACCGTCGCACATAGCGGGTACTCCACCTGAAACTTGAGCCGTATTTCCTAGCGGGGACAAAGACTTCTTAATTATCATTGGATAATTTAAATAAGGAGTATGGGCACTGACCATGTCATTGTAGGACGTTATTATTGCCAAATTTACTTTAGTAAAATCAAGGATGGCTAGTTTTTCTTCACTGGCAGAAGAAGCAACGGTGTGGGCTAGATTTCCACAAGCTAACGTTGAACGTACTTTGCCTTTCACGGCCTGGTTTTCTATTATTTTAAGATACTGACGTCGTGTTTCTATGCTTCGGTTTTTGATGTTTTTCGTTACTTCATAAATAACAGCGTTAATAGTCATTCTTTATTACCAAAAGGGCCATTGCCCCAAGTTCCACGAGTATAATTAAAGGTCAATATTTTGTAATATTTGATCAATAATTTTCTCTGGTGTGTTTGAAATATCGACGTATAGGGCTTCAGATTTACTAGGTTCAATGAGTGTATTGAATTGGCTCTCTAGCATTGAAGCACCTTTAAAATAATGACCTTTCCGTTTTTGGTGCCTTTGCCATATGGTGTCAAATTCCCCTTTTAAGTAAATAAATTGCAAATCTGGACAGTTTTTCCTTAACGTCTCTCTGTACTCTGGCTTCAGAGCTGAGCAAGCAACAACCATATTTGGTTCTTTAACTATGATGCTATTTAAAGTCTCAAGCCAAGAACGACGGTCATCGTCAGTCAAAGGGATGCCATTTTGCATTTTTTCTACATTTACGGGTGGGTGAAAATCATCACCATCATAAAACGAGATATCAAGTTTATTGGCGAGCGCTTCCCCTATGGAGGATTTACCACAGCCAGAAACACCCATAACTACATATTTTTTTGTCATAATGCTTACTCAAATATTGGACTTGTTGACAAATTATTGCCACCAAAGAGCGAGTTGTGGGAAAGCTATAACTAGGCATAAAACGCTTATCTGCAATGCTATAAACGGAAGTAATGCTGTAAAAATTTCCCCTAAGCTAATATCTTTTGGTGCGACAGATTTTAAGTAGAATGCGGCTGGACCAAATGGAGGAGAAAGAAACGCGACTTGCATGTTTAAGCAAAAGACCACACCGAACCAGACAGGATCCATACCTAGCCCGATGATGATGGGTACAAATATAGGCATAGTTAGAAGAGCAACCCCAACCCAATCCAAGAACATACCAAGCACGAATAGGATGACCATCATAATGATGAGTGTGGTCATGGCATGACCACCACTAAGTGTGAGGATAGTTTGTTCTACAAAATCGATACCTCCCATCAGGTTGTATACGCCAACGAGAGCAGATGCACCGATACCAATCCACATAATCATACCGCAGGTGCGCATGGTAGCTATGGCTGAATCTTTCACCATCGATACGTTAAGCTCACCGCGAATAGCGGCACTTATAGCAATACCAACTACACCTAGTGCGGAAGCTTCAGTAACAGAGGCAACACCGGTGTAGATACTACCTAGTACCGTTGCAACTGAAAGCAATGGAAAGAAAAGCGCTTTAAAGTAACTTGGTTTGTTTTTTGCGTCCTCGGCTAGTTCCGCGTCTGTTGGTAGTGGAGCTAGCGCAGGGTTTAATTTGCAACGTATAAGGACATACGCAATATAGAACATCGCTAAGATGAAGGCGGGTAAAAATGAAGCCTTAAACAAGTCACCAATTGAAACGGAAGCGGATAACCCATAAATAATGAGGACGATACTCGGTGGAAGCATAGTGCCTAACGCGCCACCAGCACAGGTTGTCCCTATTGCTAGTTTTCTGTCGTAGCCGAGTCTGAGCATTTGCGGCAAGGCGAGAATACCGAGTAATACGGTTTCTCCACCGATAACACCTGACATAGAAGCTAGAATAACGGCAACAATTAACGTTTGTACCGCAACACCACCACGAACTTTACGGCCAACACTCTTCATCGCGTCAAATAAGTCTTGGGCAATCCCGGAACGATCCAAAAGAGCGGCCATTAGGACAAACATGGGGACGGCTAAAAAGACATAACCGCTCACAAAACTAAACACTCTGCTGGTAATCAAGGGTAAGGCATCAACGCCAAACCAACCTAAGGTAAATACTAATGCAACTAAACAGGTAACAAAGGCAAGTTGCATCCCTGTTAATAGTAACCCTATCATTAGTGCAAGCATTAAAAGGCTGCCATAAGCAATGCCTATAGAAGATAGATCAAACATCTTTTGCTTTCCTTAATTCCTGAATTTCATTGATAAGGTGCAGAATAAATTGCACAAACATTAAGCAGACGGTGAGTAAGATGATCCCTTTGAGCAATGCAGGAAAAGGGGGATTCCATGCTGTCCCCGATGTTTCTAAGTGAAACTCGCCCCATGGTGTAAACCAAGCGCTTTCGACCATTTGAAAAGCAGCATAACTAAGTAAACCAGAAAAAATCAGGCCAGCGATATGATGGAAAATATTTAAGTAATGACGGGTTCTTTGAGATACCAAGTCGTATATCAAAACAACTCTGACGTGTTTATCTGTCGCGAGTGCATAGATACCGCCAATAGCGAACAGAGCACCACCTAAAAAGGACGCTGTTTCATGTACCCATATCGTGGGTGAGTTAAAAAGGTAGCGGCTAAGGACTTCATAAAAAGAGATAACAACGGTAAATACAAAAAATAAGCTTAGCAATTCACTTGTCTGTGCAATAAATTTATCGAGTCTGTTTTTGGGCATTTCTTCAGGTGAAGAGAGCTGAGATTTTGAGTCTTTCATAACGATTAATCCAAGAAAAGTAGGGAGGATTATCCTCCCTATATATGAGCTACTTATAGAAGCCCTGCTTCTTCTAGGTAAGAAGTAATAGAGTTGTATACTTTCTTCGCGTTTGGAGAGCCTTCTGCGTATGTTTTCCATTCACCCATTGCAATCTGACGGAATTTTTTGCGTTCAGCGGCTGGCCAATCATGAATAGTAATATCAGGATTAGCTCGTGCTTCTTTTACGGCTTTTTGATCGGCAATTCGAAGTTGAGTCGTTATATCTTGAGCAAAGTCTCGAACAGATACCGTCATGATGGCTTGTAGATCCATGGGTAGCTTGTCCCATTTCTTCTGGCTCATCGATATATCAATGGTTGGAAGAGAGTGAAAGCCGGGTTGAACTGGATGTGGTGCAATATCGTTCATTCCTGCTTTCTGGTTGGTTGAAAATACCGTGTAGTCAGCGGCATCAATAACACCTTTACTTAATCCAGTGAATACCTCTGAACCTGGAAGGTTTACTGGTGAAGCGCCTGCAGCTGCGAATACTTTCTGTACTAACCCTTCAGGTGCGCGAAGCTTTAGACCTTTGAGGTCTGCGACACTATCGATTGGTTTTTTAGAAACAAATGACTCTACACCTGTTGTTGACCCCCCGATGTATTTAACACCATATGGTGCATAAAGCTCCGTCATCAACTGATAACCACCACCATAGTTGATGTACTCGAGAAGTTGACGAGTATCAGACCAAGCTCCAACCATATTGCCGATAAGCCCAAATGCCGGGTCCTTACCAGAGAAATAACCAGTTGCCGTAATATGACCGTCTAAAACGCCCATTTTTATAGAATCTAGCGTTTCCGTGTGCTTAACGACTGCACCTACAGGTAACAGGTCAATTTCTATTCGACCTCCAGACATTTTCGAAACGCGCTCAGTCCATTCTTTCTGTACTTGGAAATTTTTGTCGCCAGATGGATCACTGGATTGGAATTTAAAAGTAAAATCTGCTGCAAGTGCTGATGTTGATATTAGTGCAACAGCAATAGCAGTAGTCAGGTTTTTTATTGTGTGTTTCATAGGGTAAGTCCTTTCATGAAATTAAGTGTTTCGGCACTATTTGTCTGAATGTTACCGGGAACATTGGAATGTTATCGGTAACATGAGGGGTAAGTCTATTACCTTGATCACAGTTTTAGATTTATTGTTTATTATGTGAACAATGTTCAACTAGGTGGGTTAAATGAAAGTGAAGATACAAAAAAAGTGGTATCTGAGTACCACTTTTGAATTCATAAGGTATGAGTATTGATCCACTACTCTTGATATGCCTTTGATACTTCTTCAGCAATGATTTTAATACCATCCCGCATACTTTGTTCATCTTGCACATAGTTCATGCGTATGCATTGGCGAGTATGCGCCCAGTCGGTGCAATCTTGTCCAAAGAAGAAGTATTCGCCTGGAATAATTAACACACCACGAGCTTTAAGTCGTGCATAAAGCTCTTTTGACGTGATCGGCAGTTCATCAAACCAAAGCCACAAAAATATAGCACCTTCGGGTTTATGTATTTTGAATCTAGGGTCTTTGATGGATGCTTTGAGCAGCTCTACAGCATGTTTTGCTTTTTGTTGATAGAACGGTTTAATGATCATCTGGCTAAGTTGTAATAAATCACCAGATTCTATCATATGGGTGCCAATGGCTGGCCCTATTCCACTAGGCGCTAAGCTTATAATACCGTTTATATTGGCAATCGCTTGAGTCACTTCTTCATTCGCGATCACTATGCCACATCGAACACCCGGTAAGCCGAGTTTAGATAAACTCATACATAGAATTGTATTCTGATTCCAGAACGGTTTCACTTCTTCGAAGATGATGTTAGGAAACGGGGTTCCATAGGCATTATCTATGATGAGTGGAATATTGTTTTTGCGCGCAAGTTCGTCCAGTTTTTCAATCTCTGTATCGGTGAGCACATTACCCGTTGGATTGGTTGGGCGAGAGGCGCATATCGCGGCAATAGAGTCATCTACTTTTAATTTTTCGAAATCAATATGGTACTTGAACAACCCGTTATCGAGTTCTGTTATTTCTGGACGATAGGAAACAAAAATATCATCGCTAAGCCCTGAGTCACCATACCCAATATATTCTGGCGCGAGTGGAAGCAGTATTTTCTTTTCTGTTCCGTCAGCATGTGTGCCTGCTAAAAGATTGAATAGGTAAAAAAATGCGCTTTGACTGCCGTTAGTTAAGCTGATGTTTTTTTCAGTAATTGGCCAGCCGTAGGTATCACTCAATAGTTTTGCTAATGCTTTTACAAAGGCGTCTTTACCTTGAGGTCCATCGTAGTTTGCCATGGCTTCAACGAGTTTGCCATTGGCGAGCATATCGCTACTGGCTTGGTGGAAGTAATCGAGCATTGCAGGGATCGCGGCAGGGTTGCCACCACCGAGCATAATAGCACCAGGGGTGCGGAGGCCTTCGTTTAGATCCCCCATTAGTTGGGTTATTCCGGAATGTCGATTAAATTTTTCACCAAACTTAGAAAATTGCATACTAGGATTTCCTGACGGTTTTAGTTTTTATTTGTTGTAGTTAAAAAAAAGCCCCGTTCTTTGAACGGGGCTTTAGGTTCAAGGGTCTACCCCGTTATTTTTGCAAAAGCGAAATGTCGGCGATTTGCAGGAAGAGGTTGCGCAGCTTGTTGAGCAACGTCAAACGGTTCTTCTTAAGGGCTTCATCTTCTGCCATTACCATGACGGAGTCGAAGAAGGTATCAACAGGTTCACGTAGATCAGCCAGTTTGCTTAATGCGCCTTGATAATCACCAGTTGCATAAGCGGGTTCAAGCGCTTCAGCCATCACTTCTACATTTTCAGCGAGTGCTATCTCAGCATCTTCTTTAAGTAGAGCAAGGTCGATCTCTTCGGATAGCTCTCCATCAAATTTAGCTAAAATATTGCCTACACGTTTGTTGGCTGCTGCCAAAGATTCTGCGGCATCTAATTCACGGAAGTGAGAAACCGCTTTAACGCGTTGATCAAAATCGGTTGGTTTTGTTGGTCGACGAGCGAGTACCGCTTGAATGATATCAACGCTAAAGCCTTCGTCTTGGTACCAAGCACGGAAGCGACCAAGCATAAACTCAATGACATCATGTTCCACATTCTTGTTCGTCAGTTTATCGCCAAATGAAGTCTTTGATTCTGCGATTAACTCAACTAAATCTAAGTTGTAGCCATTTTCAACAATGATACGCAGCACCCCGAGAGATGCACGACGTAGAGCGAACGGGTCACTGCCTTTTGGTGCTTTACCAATACCGAAAATACCGACGATAGTATCGAGCTTATCTGCCATAGAAACGGCAGAGGAGATACCAGAACTTGGTAAATCATCGCCAGCAAAGCGCGGCATATACTGTTCGTTTAGTGCTATTGCGACTTCTTCGTCTTCACCATCATGGCGAGCATAGTGCATACCCATAACACCCTGAGTATCAGTAAACTCAAATACCATAGAGGTCATCAGGTCACATTTGGCAAGAAGAGCTGCGCGAGTTGATTTTTCAACATCCGCACCAATTTGCTTAGCGATATGACCAGCCAATAACACAATGCGATCGGTCTTATCTTTAATCGTACCAAGTTGTTTCTGGAATATAGCGGTTTCCAGTTCAGGTAGGCGATCGATTAGAGGACGTTTGCGGTCGGTATTAAAGAAAAACTCAGCATCAGCAAGGCGTGGGCGAACCACTTTTTCATTACCCTCGATGACTTGACGAGGGTCTTTAGACTCGATGTTTGATACAAAGATAAACTTAGGAAGGAGATTTTTGTTCTCGTCGTAGACCGGAAAATACTTCTGGTCGCCTTTCATCGTGTAAACAAGGGCTTCTGAAGGAACGTTAAGGAATTCCTGTTCAAAAGATGCGGTTAGAACAACGGGCCATTCAACAAGCGAGGTAACTTCTTCTACTAGGTCATCGTCTAAGTCGGCAATACCGCCAACAGCTTGGGCTGCTTTTTTAGCGTCGGCAAGAATGATCGTTTTACGGGCTTCGTAATCGACCATTACTTTACCACGCTCTTCGAGAATGACCGGGTATTGATCGGCATTGTCTATCGTAAATTCAGCTTCACCCATGAAGCGGTGTCCGCGAATAGTACGACCAGATGCGACACCAAGAATGTCACCTTGGATAAGCTCGTCACCAAGTAAGATGGTTAGAGTCTTAACTGGACGAATAAACTGTGTTTCTTTGTTACCCCAACGCATTGGTTTAGCAATTGGTAGATTGGCTAACGCTTTAGCGGCTAACCCGACAACTAATTCTTGTACTGGCTTACCTTTGACTTCTTGTTTAAATAGAAGCCATTCGCCTTTATCTGTTTTTAGTCGATCGGCTTGTTCTGCAGTAATACCGTTACCACGGGCCCAACCTTGAGCTGCTTTGGTTGGGTTTCCATCAGCATCAAAAGCGACAGAAATAGCGGGGCCACGTTTTTCTACCACTTTATCCGCTTGCCCTTCCGCGAGATCACTGACTTTAAGTGCCAGTCTACGAGGAGAGGCGTACCACTTCACACCTTGGTGAGTCAGTGACGCACTTTTAAGTTCAGATTCAAAGTTGCTAGCAAACGCTTCGGCGAGTGTGCGTAGTTGCGTCGGAGGTAGCTCTTCAGTACCTAATTCAATTAGAAAATTCTTAGCCATGACTATTTCTCCTCATCCTTGTTCTTACACATTGGGAAACCCAACGCTTCACGGGATGCGTAATACGCTTCTGCTACTGCCTTAGTTAAGTCGCGAATACGAAGGATATAGCGTTGACGTTCAGTCACAGAAATAGCTTTACGAGCATCAAGCAAGTTAAAAGCGTGTCCAGCTTTTAAAATACGCTCATAAGCAGGAAGAGATAGAGGCTTTTCTAATGCTAAAAGTTCTTTACACTCTTTTTCGCATTGATCAAAGAAAGTGAATAAGAAATTAACATCAGCGTGTTCAAAGTTATACGTCGACTGTTCAACTTCGTTTTGGTGAAAGATATCACCGTAAGTGGTTTTTCCTAGTGGGCCGTCAGACCATACTAAGTCATAGACAGAATCGACATCTTGGATATACATAGCAAGACGTTCGATGCCGTAAGTTATTTCGCCAGTGACAGGTTTGCACTCAAGGCCACCTACTTGCTGGAAGTAAGTAAATTGAGTGACTTCCATACCATTTAACCAAACTTCCCAGCCTAAGCCCCATGCACCTAGTGTTGGGTTTTCCCAGTTATCTTCAACAAAACGAATATCGTGAACTAGTGGGTCTACCCCTAGTACTTCAAGAGAGCCAAGATAAAGCTCTTGAATATTATCGGGAGAAGGTTTGATGATAACTTGGAATTGATAATAGTGCTGTAGGCGGTTCGGGTTTTCACCATAGCGGCCATCTGTAGGGCGGCGTGATGGTTGAACGTAAGCGGTAGCAATTGGCTCTGGGCCAAGCGCTCTTAAGCACGTCATAGGGTGAGAAGTACCTGCACCCACTTCCATGTCTAGGGGTTGAACAATAGTACAACCTTGTGTTGCCCAATAATCCTGCAGCGCGAGGATCATACCTTGAAAGGTTTTGATATCGTATTTTTGCATAGTCAGGTTCGCGCGATTCTTCTGTCTGTTTATACCGGTCATATCTGAAGCTGCTGCTACGTTAACCGCTCTCATTCACTTAGTGTATCTAAGCTTATCAGGGGTCATTCGTTTGTTGCTTTACGGCGACTTCTACTATTTAGGGTACAGTGGAAAATAACGTCAAAGTATAGCGATATATTGTCTATGGGAGTAGACCAAATATTGTTTATTTATCGAACGAAGGGAAGATTTTTTGTATTTATTGATATTTATTATTGTTTTCACGTTAAAAAGGCTATTTTTCAACGTGAATAATAAATATAGAGTGTGGGTATTTGACGGCTAATGCTACTTGAGTCCTTTCTTTATTAAATACTCATAGGGGGCGGTTTCTGTTTGTGCTGCCAAAAGTTGATGATCCATAAAACGACAAAAGCTAGGAATATCTCTTGTTGTTGAAGGGTCATCTGCTCTAATAAACAAAACTTCGCCGTCTTGCATGTTTCTCATTGTCTTCCTGACCATCATGACTGGTTCTGGACATCTTAATCCTTCAGCTTCTAGAGTTTTGTGTGCTACAGCTGTATCGAGTGTCATTACTTCATTCTCTGTTTAATTCTTAATGCTGATAATACTGCCGGAAAAAAAATATTCAATAAAAGCTTGGCAAATGTAAAAAAAGTCGCTACATTTAATTAACAAGTGCGCAACATCATTCCAGTATGTTCTAGCACTATTCCAATTTTTCTTGGGCTTCCCCGCTGAAAGGCGGGATTTTTTTGCCTAAAGAAAAATGATTGAACCAGTGTAGTATATAAAGCAGAACCTATTGATAAGAGTAGTGTACTTTGGAACTGGAAGATATTTATCGACGCGATTTGAATTTGCTGGTGGCGCTTCGTGTCCTTATTGAAGAAAGAAGCGTAAGCAAAGCGGCATTGAGACTAAATTTGAGTCAGTCTGCGATGAGCCGCGTATTAGGTCGTTTGAGAAATCTCTTAAATGATCCATTATTCACTCGTCAGGGGCAGCAGTTACTACCCACTGAAAAAGCGTTAGAAATTGATAGCGCGTTGGGAGAGCCGCTCGAATCCCTGCGTTCTCTTCTGTCAGAGAAAGAATTTGACCCTAAAAGTTGTACGCAGTCTTTCACTATCGCGACAACTGATTATGCGATGCAGACAATATTGCCATTCGCATTACCACGTTTGTACCGTGAAGCCCCCAATGTATCACTCGACCTCTTACCTCTTCAGCACGATCAGTTAATGTACCAACTGACCACTCAAGGGGCAGATCTTGCGATTTGTCGACCCACAAGCTCAATCGATTCATTGCATAGTGAGATACTCGGAAGGGTAGGCGTGTTTTGTATGGTATCGAATTCACATCCTCTAGCTGACTCTGAACTGACTCTTGATGATTACCTTCGTTATCCTCACGCTACGATAGCAATAAGTGATGGTGTGAAAGCACTAATAGATCAGGCTCTAAAAGATCAACCAGCGAGAAAAACCGTAATCCGTGCATACCATTTAGAGGCGGCTCTGGCAGTAATCGACACCATCCCGCTCATTATAACGGTCCCAGCTGACCTAGCTTATCTGGTTGCGGAAAGGTACAACTTGGTTATTAAGCCACTACCATTTGAATTTATACCATTTGAATATTCGATGATCTGGCACCCTAGATGTGAGCATTCACCAGCTCAGGAGTGGTTAAGGAACCTTCTAAAAGAAGAGTGCGGAAAATTAATTGCTAAACGGGTAGGAGATTTGGGATTAGAGGGGTAGTTATTTACTGTGAACATAACAAGGTGCTACGTCCACAGTAAACACAAATTTGACCAGTACTATAGGCTTATAGCTTGATCACGACACGACCAGTTACTTGACCATTGGTAATGTCTTCTGCATATTTTGGTGCTTCTTCAAGTGAGATTTCAGTACAAGCTTGTTCAAAGTAGCTTTCGGGTAGAAGCTTGGTCAGTTTATCCCAAGCCGCAATACGCTTCTCTAGAGGGCAAGATACAGAGTCAATACCTTGTAGACGAACGTTACGCAGGATAAATGGCATTACTGTCGTTGGCAGATCAAAGCCACCCGCCAATCCACAAGCAGCAACCGCACTATTGTAATCCATTTGCGCCAATACCTTGGCAAGCACCTTGCTTCCTACGGTATCAACGGCGCCAGCCCAAATTTGCTTTTCTAATGGGCGGGCTGGTTCTTCAAATTCAACGCGATCGATTATTCGGTTAGCGCCTAATTTCTCTAGTAATGGTCCGTTTTCTTCAACACGTCCAGTAACCGCCGCGACTTTATAGCCAAGTTGAGCGAGTAATGTGACGGAGACAGAACCGACACCACCGCTTGCACCTGTAACCAGTATTTCTCCATCTTCTGGTTTTACATCTGCATCAATCAGTGCCTGAACACATAACATGGCGGTGAAACCTGCTGTACCGACCATCATCGCTTTTTTACTATTGAGGCCTTTAGGTAAAGGAACAAGCCAATCCGCTTTTAAGCTGGCTTTTTCTGCCATACCACCCCAATGATTTTCTCCAACCCCCCAACCCGTAAGAACAACCTCATCGCCTTCTTGATAGCGAGAATCATCAGAGCTGATAACCTTGCCCGCAAGGTCTATACCGGGAACCATAGGGAAGTTACGAATGATTCTGCCTTTGCCTGTAATCGCTAGCCCATCTTTATAGTTTAAAGATGAGTAATCAACCGCAATTAAAACCTCCCCTTCAGGAAGTTGTGTTTCATCGATCTGCTCAACAGCAGCAAGTGTGCGTTTGTCTTCTTGTTTTAGAACTAAAGCGTTAAACATGGTTGTCTCCATAAGGATAAGGGGTGGCAGGATGTAATCTAATTCGACTATGAAATTATGACATGAATTGTAGAACTATCCACTCTATGACAAAAATGAAACATTATCATTCTCGATATGCAATCTATGCATAGTTAAGCGGAAGGATGACTTTATATCGTTATACGTAAAAAAAAGAGCGATGATTAATCGCTCTTTTTTATATGTTCAATACCTATATTACGTTGTGTAAGTATTTGATCAGCAATGGGCATGAATGCACATTGCTGTCTGCTCCGTTACATCTATACGGGTAGCGGGTTACTTTTCCAGACTGATATACGTTGTTTGCAAACTAGACCCTTTCAAAGACGGTTGCAATACCTTGGCCTAGACCTATACACATGGTCGCCAAACCAAACTGAGCATCTTGTGTTTCCATCAGATTGATCAGCGTAGTTGATATACGCGAACCAGAGCAACCTAGTGGATGGCCTAATGCGATTGCGCCACCATTTAGATTGATTTTGTCATCGACGACATCAGCCAACCCAAGGTCTTTAACACAAGGAAGTGATTGAGCGGCGAAGGCTTCATTTAGTTCTATTACACCAAGGTCTTGCACGGAAAGTCCCGCGCGCTTCAGTGCTTTTTGTGTCGCAGGAACGGGACCATATCCCATAATGGATGGATCACACCCCGATACTGCCATCGAACGAATACGTGCGCGGATAGGAATGCCGAGTTCTTTGGCTTTGTCTTCACTCATAACTAGCATCGCGGAGGCGCCGTCAGATAAAGCAGAAGAAGTCCCCGCGGTTACGGTTCCGTTGACAGGGTCAAAGACGGGGCGAAGTTTAGATAACCCTTCAACGGTTGTCTCTGGGCGAATGACCTCATCAAAGTCTAGTTGAATCAGAGATCCATCTGCAGCATGGCCTTCCGTCGGTAAAATCTCATTTCTAAATCGGCCTTCAACCGTCGCGGCCTGTGCTCTAGCATGTGAACGTGCCGCAAATTCATCTTGTTGTTGACGGCTGACACCATGTAATTTACTTAGCATTTCCGCCGTTAAACCCATCATGCCTGCCGCTTTTGCTACATTTTTAGATAACCCTGGGTGAAAATCGACACCATGATTCATTGGTACATGGCCCATATGTTCAACACCACCGATTAAGCAGATTTCAGCATCACCTACCATAATGGCGCGGGAAGCGTCATGGAGTGCTTGCATAGATGAACCACATAATCGGTTTACCGTAACTGCACCAATCTGTTTAGGTAAACCCGCTAATAGTGCGGCATTACGAGCAATATTAAATCCTTGCTCTAATGTTTGCTGTACGCAACCCCAATAAATATCTTCTATTTGATTTGGATCGACCTTAGGGTTTCGAGCCAAAATACCTTTCATTAAATGCGCCGAGAGATCTTCTGCTCTAACGTTGCGAAATGCACCACCTTTGGAACGACCCATCGGTGTACGAAGACAATCAACAATAACAACATTATTCATTGTGAGATTCCTTTTCCAAAAGTGATTAAAGTGAGCCAGTTTGTTGAGCTTGGTAGAATACGCCATCGTTTTCTGCCATATCTAATAGCATTTGAGGGACTTCATAGAGTGGGCCCAATGCTTTGTATTGCGCCGCCATTTCAACATAGTGTTTTGCTCCAATACTGTCTATATAGCGGAATACACCACCTCTAAATGGAGGGAAACCTAAACCATATATCAAGGCCATATCGGCTTCTTGTGGTGACGCAATAATGCCTTCTTCTAAGCAAAGCACGACTTCGTTAATCATAGGAATCATCATTCTTTGGATAATTGTGTCATCATCAAAGGCTTGTTTATTCGCACAAACAGATTCAAGAAGTGGCAAAACATCTTCAGATAATGATTTTTTAGGTCTACCTTTTTTATCGACAGAGTATGCGTAGAAACCATGACCATTCTTTTGGCCAAATTTGTTGGCTTCAAAGAGTGCCCCTATAGAGTCTTTACCTTGTTTTGACATTCTTTCTGGAAAGCCCTGAGCCATAACTTCTTGTGCATGATGAGCAGTATCAATTCCCACGACATCAAGCAAATAAGCGGGTCCCATTGGCCAGCCAAATTTCTTTTCCATCACTTTGTCTACTTTAGTGAAGTCTGCCCCATCTTTTAGGAGTGCACTAAACCCACCGAAATATGGGAAAAGTACGCGGTTGACAAAGAAACCCGGACAATCATTAACAACAATAGGGGATTTGCCCATTTTTGCTGCATAAGCCACAACACGATTAATCGTCTCTTCGGATGTTTTTTCACCGCGAATAATCTCTACCAATGGCATACGGTGAACGGGGTTAAAGAAATGCATCCCACAGAAGTTTTCTGGGCGTTTAAGTGATTTGGCAAGTAGGTTGATTGGTATCGTAGAAGTATTGGAGGCGATGACGCTATCTTCTGATGCGTATGCTTCGACTTCGCTCAATACGAAGGCTTTAATTTTAGGGTTTTCAACAACGGCTTCAACAATAATGTCGGATTGTTCAATGCCTGCGTAATGAAGACTCGGTGTAATAGAAGAAAGAATACCGGTCATCTTGAAACCGTCGATACGACCTCTTGATAGCTGTTTGTTTAGTAACTTTGAGGCTTCTTTCATACCTAAATCAAGTGAGGCCTGAGCGATATCTTTCATCATCACGGGTACGCCCTTGAGCGCGGATTGGTAAGCGATACCACCGCCCATAATACCAGCGCCAAGTACCGCTGCTCTTTCTGTCTTTTTATTTGCAGATTTTGCGGCCTTTTTGGCAATCCCTTTTATGTGTTGATCATTTAAAAATAATCCAACAAGGGATTTAGCTTCTTCCGATTTTGCCAGTTTGATAAAGTGTTTACGCTCGATATCTAATGCGGCATTTCGGCTACAGGTAGCGGCTTCTTCTATTGCTACCACCGAGGTTATTGGTGCAGGGTAATGTGGTCCCGCTTTTTGTATGACTAAGCCTTTTGCCATTGTAAAACTCATCATGGCTTCTAGCTTACTTAGTGTTAACGCGGAGGTTTTTTGTTTACGGCGAGCCTGCCAATCGAGTTGTTCATTTTTTGCCTGAGTAATTGTGTTAATTGCCGACTCGAGTAGCGCGTCTGTATCAACAACCGCATCAAGCAAACCTATTTTAAGCGCGTCATCAGCGCGTTTTGGCTTGCCTGTGGTAATGAGTTCCATCGCTGTATCAGCACCAACCAAACGAGGCATGCGAACAGACCCACCAAACCCAGGCATAATGCCTAGCTGTGTTTCTGGTAAACCTATGCTTGTGGTTTTGTCACCAATACGAAAATCTGTAGCCAATACGCACTCGCATCCACCACCTAGAGCGTAACCCTTTATCATTGAAAGGGTGGGGACGGGTAGATCTTCTAGTTTGTTGAAAATACTATTTGCATACTGCACCCATTGATCGAGCTCTTCTTCTGGTTTAGCGAACAAACCTAAAAACTCCGTTATATCGGCGCCCACAATAAAAGTATCTTTATCTGAACTTAGAATGAGACCAGTTAAGCTTGAGTGATTTTTAAGGGCATCAAGAGCTTGATCGAGTGATTCTAGCGTTCCTAAATCAAGTTTGTTCACTGAGGCGGGTGCACAAAAGCTCAACTCGGCAATGCCGTCGTTCAATTCTCTTACCTGTAGGGTAGTGGCTTGGTAAATCATTATCTTTCTCCGTAAAAAAGCAATGCGTATTTGCTATCGAGAGTCCATTTCTTATTTATTCTTGCTCTGTTTGACAAAATTCTGGTTTGACCAGATGATTGATTTTGAACCACTGAAATCAAAATATCAACAAAATTCAAACAAGCGTTTAACATTTGTGATGTTGGTTTTTTGGTATAGGTGGGTTTTTATCGTGATAGACTAGTTAAATTAGTACGTTAGATAAGTTAAAGATGAACGACCAACCGTATCGAATTCCAGCCGAGTCCGTTGAGTTTGAAGAAGAGATTAAAAAAAGCTTTTTTATTACTCAACTTGCTCATGCACCTACAATAGAAGCGGCCAAGAGCTTTATTGAAGAGGTAAAAGGAAAACACTCTGGTGCTCGACATCATTGTTGGGCGTTTGTGGCTGGCAGAGCTGATGATTCAATGATGTGGGGCTTTAGTGACGATGGTGAGCCGTCAGGCACAGCAGGTAAGCCAATCTTAGCTCAGCTTAGTGGCTCAGGTGTGGGCGAGATGGTTGCAGTCGTTACTCGATACTCTGGAGGAATAAAGTTAGGAACCGGGGGATTGGTTAAGGCATATGGTGGTGGCGTACAGCAAGCACTTAAACGACTTCAAACTCTAGAGAAAAAAATCAACACTCAGTTGCAACTAAGGTTAGACTACTCGTTTATGCCCCTATTAAAAAATATAATGGCGCAATATGAAGCGTCGGCTTTGAATACAGAGTTTTTTGAACAGATTGAGATGACATTAGAAATAGAAAAGCGACAGGTTTCGGACTTTACGCTAAGTGTCATCAATAAAAGTGGTGCGAGGATTATTGTTTCTCAAGATACCGCCACCCCAATGAAAAGATAACTAGGAAGTTAGAAGCTCAGCTTCATAATGCAAATATGCAATTTCGTTCAATTATCCGCATAGTCGGCTTGTTACTGGCCTTATTCAGTATATCTATGTTAGCGCCAGCATTTGTTGCTTTGGTCTATCGGGATGGTGCGGGTGTTCCATTTGTCAGTACCTTTTTTGTTTTGTTGTTTTGTGGAACGGCATGTTGGTTCCCCAATCGTAGACACAAAAAAGACCTAAAAGCTCGCGACGGCTTTCTTATCGTTGTCCTTTTTTGGACCGTTATAGGAAGTGCTGGCGCGTTACCTTTTCTCATATCTGAAGATCCAGCAATCACCGTTACCGATGCCTTTTTTGAATCTTTCTCTGCTTTAACTACTACGGGCGCGACGGTTATCGTTGGTTTAGATGATCTACCCAAAGCAATCCTATTCTATCGCCAGTTTTTACAGTGGTTTGGTGGGATGGGAATAATCGTGCTAGCGGTAGCGATACTTCCTGTTCTAGGTATTGGTGGAATGCAGCTTTATAGAGCAGAAATACCTGGGCCAGTTAAAGACAGTAAGATGACTCCGAGAATCGCAGAAACAGCTAAAGCGCTTTGGTATATTTACCTGAGCTTAACCTTAGCCTGTGCAGGTGCATTCTGGCTTGCAGGTATGAGTGCATTTGATGCTATTTGCCACAGCTTCTCAACGATTGCTATTGGTGGGTTCTCAACCCATGACGCTAGTATGGGGTATTTCGACAGTCATGCTATCAATATGATTACGGTGGTATTCCTGCTTATTTCAGGTTGTAACTTCTCTTTGCATTTTGCTGCTTTCTCTTCAGGTGGGGTGCATCCTAAGTATTATATTAAAGATCCAGAATTTAGAGCGTTCTTCACGATCCAAGCAATACTGTTTCTGATTTGTTTTCTTCTATTGCTGATGCACCAATCTTATATCTCTATATATGATGCCTTTGACCAAGCATTGTTTCAGACGGTATCTATCTCGACTACCGCCGGGTTTACCACGACGGGCTTTTCTGAGTGGCCTCTATTCTTACCCGTGCTGCTGTTATTCTCTTCTTTTATAGGAGGGTGTGCAGGATCTACAGGTGGAGGAATGAAGGTAATTCGCATCTTATTACTTACCTTGCAAGGCTCCCGTGAAATTAAGCGACTGATCCACCCTAGAGCTGTGTTTACGATAAAGCTTGGGGACAGTGCATTGCCACAGCGAGTGGTTGATGCGGTATGGGGCTTTTTCTCTGCATATGCATTGGTATTTGTTATCTGCATGTTGGCCTTGATCGCAACGGGTATTGATGAACTCAGCGCTTTTTCTGCCGTTGCATCAACATTGAATAACCTTGGTCCTGGACTAGGAGACGTTGCGTTACACTATGGTGATGTCAATGACAAAGCCAAATGGGTATTAGTCGTGTCCATGTTATTTGGTCGACTGGAAATATTTACTCTATTAATTTTATTCACGCCTACCTTTTGGCGTAGTTAAGGGAAAGTCAGTGGAAAAAATCCTTTTTTTATATGCGACAACCGATGGTCAGACTGTCAAGATCTGCCAACATATTCAAAATGAGCTACCAGAGTTTGAATGTGAGTTTCAAAATCTCGACGATAAAGCAGACGTCGACTTTGCCGCTTACAATAAGGTCGTTATTGGCGCATCTATTCGCTATGGGCATCTGAGTAAAAACCTTTACCGTTTTATAGGGCGTAACTTAAAAGCGTTGAACCATTATAAAGTCGCCTTCTTTTGCGTAAACCTAACCGCTCGTAAGGAAGACCAAGGTAAAGATACACCAGAAGGGAGCGCTTACATGCGTACCTTCCTAAAAAAATCACCTTGGACACCAAAACTACAAGGTGTATTTGCGGGCGCCCTTCGTTATCCCAAGTATAAGTTCATCGATAGAGTCATGATTCAACTCATTATGAAAATGACGGGGGGAGAAACGGATTCTAGTAAAGAGATTGAATACACTAACTGGGATAAAGTTACGAAATACGCCCAATCTATTAAAGAAATGTAAACAAAACTCGTCTTTTTACCCCTTATTGAGTCAATTTTGTTCGAATAGAAATTAAATTCGAAAAAAGTGCAAAAAGGGGTTGCCAATGTGATTCATGTCTCTATAATGCGCCTCACTGACACGGTAGAGCCCACAAGGCTTTGCGGATAAATCAGTAAGACGAGCAGCTTGAAAAAGCCTTCGAAATTAAAATGAAAAAGTATTTGACTCTTCACTTTAAATCG
>NZ_JBCDMC010000015.1:0-87650 GCF_042465995.1 Vibrio frigidus | reverse complement strand
CGCCGCAAGGTGTGAGAGTTCAAGTCTCTCCTTCCGCACCATATTTGTTGGGTTATCGCCAAGCGGTAAGGCACTGGCTTTTGATGCCAGCATTCCCTGGTTCGAATCCAGGTAACCCAGCCATATTTGTAAATGGTTGTATTAACCACTAGAGACTTTTGATGCCAGCATTCACTGGTTCCCTTTAGTTTAAAATCTAGCAGGTAATCCAATCATATTTGTAAGTGGTTTGAGTAATGCGAGTATAACCTAACTAGCAACTCGACTATTTTACTGGAAATTAGACGTCCTTAATTTCCTTAAGTATTAGGCTGAAAGCCTAATGTGATGGCTACGTAGCTCAGTTGGTTAGAGCACATCACTCATAATGATGGGGTCACAGGTTCGAATCCCGTCGTAGCCACCATTTATTCAAGCTTATTTGCTTTTACCAATTAGCCGATAGGTCTGTAGACAATTTGAGATGCGGAAGTGGCGGAATTGGTAGACGCACCAGATTTAGGTTCTGGCGCCGCAAGGTGTGAGAGTTCAAGTCTCTCCTTCCGCACCATCTCAAATTTATCTACAACAATGTTTTGCGGAAGTGGCGGAATTGGTAGACGCACCAGATTTAGGTTCTGGCGCCGTAAGGTGTGAGAGTTCAAGTCTCTCCTTCCGCACCATTATAAAAAAAGCACTCATTGAGTGCTTTTTTTATATCTAAAGTCCCAATGCGTATTTAAGTACCCTTTCTTTTATTGGCCCTAAATTATTCGCCACTTTCAGCACTGTATTTCGAGCGAACTTTAGCGGTACAGCATCGTTGCTGAACACTTTATAGAAAAAATCCATGCCTGATTGCATCAACAAGTTATCTGGTCGTCGTCTCAGTTCATATTGTTTTAACGTGTCTTTTGAATACCAATCTTGCTTATTTAGGATATCCAGCAGCACGGACACATCTTTAAAACCAAGATTAACGCCCTGCCCGGCTAGAGGGTTGATTGTATGAGCAGAATCCCCCACAAGAACGCAACGGTTTTTAAAGTAACTTTGCGCATGTCGGCGAACTAATGGAAATGCTCCTGCCTGCAACACCTTAATATTACCAAGCTCAGTCGGAAAGTGAGTTTCAATTTCTTTATGCAGAGCGTCATGTTTCATTGAGATGAGTTGCTTAATTCTTTTCGGCGAATCGTACCAAACTAAAGAGGCTTGATTGCCTTTGAGAGGTAAAAATGAGCGGGGTCCACTAGGAGTAAACCATTGCCAAGTAATATCTTGTTGGTGCTTCTCCGTCTCGACATTAACAAGCATACAATCCTGACGATAATCCCATGCAGTAATACCGATACCAGCAAGACTTCGAACCTTCGAATTTGCACCATCCGCACCGATCACCAAACTCGCTTCTAATTGTTGACCAGAAGAAAGAGTGACGACATTGCTATCCTCACCAAATTCAATGGAGTGTAAGCTATCTGGACAAAAAGATTCCAAGTTGGAATATTGCTTAGCTTGTGTCCATAAAGCCAGTTGAACCAATCTATTTTCAACAATATAACCTAATACGTCTAACCCTAACGACTCAGCATTAAACTTAGTCCGACACTCTGGATGTTCCCATGTTTCCAAACGACGATAGGGGCAAACTCGCATTGCTGTTACTTGTTCCCAAGTATCGAGTGATTCAAGCAACGCCACTGATGCTTTGGAAATCGCCGACACACGAATACCCATAGCTTGAGACGTTTCAAATGGTTGCGGTTCAACGCCTTCAACGAGCGCGATTTTTTTACCTTGCTTCAACGCACCTAAGGCAACGGCAGCACCTACCATTCCACCGCCAATAATGACTAAATCATATCGTTCCATTTCAGCTACTTCTTCTCTTCTATACATTCTCAAATCAGTGACTTTTCTATCTTAGCCACTGAAACCAGTAAACGACAACGCAGCCAAGTAACCATAGCATTGACAAGGTCTTTCAATCGATTTTAAAATCATTTATTCAACCTCTGGTCAGGCGGTTTTTAAAGCAGTACAATACTCGGCTTGCCACCTTTTGGCACGATAAATATGAGCACCATGCTCACTAAATTGAACACTGAAAACGAGCGAATGTAAAATGAGTAAGAAACTGCTAATTAAAACTTGGGGTTGCCAGATGAACGAATATGATTCGTCTAAAATGGCCGATCTGCTTAATGCCGCCAACGGTTATGAGCTAACCGACATTCCAGAAGAGGCAGATGTCTTACTTCTAAATACCTGCTCAATTCGCGAAAAAGCGCAAGAGAAAGTATTTCATCAGCTTGGCCGTTGGAAAACCCTCAAAGATAAAAAAGAGGGTGTTGTGATAGGGGTTGGGGGTTGCGTTGCCACTCAAGAAGGCAAGCATATTCGCGAACGTGCGCCGTTTGTAGACGTAATTTTTGGTCCTCAAACTTTGCATCGTCTTCCAGCAATGATCAAAGCATCACAAAGTGACCATGTCCCAGTCATGGATATCTCATTCCCTGAAATCGAAAAATTCGATAACCTGCCAGAACCGCGCGCTGACGGCGCAACGGCATTTGTCTCAATTATGGAAGGTTGCTCTAAGTACTGCACATACTGTGTTGTGCCTTATACGCGTGGAGAGGAAGTAAGCCGTCCAATGGACGATGTTCTCTATGAAGTCGCTCAACTAGCAGAACAAGGTGTAAGAGAAGTCAACTTACTCGGTCAAAACGTCAATGCGTTCCGAGGTCCAACTCATGACGGTGATATCTGTTCTTTTGCAGATTTACTGCGCCTTGTTGCTTCAATCGACGGTATCGACCGTTTGCGTTTTACTACTAGCCACCCACTAGAGTTTACCGACGATATCATTGCCGTTTACGAAGATACGCCTGAACTGGTCAGTTTTTTACATCTCCCCGTTCAAAGCGGCTCCGATCGTATTCTTACCATGATGAAGCGTCCTCACACCGCTATCGAATATAAATCCATCATTCGAAAACTACGTAAAGCGCGTCCGGACATCCAAATCAGCTCTGATTTTATCGTTGGTTTTCCGGGAGAGAGCGATATCGATTTTCAGGGCACAATGAAACTTATCAAAGATGTCGACTTTGATATGAGCTTCAGCTTTGTGTTCTCCCCTCGTCCGGGCACACCTGCTGCTGATTACCCTTGTGATTTACCAGAACAAGTGAAAAAAGACCGTCTGTTCGAATTACAACAACAGATAAATAGCCAAGCGATGCGTTATTCTCGCCAAATGCTAAACACGGAACAACGCGTTCTCGTTGAAGGACCGTCGAAGAAAAACTTGATGGAATTACGTGCACGTACTGAAAATAATCGCGTAGTAAACTTTGAGGGTTCCGCCGATCTTATCGGCCAGTTTGTTGATGTAAATATTACCGATGTATTCTCTAACTCGCTTCGTGGCGATCTAGTACGTACAGAACAAGATATGAATTTACGCATAGCAACCACGCCGACTGATATGATGTTAAAATCACGTAAAGAAGACGAGTTAGGTGTTGCAACATTTACACCTTAAGCTATCTTAAAAGTAAGCCAGAGCCCGATCGAAACCGGGCTCCTAGCTAGCTCTCCTGCTAGCGAAGTAAAAGGCAACAATGAGAGGCAAAATTGAGCAATAAAATATTGACGCTAGAGATAGATCTAGAACCTTCCGACAATCACCGTCTGTCCAGCCTTTGTGGCCCATTCGATGACAATATCAAACACCTAGAACGTAGACTTGGCGTCGAAATAAACCATCGTGGTAACGCATTCTCAATTGTTGGTAAATCACATATCGCCGCCGCAACGCTCGACATCATTAGAACAGTTTATGTTAATACAGCGCCTATAAGAGGCAACATCCCAGATATAGAACCAGAGCAGATCCATCTAGCAATTAAAGAGTCTGGTGTCCTTGAACAAACGGCTGAAGCCACTATTGAACATGGCAAAGAAGTCTTTATTAAAACAAAAAAAGGCGTCATTAAGCCCCGAACACCTAACCAAGCTCAATACCTAGTGAATATCGTCACGCACGATATAACCTACGGCATTGGCCCTGCTGGTACTGGCAAAACCTACTTAGCCGTTGCGGCAGCGGTTGACGCATTGGAAAGACAAGAAGTCCGTCGCATTCTATTAACTCGCCCAGCGGTAGAAGCGGGTGAAAAACTAGGATTTTTACCCGGTGATTTGAGCCAAAAAGTCGACCCTTACCTGCGCCCCCTTTATGATGCGCTATTTGAAATGCTTGGCTTTGAACGTGTTGAAAAACTTATCGAACGAAATGTGATTGAGGTTGCTCCACTAGCTTATATGCGTGGAAGAACTCTTAACGATGCATTTATCATTCTTGATGAAAGCCAGAATACCACCGTAGAACAAATGAAAATGTTCTTGACTCGTATTGGTTTTAACTCCCGTGCAGTGATTACCGGAGACGTGACGCAGATTGATTTACCCCGTGGAGCAAAATCAGGTTTGCGTCATGCTGTAGAGGTTCTCTCCGAGGTCGATGAAATAAGCTTCAATTTCTTCATTGCAGATGATGTCGTTAGGCACCCAGTAGTCGCTAGGATAGTTAACGCATATGAAAAATGGGAAGCCAAAGATCAAAAAGAACGAAATGAAATCGAAAAGCGCAGAAATGAAGAACGTGATGCACGTCTTTTAGAAGCACAAAAGACAAACTAATAAGCCAAGGGCACACAATGACAATTGAATTGGATCTACAGATCGCGGTAACTAACAATATTGATCTGCCAAGTAAGAATGACTTTCATACATGGCTATCCGAAACCGTTCGTCTTTTTCAGCCACAAGCAGAAGTCACTATCCGCCTAGTTGACGAAAAAGAAAGTCAGCAGTTGAATAGTGAGTACAGAGGAATGGACAAACCCACCAATGTACTCTCATTTCCTTTCGAGGCACCGCCAGAAATTGAACTTGACCTATTGGGTGATCTCATTATCTGTAAACAGGTCGTAGAAAAAGAAGCACAAGAACAGAATAAACCACTTTCTGCACATTGGGCGCATATGGTTGTACATGGTGCACTTCATCTGCTAGGTTATGATCATATCGATGATGAAGAAGCGGAAGAGATGGAATCTCTCGAAACAGAAATCATGCAAAATATGGGATTCGATGACCCTTATATCGATGAGAAGTGAGCTATCACACATCTGATAGCGTTAACATATGAGAAACCATGAACGACGAAAACTCTCCCAATTCCGAAGGGAATAATGGGAAATCAGAAGGTCCGAGTAGAAAGTCCTTCTTTGAACGCCTAGGCCAAATATTTCAGGGTGAACCAAAAGATCGCCAAGAACTTGTAGATGTAATACGAGATTCAGAAATTAATGACCTTATCGACCATGACACCCGAGATATGTTAGAAGGTGTGATGGAAATTGCAGAGATGCGTGTACGAGATATTATGATACCGCGCTCTCAAATGGTTACTGCTGAAAAAGAACATAATCTTGATGAGCTAGTCACTCTAATTACAGAAGCAACGCATTCTCGTTATCCTGTAATCAGCGAAGACAAAGACCATGTCGAAGGCATTCTACTAGCGAAGGACTTACTTAAATATTTAGGCTCTGGAAGTGAAGAGTTTGACATCAATAAAGTGATACGTCAGGCCGTCGTTGTGCCGGAAAGTAAGCGTGTTGATCGATTATTAAAAGAGTTCCGTGAGGAACGTTATCACATGGCAATAGTCGTAGATGAATTTGGTGGGGTATCAGGGTTAGTCACAATCGAAGATATTTTGGAAGAGATCGTAGGTGAGATAGAAGACGAGTTTGACGACGAAGAAGAAGAAGATATCCGTCAACTCAGTAAACATACGTTTTCGGTTAAAGCATTAACGACAATTGACGATTTTAATGACCGATTCGGTACCAAGTTCAGTGATGATGAAATAGATACCATCGGCGGTATGGTGATGACGAGTTTCGGTCACTTACCATCCCGTGGTGAAGCGGTAGAGATTGGTCATTATTACTTTAAAGTTGCTGCGGCGGATAATCGAAGAGTAATACAATTACAAGTCACCATTCCGGAAGAGGATGCCTCTTCCAATACTGAAGAGTAAAATGACTCACTTATAAGATTAGATGATGACAAAAAAATATCATCGCCTATTGCGGCCTATCTTGGCCGCTTTTGTTGGCGCTTCCACAACTCTTGCATTTGCCCCCTATCAAATATGGCCGATGGCATTTATCAGCCCTATTATTTTTATTCTACTCATTCACAACAAGACGTGGAAAGCGGCTGCACTTACTGGCTTTATGTTTGGTATAGGTCAGTTTTCAGTCGGTATTAGCTGGGTACATATCAGTATTGATACCTTTGGTGGCATGCCTAAAGTCGCCAGTCTTTTTTTAATGATTCTATTAGTTTCGTACCTATCGATTTATCCGGCATTATTCGCAGGGCTTACAAATCGATTCTTCCCTGAAAACAATAAAACACGTTACCTACTGGCAGTTCCATCTTTGTGGCTATTAACTGATTTGGCCCGAGGTTGGGTAATGACTGGATTCCCATGGATTTTACTGGGCTACAGTCAGCTCGAATCACCTCTTTCCGGCTTAGCGCCAATCGGTGGTGTCCAACTCATAACATTAGCAATAATGTTGAGCGCTAGCGGGTCAGTTTGGGTGCTAGTAAAGCGAAAACCGATCGGTCTCGTCCTTCCTTTGATTATATTCTTAAGCGCCTACGGCCTTAAACTAGTGGATTGGGTCGTTCCAGATGAATCTACTCGTACTTCATTTGCTCTAATTCAAGGTAATGTTTCTCAAGAAAAAAAATGGTTACCGAGTGAACGTTGGCCAACCTTAATGAAATTTTTGGACCTAAGCCGAGTCAATTGGGACGCGGATATTGTCATTTGGCCTGAAGCGGCGATACCCGCTTTGGAAAGGGAACTACCCAGTTTTCTACTTAATGTTGATAAAGCGGCTCGTATGAATGAAACCGCCCTCATTACCGGTGTCGTAACACAAAATTCTTCCGGAAATTATCATAACAGCGTCATAACCTTAGGTGATACACCGTCAGGTGAATACAATTACGAGACTCAACCTAGATACAATAAACACCACTTACTTCCATTTGGAGAGTTTGTACCATTCGCAGACATACTCCGCCCTATAGCGCCATTATTCAATCTGCCCATGTCTTCATTTAATCGTGGTGATTTAGTGCAAAACAACATCGTGGGCAAAGGCCGATATTTTGTCACTGCACTCTGTTACGAGATCATTTTTGGAGAACAGGTTAGAAAAAACATCAATCAAAACACAAACTTCATTTTAACTTTGTCTAACGATGCGTGGTTTGGGGATTCGATAGGGCCTCTTCAACACATGGAGATCGCTCAGATGAGGGCATTAGAAACCGGTAAGCCTGTTATTCGTGCAACCAACAATGGCGTAACGGCCATTACCGATTACAAGGGAAAAATCATCGCACAGATCCCACAATTTGAAACGGCGGTGTTAAGAGCAGAAGTGACATCAAGCAAAGGAAGCACCCCCTTCCTTACCTTAGGTTCATGGCCTATGGTCATGTTTTTAATCATGTCCTTAGTAATTTCGTTAGCTAAATTCGCATTGATCCGAAAATAAGGCGTATAAATGCTATTCCTCTAACTTGGTAGTTTTGCAATATTGCTCAATCACTATGTTTAAGGAGTCCACATGCGCCGAACTAAACCAATTAATATTGCCCTAGTCGTAACTTCGTTATCCCTTTTAGGATGTCAAACTAATACATTAAATCAACCGGATGGTAGTGGAGCCATTTTATTTCCTATTGAATTTGAGTTCACGAATACTTCTAAACATCCTTGCAGCAGAATTTCATTCGATTTTGGCAATACCAGCGAGGAATTTCGAATTTCTGTTACCGAAAACAAATCGGGCAGTTTTACGGGCATTGGCCTACTTACCAATATTCAACCTGGGAGTTATCATATCGATAAATTCCGCTGTTATGCACATAAGGGGAGAATATTCAACGGCTCTTCTAGCTATCTGGAGATGGATGCCGACCTAAAGGTTAATATAGAAGAAAACCGAGTACTAGCAACCCGCTATACATTAACAGGTCACAACACCAAAAAATTCAATAATGAAACTTCTTTTAAAGCTGAATTTGTCAATTTTGGGAGCGATGCTCAAGACAATGCGATTGCAACATTCACAGAAACGCCACTACCTACTGGCTGGTCCATAATTCGAGATTAATTACATAAGAAGAGAGCCTCACCATTGAGGCTTTCTTCTTTACGTTTTATTTTTACACAATGATACGTAATAGAATCAGCACTACGGTTTCAAAGAAACTCGAGTAAACGCCTGTCCACCGCAATTACTGCATGAATGGACGGTTGTAGGGTGAATATATCGCGTTTTTTGCCCGCACTTCTCACAAATCAGATGACCCAAGCCAATCACATCACCAACTTGGTAGACGCCTTGATGCTCCAAATCTTCAAACAACTCCACCCACTCTACTTTAGTACGATCGGTAATATCGAGTAGAGCCTGCCAAATTGAATCGGCAACCATGATGGAGAATGGGCTTTCTTTGCTTTCTTGATAATTATCTGCAAACTCTTTCAAATCTGATTTAACATAGGCCGAAACAAGAGCGATTTCGTCCTTAGTCATATCACTGGCTGCGTGAGCGACCTCTCCAGAGGTTTCTAGTGCTTTTTTAAGTTCCTCTGGGCTCTGCTTCAGTGCTTCAACTACCTCTTCGAACTTCTCTTCATAACCTAGTTTGCGCTTTGGCATAGAGTACCTCCGTTATATTCCGTCGAGTTCGTACAATCTTATCTTTATTGTAGCTTGTTGTACGTGCTTGCTTTAGGTATTCTATGCCGATCAATACAAATCTGATCGAACCGATCTCACATATTCCAAGATAACCGGATTTCATAGATGCAAGAGCAATATAACCCGCAAGAGATTGAACAAAAAGTTCAAAAGCACTGGGACGACAATAAAACATTCGTCGTAACCGAAGACCCAAGTAAAGAAAAATTTTACTGTCTCTCCATGTTCCCTTATCCAAGTGGACGACTCCACATGGGTCACGTGCGTAACTACACTATCGGTGATGTAGTCTCTCGTTTCCAGCGTCTACAAGGTAAAAACGTTATGCAGCCAATTGGCTGGGATGCGTTTGGTTTGCCTGCAGAAAATGCCGCAGTAAAAAATAAAACGGCACCCGCGCCTTGGACATATGAAAATATCGAATACATGAAAAACCAGCTTAAATTGCTCGGTTTTGGCTACGATTGGAAGCGCGAATTCGCTACCTGCACGCCAGAGTACTACCGCTGGGAACAAGAGTTTTTCACTCAGCTATACAACAAAGACTTAGTTTATAAAAAAACCTCTTCCGTTAACTGGTGCCCTAACGACCAAACCGTTCTTGCTAATGAGCAGGTAGAAGACGGATGTTGCTGGCGCTGTGATACCCCAGTAGAACAAAAAGAGATCCCGCAGTGGTTTATTAAAATCACGTCATACGCTCAGGAGCTTCTTGACGAATTAGACAACTTAGACGGTTGGCCTGAAAAAGTTAAGATCATGCAGCGTAACTGGATTGGCCGTTCTGAAGGTGTAGAACTCACATTCGAAGTTAGCAACCAAGCTGACTTAGAAGTCTACACAACTCGCCCAGACACCTTAATGGGTGTAACTTATGTCGCCGTCGCTGCTGGTCACCCACTGGCGACACTCGCAGCTCAGAACAATGCTCCACTTGCCCAGTTCATTGATGAATGCAAAAACAACAAAGTAGCCGAAGCTGAACTCGCAACGATGGAGAAAAAAGGAATGGACACAGGCCTTAAGGCTGTCCATCCCCTTAATGGCCGTGAAGTACCTATCTATGTCGCCAACTTTGTACTGATGGATTATGGTACTGGTGCAGTAATGGCCGTACCAGCACACGACCAACGTGACTACGAATTTGCAACCAAATATGGCCTAGACATTGCGCCAGTGATCAAACCAGAAGATGGCAGCGAGCTCGATGTTTCTGAAGTGGCCTACACTGAAAAAGGCGTGCTATTCAACTCTGGCGAATTCGATGGCCTCGCATTCAAAGATGCTTTTGATACGATTGCAGCAAAACTCGAGTCTGAGAACAAAGGTAAGAAAACCGTCAATTTCCGCCTTCGTGATTGGGGTGTCTCCCGTCAACGCTATTGGGGTACACCCATCCCAATGGTCACTACACAAGATGGTGAAGTCCATCCTGTGCCAGCCGACCAACTGCCAGTTATTCTTCCAGAAGATGTAGTGATGGATGGCGTGACTAGCCCGATCAAAGCAGACAAAGCGTGGGCAGAGACAACCTTTAATGGTGAACCAGCCTTACGCGAAACGGATACTTTCGACACCTTTATGGAGTCTTCGTGGTATTACGCTCGCTACTGTTCGCCACAAGCTGATGAGATGCTTGATTCCGATGCGGCTAATTACTGGTTACCTGTTGACCAATATGTCGGCGGTATTGAGCACGCATGTATGCACCTGCTCTATTCTCGTTTCTTCCATAAACTGCTCCGTGATGCTGGAATGGTTAAGAGCGACGAACCGTTTAAGAAACTACTTTGTCAGGGTATGGTGCTTGCAGATGCTTATCACTACACCACGGAAAAAGGAACAAAAGTCTGGGTTTCACCAACAGACGTTACTATTGAGCGTGATGAGAAAGGCCGTATTGTTCAGGCCGTAGATATGGATGGCAACGAGGTTGTTCATACTGGCATGACGAAAATGTCTAAGTCCAAGAACAACGGCATCGATCCCCAAGAGATGGTGGATAAATATGGCGCAGATACAGTGCGTTTATTTATGATGTTCGCCTCTCCTGCCGATATGACCTTAGAATGGCAAGAGTCTGGCGTTGAAGGTGCGAACCGTTTTCTTAAACGTGTGTGGAAACTGGTTAACGAGCACACATCAAAGGGGGCTAGCGAAACGTTAGATAGCTCGGCATTGAATGGCAACCAGAAAGCGTTACGTCGTGATGTACATAAAACGATTGCCAAAGTAACGGATGATATTGAACGTCGTCAAACATACAATACCGCGATTGCCGCCATCATGGAATTGATGAACAAATTAGCAAAAGCACCTCAGGACATGCCGCAAGACAGGGCCATTCTGGATGAAGCTTTAAAAGCGGTTGTTTGTATGTTGTACCCTATTACACCTCATATCTCTTATGAATTATGGGAAACTTTAGGCGAATCAGCAATAGACACTGCCATCTGGCCAACAGCTGATGATGAAGCGATGGTAGAAGACGAAAAGCTTATTGTTGTGCAGGTCAATGGTAAACTTAGAGCAAAACTTACTGTTGCTGCTGACGCAACAAAAGAACACGTTGAAAGCCTTGGATTGAATGACGTGAATGTAACTAAATTCACTGATGGCAAAACCATTCGTAAGGTTATCTATGTACCAGGTAAATTACTTAATATCGTTGCGAACTAATTCGTTCGAGAACTTAATTAAGGTTTAGCGGTCAATAAACAGGATGTGCATTCATCCTGTTTATATTTATCTAATCGGAATTAGAACACTAGATTCTTATTAGATAAATATAAAAAGCAGAGAGTATTTTTGTGAAACCAATTTCCTTCAAAATTTCAATTAAAGTTATGGTTGTTGTACTATTTTCAGTGGTGTTATCTGCCTGTGGTTTTCACCTACGTGGCGACTATTTAATACCTGACGAAATATCAAAGCTTTCCTTCACCAGCTTCGATAAATATAGTCAGTTAACTAGAAATGTAGATGCTCAACTTAGGTTAAATAACATTCAAGTGATTCCCCCTTCCGCGAGCATTCCAAATTTACACCTGGTCAGTGAGAGCGTCAGTGAAAGCACTTTATCACTATACCAAAACAGCCGCGCAGCTGAAAAAGCACTCACTTATAACACCTCTTATCGGATCACAATTCCGGAACTTGGCACAAAAACTTACTCCACCACTGTCACTCGGAATTATCTCGACAATCCAAGTACAGCGTTAGCAAAATCTGTCGAAAAAGATATGATTGAAGATGAAATGCGCCTACAAGCCGCCTCTCTAATTATGCGACAAATGGCGCGAGTAAAACAGCAAATCATTGAAGGTGAAATGGTATTTGATACTGAAGAAAACGTCGATACCAACCTTTCTAGCCCAACTGAAACTATTGCAAACGACAAAGAAGTCACCTCGTCACAGATTGACATTAAAAGCGAGTAATTGACAGAATGCGCATCTTTGCGGACAAGCTACTTGACCAACTAAGCAGGCAATTGCATAACAGCTATCTCGTTTTTGGCAATGAGCCGCTGCTCGTTCAAGAAAGCCGTGACGCCATTATTGCCACAGCAAAAATGGCGGGGTTTGATGAAAAGCATAACTTTACCGTGGATACTCAGATTAATTGGAATGATGTTGTTGACTGTTGCCATGCCCTAAGCCTATTTTCAAGCCGACAAATTATCGAATTAGAAGTCCCGGAAGCGGGTATCAATGCCGCCGCTTCTAAAGAGCTTATTCAATTAGCCGAAAGTCTTCATCCTGATATTTTGCTACTTATTGTCGGCAGTAAGTTGACAAAAGCGCAAGAAAACGCAAAGTGGTTTAAGACATTAAACCAACAAGGTATCTGGGTAAGTTGTCTTTCTCCTGATATTCAAAGATTACCTCAGTTCATCCAAAACCGATGTCGAAAACTCAAACTTAAACCCGATGCACAAGCACTTCAAATGCTTGCACAATGGCATGAAGGCAATTTACTTGCACTCGTTCAGAGCCTTGAGAAACTGACTCTGCTGTATCCCGATGGTGAGCTTAACCTAATTAGAATTGAAGAGTCACTGAGCAGACACAATCACTTTACGCCATTTCACTGGATGGATGCGTTGCTAGCCGGAAAACCCAACCGAGCACAACGTATTCTTCGTCAGTTGCAGTTAGAGGGTATCGAGCCTGTCATTTTATTGAGAACCTTCCAGCGCGAAGTAAGTTTGATAACAGAACTGAAAAATGAATCACTACATACTTCTATCAACTCTGTTTTTGATAAACGCCGCATTTGGCAAAGCAAACGCCCTTTGTATAGCGCAACACTACAACGATTGGAATTGATTCAAATACGCCGGATATTCAAAGGGCTGAATCAAGCAGAAATAACGACGAAAACCCAATATAACGATTCAGTTTGGCCAATCATTGCACAACTTTCGTTGGAGTTCTGCTCTTCAGTTCCAGCCGTTTTCCCAGACCTGCCAATTCAAAGATAAAGAATGTTATAATCTTTTGTGAGCACTTTTAATTTTAACGAGGTATTAATTTGTTAAGCGACGACCTAAAAACATTTCTCGCAAGTAAAGCAGACGACATGAAAGCCGAAGATATTGTTACCATCGATGTTGTTGGTAAATCTAGCGTCACTGATTATATGATAGTCTGTACAGGCAGTTCTAAACTCCATGTATCCTCTATTGCGAACAACATGGAATCAGAAGCAAATAGTATTGGTTTGTCATCGTTGGGTATCGACGGTGAAAAAGAAGGTGAGTGGGTAGTATTAGATATGGGCGATGTCATGGTACATGTAATGCAGAAAGAACATCGTGAACTATATCAACTAGAAAAACTCTGGAGCTAACGTTGAAGATTCAGCTGATTGCTGTTGGAACTAAAATGCCTAAATGGGTAGAAGAAGGATTCAACGAGTATAAACGCCGTTTTCCCCATGATATGCCTTTAGAGTTGATAGAAATCACCGCAGGTAAAAGAGGCAAGAACGCAGACATCGCAAGAATTCTTCAAAAGGAAGGCGAAGCCATGCTTTCGGCTGTAGCAAAAGGTAACCGAGTTGTCACCTTAGACATTCCAGGGAAACGGTGGGATACGGAACAATTAGCGCAGCAACTAGAAAGCTGGAAACTAGACGCAAGAGATGTCTCAATATTGGTCGGGGGTCCCGAAGGGTTGGCTCCTGCCTGCAAGGCTGCAGCCGAACAGAGCTGGTCTCTTTCTCCTCTAACACTGCCACACCCCTTAGTTAGGGTTATCATGGCTGAAAGCTTATATCGAGCTTGGAGCATCACTACAAACCATCCGTATCATCGAGAATAGAGTGACATGAGACGTAGACGCACTCAAATTCGCGACCATCAAATAGAATCTCGACTATTCAAAAGTAGAGCTGTCATTTCGTTTTTTGGTATTGTAGCGATGATAGCGGTACTGATTGGTAATTTGTACCATATCCAAGTCAACCAATATCAAGACTATAAAACTCGTTCAAACGATAACCGCATAAAAATAGTTCCTATCGCACCAAATAGAGGGTTAGTTTACGACCGAAACGGCAAAATATTAGCCGAGAATAGACCTGTTTTTAACCTAGAACTTATCCCTGAAAAGATAGAGAACATCGAAGAAACGCTGATTGAACTGCAAAAAATACTCGATATCCCACCAGAGAGAATCCAAGCGTTTCACAAAGAACGAAGACGTGTACGTCGCTTCAAATCTGTTCCGTTACTTACCCAGTTAAACGAACAACAAGTGGCTATTTTTTCTGTCAATCAGTATCGATTCCCAGGCATCAAAGTTACTGCGACGTTAAAGCGATTCTACCCATATGGGTCTGCACTCACCCATGTTTTAGGCTACGTATCTAGAATCAATGATCGTGATGTACTCAAACTCGCGAGGGAAGGAAAAGAGAGTAATTACCAAGCGACTCGTGACATCGGCAAGCTCGGTATAGAGCGCTACTACGAAGAAGTATTGCATGGCACCGCAGGCTATCAAGAAGTTGAGGTCAATAGTCGCGGACGAGTGATTCGAACCCTGAAATATATCCCACCTATCCCGGGGAAAGATTTGGTTCTTAACCTGAATATAGATGTTCAACTATACGTCTATAAACTGTTAGATAACCGACGTGGTTCCGCAGTAGTACTCGATCCAAAAGACAACGGAATCCTAGCGATGGTATCGACACCAAGCTATGACCCTAATGCGTTCGTCCACGGTATTTCGAGTAAAGCCTACAATAAGTTACTTAATAATAAAAACCGCCCCTTGGTTAACCGAGCGACATTGGGCATATATCCTCCGGCTTCAACAGTGAAACCTTTCATCGCTGTTGCTGCACTGCAAGAAGGTATCGTGACACCCTATACCACTCGAAATGATCCGGGCTTTTGGAAAATACCAAATTCAAAAACTAAACCATTTAGAGATTGGTTACGTTGGGGACACGGTCGAATTAATATTACTCAGTCTATTGAAGAATCTGTCGACACCTTTTTTTATCAAATAGCATATGATTTAGGCATAGATAGACTCTCATCTTGGATGATGAAATTCGGTTTTGGTGACTATACCGGTATCGATATCCATGAAGAAAGTAAAGCCAATATGCCAAGCCGAGAATGGAAAATGGCTCGCCACAGAACCCCTTGGTACCAGGGTGATACTATTCCGGTTGGTATCGGACAAGGTTACTGGACCGCCACGCCAATGCAAATTGCTAAGGCGACCTCTGTGCTGATTCATAGAGGCGTAGTCATACCACCTCATTTACTGAAGGCGACAATAGATAATACAACCGATACAAAAACCATCACACCTGAACCAATCGATGATTATCCTCCAATATTGGGTGTTCCTGACAAGTATTGGGATATTGCAATAAAGGGAATGAATCTGGTCAACCATGGTAAAAAAGGCACCGCGCGCAGAGCATTTCAAAAACTAGGCTATCAAAGCGGTGGTAAATCGGGCACTGCACAAGTATTCGGATTAAAAGAAGACGAAGAATACAACGCGGAAGAACTTGACGAATACCTAAGAGACCATGCTCTGTTTACTGGTTTTGCACCTCTAGAGGACCCACAAGTTGTCGCGACTATTGTGCTAGAAAATGCTGGAGGGGGCTCGACTAACGGAGCACCTATCGTGCGCAAGATATTTGATAAAGTCATATTAAACAAAGAAGATGGAGAGGAAAAGTAATGAAACTAGATCCATCTACTGGGAAAAGCCGCGTTTTCTTTGAAAGGTTTCATGTTGACCTTCCTTTGCTATTAGGTTTAATCGCCGTAATGATATTTGGCCTCATGGTCATGTACAGCGCAAGCGGTCAAAACTTAGCGATGATGGAACGCCAAGCAATGCGAATGATTTTGGCGCTAGGCGTGATGATTTTATTGGCTCAGATATCCCCACGTACTTACGAAGCTTTTGCGCCTTTTTTGTTCATTGTTGGGGTAACATTACTATTGGGTGTACTCTTTTTTGGTGAGTCATCAAAAGGGGCTCAGCGCTGGCTAAACATAGGATTCATACGCTTCCAACCTTCAGAATTGCTCAAGCTTGCCGTCCCATTAATGATAGCCAGATTTATTGGTAAACAGTCTCTCCCACCCTCATTCAAGACGCTAATAATTTCATTGGTTATGGTCTGTGTACCGACTATATTGATCGCTAAGCAGCCGGATCTAGGCACCTCTATTCTTATCGCCGCATCAGGTATATTCGTTATTTTTCTGGCAGGGATCAGTTGGCGCTATATTTTTTCAGCTACGCTCGCCGTCGGCGCATTTGCCCCCATTCTTTGGTTCTTCTTGATGCGCGAATACCAAAAAGTGAGAGTACGTACTCTTTTTAATCCAGAGTCTGACCCATTAGGTGCTGGATATCATATTATTCAGAGCAAAATCGCAATTGGGTCAGGTGGTATAGCCGGAAAAGGCTGGCTGCAAGGAACCCAATCCCAATTAGAATTTTTACCTGAGCGACATACTGACTTTATCTTTGCAGTCATCGCTGAAGAGTGGGGTATGCTAGGCATTCTTAGCTTATTTGCTCTTTACCTGTTCATTATTGGGCGAGGTTTATATCTTGCCAGCCAATCTCAATCCGCTTTTGGTAGAATGATGGCAGGAAGTGTCATGTTAAGCTTCTTCGTATACATATTTGTAAATGTAGGAATGGTCAGTGGCATACTACCTGTTGTAGGTGTTCCATTACCACTTATCAGTTATGGTGGCACATCCATGGTTACGCTAATGGCTGGCTTTGGTATTTTGATGTCTATCCATACCCATAGAAGCATGTTATCAAAAGCGACATAATGACAATAAAACAGACAATACTCAGTACACTTTTAGTTCTTTTATTGGCTGCCTGCTCTAGCTCCGGCGGCCGTTATTCGATATCCAATGATGTGGGTCCGGAAAAACCGATACAGCTCGACCATATTGAAGACGCCCACCCCGTCTATGAACCTTTTAGTCGAGGCGGAAATCGAGATTACAAACTGCGCGGTGGTTCATACAAAATCATCAAGAATCCCGATGGTTTTAAGCAGAGCGGACAAGCCTCTTGGTACGGTAAAAAGTTCCATGGGCACCTTACTTCAAATGGTGAAGTCTATGACATGTACTCCATGTCTGCAGCACATAAGACCTTACCTATACCAAGTTACGTTAAGGTAACCAACAAAGACAATGGTAAAAGCACCATTGTCCGTGTCAATGATCGCGGGCCATTTCACGATGGGCGGATTATCGACCTTAGCTATGCCGCAGCTTACAAGTTAAATGTCGTGAATACGGGAACCGCAAATGTTGATATAGAGTACATATCGACAAAACCTCAGATACCTTTGTCAAAAACACCAAAAGCCACAGCTGGTTATAGTATTCAAACGGCCTCATCAAATCATGAAGAAAGAAGTCGAACTTTAGCTAAAAATATTGGTCAAACTCTTTCAATGAAGACCTATGTCGAACCAAATAAAGATAGCTATCGAGTCCTCGTTGGCCCATTTATAGATTATTCAGAATCCGTAGATGCGTTAGAAATATTGAGAAAAAATGGGTACCCGCAGGCCTTTATTAGAAAAAACAAAAATTAACGTATATCATGCAGTACTAGCGAATTGACCGAATTTTTGTCATAGTGCATCCATAATTGCTGTCGAAGCTGTAATATTAAGGCTTTCGGCTTAAATAGTGTTATAACCAATAAAATTGATATTACAGATGAATAAATCGAAACTTACTTTTAAATCATTGCTTCTCGTGACAGCTGCACTATCTGCTCCATTTTCATATTCAGCGCCTATTGTCGTTCCCGATGCGCCTCAGATAGCGGCTAAAGGCTATGTGCTTATTGATTTCAACTCTGGAAAGGTTATTGCCGAAAAGGAAAAAGACACCCAGCTTTCTCCTGCAAGTTTAACTAAGATGATGACCAGTTATGTTATTGGTCAAGAACTAGCCCGTGGCAACATATCGTTGCAAGACGAAGTTGTCATCAGTAAAAATGCGTGGGCTAAAAATTATCCTGACTCATCAAAAATGTTTATCGAAGTAGGCACCACCGTTAAGGTTGAGGATCTAAATCGAGGTATCATTGTTCAGTCTGGCAACGACGCCTGTGTCGCGATGGCTGAACACGTGGCAGGTTCTGAAGACGCCTTTGTTGACCTCATGAATGCGTGGGCAAATTCGATCGGCATGTCTCGTACTCACTTTGCCAATGTTCACGGCTTAGATCATAACGAACTCTATTCAACACCTTACGACATGGCACTTCTTGGTCGCGCATTAATTCGTGATGTACCAGAAGAGTATGCGATTTATAGCGAAAAACAATTTACCTTCAACGGCATAACACAGTACAACCGTAACGGCTTATTGTGGGATAAAAGCATGAATGTGGATGGCATTAAAACAGGCCACACAAGCAAAGCCGGATACAGCCTAGTCAGCTCGGCAACTGAAGGAAAAATGCGCCTCGTTGCTGTAGTAATGGGAACAAAGAGCGAAAATGCGCGTAAAGCAGAAAGCAAAAAACTGCTCAATTACGGATTCCGCTTCTTTGAAACCGTTGCTCCACATAAAGCGGGCGAAACCTTCGTTAGTGAGCGTATTTGGATGGGTTCACAAGAAAACGTTGCCTTAGGTGTTGCGAGAGATACGTTTGTCACTCTACCTAGAGGCCAAGCTAAGAATTTAAAAGCAAGTTTCGTGCTAGAAAAAGAGCTTACGGCACCAATTAGTCAAGGTGATGAAGTTGGGAAGCTTTACTATCAAGTCGATGGTGAAGATATCGCTGAATATCCACTACTTGCACTAGAAGATGTCGATAAAGGCGGTGTATTTAGTCGTCTAGTTGACTACTTTATCCTTCTTTTTAAGAGCTGGTTCTAAAAACTAGCGATAAACAAATTGTATTAAAAGGTCACTTAAATGTGGCCTTTGTTTTTCTTGAGATTGATCTTTTTTGAGCGTAGTATGCGCTGCTAAATAAAACCTCTGGAGTAATTCATGCAAGAACAACCAACGCTTAAAGACCTGTTAGAGTTTCCTTGTCAGTTCACCTACAAGGTTATGGGTTATGCTAAACCTGAGCTACCAGAACTGGTTTTACAAGTAATTCAAAAATACGCACCTGGTGATTACAGCCCTACGATAAAACCAAGCGGAAAAGGGACATACAATTCTGTCTCTGTAACGATTACAGCAACATCTATCGAGCAAGTGGATTCACTTTATAAAGAACTCGGTGAAATTGATATCGTTCGTATGGTTTTATAAACAAACAAATAAGTTCATTATAAAAACAGCGGCCTTTGCCGCTGTTTTTGATTCCAATTCATACAGAGAATCTAATAGTCGAAGTACAAAAAGAAGTTTATAATGTGTTTACTTTATTAACTGTCATTACAAGGCTATCCGCTTGTCTAACATTGAAGATAATCTAATTGTTCGAAATCTTGGTCTTAACGACTACGAACCAATTTGGAAAGCAATGCATGAATTCACTGATAGTCGCAATGACGAAACTGTCGATGAAGTCTGGTTAGTTGAGCACAATCCTGTATTCACACAAGGCCAAGCAGGTAAAGAAGAACACCTACTTAATACAGGTGATATCCCTGTTGTTCAAAGTGACCGTGGTGGTCAAGTTACCTATCACGGGCCCGGTCAGTTAGTTGCCTATTTTCTTATTAACCTACGTAGAAAAAATATTGGTGTTCGAGAGCTGGTTACCAATATAGAAAACCTCGTTATTAATACCTTGGCTAAATTTGATATAGAATCATCGGCACGTCCTGACGCGCCCGGTGTCTATTCCGATGGTAAAAAAATATGCTCTCTCGGACTAAGAATCCGAAAAGGCTGCTCCTTTCATGGCCTAGCGTTAAATATCAATATGGATCTTTCACCTTTTTTACGTATAAACCCTTGTGGATATCAAGGCATGGAAATGGTACAAATAAGTGAACTTGGCGGCCCTAGCAATGTTGAACTCGTTGGTGCAACGTTAGTTGAAGAGCTACTTTCCTTGCTTAACTACGAGCATGTCGACCTAATAAAAGAAAACAATAAATCATGAGCAAACCAATTCAAATGGAAAAAGGCGTCAAATATAGAGACGCTGATAAAATGGCATTGATACCAACTAAAACAGTGCCTGTTGAAAAACATGAAGTATTACGCAAGCCAAAATGGATGAAAATAAAACTGCCTTCTGACAGCCAACGCATTCAAGAGATCAAGTCTGCTATGCGTAAAAACAAACTTCATTCTGTTTGTGAAGAAGCATCTTGTCCCAACCTAGCAGAGTGTTTTAACCACGGTACTGCTACCTTTATGATCTTGGGTGCCATCTGCACTCGACGCTGTCCGTTTTGCGATGTTGCTCATGGCAGACCAATAACACCAGACAACAATGAACCTCAGCATCTTGCACAAACAATTAGCGACATGAAGTTAAAATATGTTGTGGTAACTTCCGTGGATCGTGATGATTTACGCGACGGCGGTGCTCAGCACTTTGCGGATTGTACCCGTGAAATTCGTGCGAAAAGCCCTGGTATAAAAATAGAAACACTCGTGCCTGATTTTCGTGGTCGCATGGATGCCGCTCTTGAAGTACTAAAAGACAACCCACCGGATGTTTTCAACCATAACCTTGAGACAGCACCCCGCCTATATAGAAAAGCACGCCCAGGCGCAAATTATAAGTGGTCATTAACGTTACTACAGAAATTTAAAGAGCTGCATCCAGACGTACCGACTAAGTCAGGGTTGATGATGGGCTTAGGCGAAACAAAAGAAGAAATCGTAGACGTTCTGAAGGATCTTCGAGCCTATGGTGTAACCATGCTAACCATTGGTCAATACTTATCTCCAAGCCGCCATCACTTACCCGTAGAACGTTATGTGCCGCCTGCTGAGTTCGATGAACTCAAAGAGATAGCATTAGAGCTTGGATTTACTCATGCGGCTTGTGGTCCCTTTGTTCGCTCTTCGTACCATGCAGATATGCAAGCCAAAGGCGAAGAAGTAAAATAACTGAGACAAACATTCAGAAAGATGACTTAAATTGGTGATCTTTTTGTATTCGCAACGTAAATTGTATATAAGTTCGATAACAATAAGTAATTAGTAGTGTTTTAAAAGGAATTTAGGTATGCAGAAGTTAGGTTTATTAAGTTTTTTATCACTTATCCTTGTGGGTTGTTCTACGCAAAACACTCAACAAGATAACTATTTAGATGCGTCGTTTGAGTTGTGTAATACCGAAGTAAGAACCTACTCTGTTAGCGATGATGGTCGAGTAAGGATCATCTGTGAAGATGACTCTAAGTTCACTATGAACAGTGAAGCTACTTTAGAAATAATGCGTGACATCAATATCGATTATTGTACTGGTGAGGGGCTCTCTAAATTTAACGAAAGTCGCCGTTACTATTCGTTCCAATGTAAGTCTGGCTCGACGATAAGTATCAACAAAGAATAACCATTAATTAAACACAAATAAAAACGCGAGCCTCATTTAAGCTCGCGTTTTTTATTTGTGCTTAAAAATAGGATCACTTAAACCCTATTTTATCTTACTTAAGCGTATACAGGTAACCGCTTACAGATATCTAGCACTTTTCGTTTCGTTGCTTCAATAACCGTTTCATCGTTGATGTTATCTAAAACGTCACACATCCAGCCAGCCAAAACCTTCGCATCTTCTTGCGTAAACCCACGACGTGTAATTGCCGGAGAGCCTACACGAATACCAGAGGTAACAAATGGGCTGCGCGGGTCATTAGGCACTGAGTTTTTGTTTACGGTAATGTTGGCCGCGCCTAACGCTGCGTCTGCTTCTTTACCTGTAATATTTTTATCAATTAAATCGACAAGGAATAGGTGATTTTCCGTTGAACCAGATACGATATTGTAGCCACGTGCTATAAATTCAGCCACCATCGCTTTTGCATTCGCAATAACACGCGCTTGATATTCTTTGAATTCTGGCTCCATCGCTTCTTTGAACGCAACTGCTTTCCCTGCAATGACATGCATTAGAGGGCCACCTTGGCCTCCTGGGAATACCGCAGAATTCAGTTTCTTATACATGTCTTCACCAGCGTTTGATAAAATCAAACCACCACGAGGACCTGCAAGCGTTTTATGCGTTGTTGTTGAAACAACATGAGCATGCGGTAACGGTGTTGGGTATACGCCCGCGGCAATCAAACCCGCAACGTGCGCCATATCAACAAACAAATACGCGTCTACTTTATCAGCGATTTCACGCATACGAGCCCAGTCAACAACCTGAGAATAAGCAGAGAAACCACCGATAATCATTTTAGGTTTATGTTGAACAGCTAACTGCTCCATCTCGTCATAGTTGATTTGACCAGCTTCATCGATACCGTAAGGGATAATGTTGTAATGCTTACCTGAGAAGTTTACTGGTGATCCGTGAGTCAGGTGACCACCATGTGCCAAGCTCATACCTAGCACGGTATCACCAGGCTTTAATAAAGCCATATAAACAGCACTATTTGCTTGTGAGCCTGAGTGAGGTTGCACGTTAGCGTACTCACATTCAAATAACTGGCATGCACGATCAATTGCAAGCGATTCAGCCTTGTCTACATACTCACAACCACCATAGTAACGCTTGCCCGGATAACCTTCGGCATATTTATTGGTTAACTGAGATCCTTGAGCTTCCATGACTCGTGGACTAGTGTAGTTTTCTGAAGCAATTAGCTCGATATGCTCTTCCTGACGAAGAGTCTCTTCCTGTATTGCAGCATATAGTTCTGCATCATAATCAGCAATGTTCATGTCACGCTTTAGCATCTGTATCTCCTGACTCAGATAATCTGAAATTCTAAAAAACCACACATCCAACCAAAGCAAACGTTTACGTTGGTGTACTAAGTGGCGATATTCTACATAATTTGATCTATATCAGAAAGCAACTTAAGCAAAATAATCATGTGATTTTTTCATCTTCCATTTGAATTAAGTTCATATCAATAAATGAAAGAAGTCTGTCAACACTAAACTGTCAACTTCTTCCTTTACAGTGTGTAAAGTGTAACTTACACGCTGTACCTTCAAATTTAGCCTTCAAGCTACCGAAAATACAAATTTTTATCTACTATTCTCACCATTAAATACCACAAAAAAGAAAAATGATGCAAAAACACTCAATAAGGGAAGACTGGATAGCGATACTTACTGGTACGTTTTTAACGGCTCAGGGCATATTTTTTCTTCAATCTGCAGATCTCATTACTGGAGGAACGGCAGGCCTTTCATTACTATTAAGTCAGTTAATACCAATCAGCTTTGGTACCTTCTATTTTTTGACAAATATTCCTTTTTTCATCTTAGGTTGGCAGCGGTTTGGCGCTCAGTTCGCTCTTAATAGTATTGTCTCATGTGGGCTTGTTTCACTGTTTGTCGATCACTTAGATAGGGTGATCAACATCGAGTCATTAAACGACATATATTGTGCCATTGCTGGCGGATTATTGATGGGGCTGGGTATGTTAATTTTATTTAGGCACCGTTCAAGCTTAGGTGGTTTCAATATATTTTGCCTGCTTGTTCAAGATAAAACGGGCATTTCTGTTGGCAAGACACAGCTCGCCATTGACACCACTATTTTATTCTCGTCTTTCTTCTTTATAACCCCAACAATATTAGCCATTTCAATACTCGGTGTTGTTGTACTTAATATTGTATTGGGGATGAACCATAAGCCATCTCGCTATACGGTAACCTATAGCTGAGGGTGAGGTTACGAATAAAGATAAACATTGTGCTGTTAGTTTTTCTAAGTAAAGTAACGTAATACTAACGACTTATTTGGATTAACAGCATGGATGCCACGTTAAATACTCGTCATTTCGATCCCGTTGAATTTAGAAAAAAACTGCACCGTAAACCAGAACTCTCAAAGCAAGAAAAACAGACATCAACCATTATTTTTGCACAATTGAAAGACTTCGGATTATCACCCGTCGGTCAGATAGGTGGATACGGCATTGTCTGTACTGTCGATAGTGGTAATGCAGGTGACACGACCTTATTACGGGCAGATTTCGATGCCTTACCTATCTGTGAAATAGCACAACATGACCATGTATCCGAATACGTGGGTGTAATGCATGCCTGTGGACATGATGGCCATACAAGCTCTCTGTTATTAGTCGCCGAACATATTTCAATACACCCACCTAAAACAGGCAAAGTAATTCTGTTATTTCAACCGGCAGAAGAAACCGGAACAGGTGCTCTCTCCATGCTTAATGATGAACAACTCTTATCATTAAAGGTTGATAACGTTTTCGCTTATCACAACCTACCCGGCTACCCAATTAATCAGATCCTGATAAAGGAAGGAACATTCGCGTGTGCCTCTACTGGTGTATTAATCGAATTAGAAGGCAAGACCTCTCATGCGGCAAGACCAGAAAATGGCCTCAGTCCATGCCACGCAATGGTCGAAACTGTGCAGTATCTGCAAAGTATTTCACAACAATATCCAGATGCATTCAGTTTGGTCACAATAGTGCATGCAAGGCTTGGAGAAGAAGCGTTCGGTATATCTCCAGGAGTTGCCAAAGTAATGGCAACCATGCGCAGTGAGTGCAACCAAACCTTCTCAAGCATGAAAGCGGATCTGCTATCGATGCTAAACAAACTACAAAAAGAGACAGGGATTAATGTAAAGGTAGAGTGGGATGAACCATTCAATGCAGCCATCAATTCTAGCGAACATACTCAACTCATCCTTCAACAAGCTAAACAATTAGGCATGTCAGTTGTAGAGCTTGATGACCCCATGCGCTGGTCGGAAGACTTTGCGGAATTTTTGCTCAAATGGAATGGTGCGCTGTTCTGCATTGGCAGTGGTGAATCTCATCCAGAATTACACAACCCAGATTATGATTTCCCAGATGATATATTGAAAACAGCCAGCCAACTATTCGTTTCAATTATTGACCGACTGCATTCTAATTAAAGACCAAGGTACTCTAAGGGTTGTTGATTAAAACCACTCGTGTTTCGTAAGGTCGTAATGACATCTTTCTTTCAACAGCTAAGCAGAGACCATCACTATAGTTACCGAGCAAATATTGCGCATTAGCCAAGTCAATATATTCAGGTAATGCACATTCTGTTGGTTCTGCGTAGTAATTATTTACGCAGATAAGCGTCTGTTCTTTGTTGCTACGGGCATAACAGAAAATCTGTTTGTCATCCGGCATCAAATCTACATAATCACCATCAGTAATTACCTGAATATCTTTACGCAGCGTTAGTAGCTTCTTATAAAAATGAAACACCGAATCAGGTGAACTGACCGCCAAATCAGCATTGACTTCAACGTAATTTTGAGCAACGCCTAACCACGGATTGGCTTTAGAGAATCCAGCATACGCCTTGTTACTCCATTGCATCGGTGCTCTGGAGTTATCTCTCGACTTGTGAGACAGAATATCCAACATAGCATCCTTATCAACACCTCGTTCGTTAACCATGATGTCATAGATATTGGTACTTTCTACATCACGGTATTGCTCTATCGAAGTGTACTTCGGATTCGTCATCCCGATTTCTTCACCTTGATAGATATACGGTGTTCCTTGCATCATATGTATAGAGGTAGCCAGCATTTTGGCGGATTCAATTCGGTACTCGGTATCATTGCCTATACGGCTTACGATACGAGGCTGATCATGGTTACACCAAAACAACGCTCCCCAGCCTTTCCCGTTCAATCCTTTCTGCCAATGACTAAATATCCGTTTTAATTCTATAAAATCAAATGGTGTTTTAGTCCATTTATCACCGTTGTTATAGTCAACTTTCAAATGATGAAAGTTAAACACCATAGACAGTTCTTTCTGATCTAAGGATGAGTACTGCTGGCAGTGTTCCAGATTGGTCGATGACATTTCTCCCACGGTTACACTACCGTATTTCTGAAAAACATCCCGGCTGATCTCTAGAAGGTACTCGTGTACCTTGGGCCCATCGGTATAAAAACGACGTCCATCACCAGTATAATCATCAGGGAAATCTTGTTGTTTAGATATCAGGTTAATGACATCTAAACGGAATCCATCAATACCTTTTTCTGCCCAAAAACTGATCACATCTTTAACTTCTTGACGAACTTTAGGGTTCTCCCAATTCAAATCTGCTTGTTCTTTTGCAAATAAGTGTAGGTAATATTGGCCTGTTTTCTGGTCTAACTCCCACGCATTGCCGCCAAACTTAGACTCCCAATTAGTCGGAGGTTGCCCTTCTATTGGGTCTTTCCAGATATAGTAATCTCGATACTCACTCTCTTTGTTACCAAGTGCAGCTTGAAACCACTTATGCTCTGTTGACGTATGATTTACGACAATATCCATGATTATACGAATACCTTTTTGATGCGCTATAGCAAGCAATTCATCAAAGTCAGCCATGGTTCCAAATTCTGGGTTGATAGCGTAATAGTCTGAAATATCATAGCCATTATCTATCATTGGAGACTGATAAACCGGCGTCAACCAAATAGCATCAACACCCAAAAGTTTAAGATAATCAAGCTTACTCGTTATGCCTTTAATATCCCCAGTACCTTTTGACCCACTATCACAAAAGCTTTTAGGATAGATCTGATAAATTGCTGCGGTACGCCACCACTCTGCCGAATTCATAATCATCTCTCTACATTATCTTTACAAAAACGGAGTGGCCAATCTGACCACTCCAAAAGGACTTAAGCACTAACGACTTCTAATTCGCCTTTTAACTGTGCTCTTTTGTAGGAAAATAGAGTCAATGTTATAGGTAGTAAGATGGCAACTAACATGGCAATAGCGTATATCGTCCAGTATTGAGGTTGAATAGAAAGGATACCAGGCAAGCCACCAACACCTATCCCGTTAGCCATTACACCAGCACTACCACAAATTGCCGCTGCAACCGCTGACCCAACCATCGCACTCAACATTGGGAATTTATACTTTAGATTGATGCCGTACATTGCAGGTTCTGTTACGCCTAAATAGGCAGAGATTGCCGCTGGCACAGATATATCACGTTCACCATTTTTACGGCTGATAATGATGATACCGACGACTGCAGAAGCTTGTGCGATATTAGAAAGTGCGATAAGTGGCCAAATCGGTGTTCCGCCAAGCTCTTGCATCAATTGCAGGTCTACTGCGTTAGTCGTATGGTGAACACCCGTAATAACGAGTGGCGCATACAAAAATCCGAATACCATAGCACCAAGTATGGCGAAATCACCTGTCATCGCTACTTTCGCAGCAAACGCAACACCATTACCGATAATGCGTCCAAAAGGACCAATTAAGGCATGCGCAAGTACTACTGAAAGAATAATAGACACAAACGGTACGACAACGAGATACAAATAGGATGGAACAATTCGCTTAAGATTCGTTTCAATGAAAGCCAGTGCCACACCTGCAAGCATCGCTGGGATAACCTGAGCTTGATAACCTACTTTTTCGATCACAAACAACCCAAAGTCCCATACTTCTGGAGCCGCTTTACCTATCATATAAGCATTCATCAGTTGCGGTGACACTAAGGTAACACCAAGTGTAATACCAAGTATCGGTGTCCCACCTAGCTTCTTAACCGTGGACCAACAAACCCCAACAGGGAGGAAGAAAAATATCGCTTCACCGATTAACCATAAGAACGAATGCACCGTCGCCCAGAACTGACTAATCTGCGTTAGGGTTTGGCCATCAAACATCTTGATGTCGCCAATGACATTCCTAAAACCTAAGATCAAACCACCAGTGATAATAGCGGGTAGCAGAGGCACGAAAATTTCGGCTAAATGGGAGATGCCTCTCTCTAAGATATTCATATTTTGACGAGCAGCCACTTTTGCTTCATCTTTCGACGAGGATGACTGGCCCGTCATTTCGATTAATATTTTATATACCTCATCAACTTCCGTTCCAATCACAACTTGAAATTGACCCGCATTGGTAAAGCAGCCTTTTACTATTCTTAAGGCTTCTAGACCTTTAACATCTGCGATTTCAGTGTCTTGCAATACAAAGCGCAAACGCGTTAGACAGTGACTTACACTAGCTATATTATCTCCACCGCCTACTAACCCTATAAGACGTGCAATATCTTCTCTTGCAATATTACTCATTATTCTCACCCTTTTATAACTTATTAAAGTCTATACCAAACCCCAAAAAATTAACGCTTACCATCACAGGTATTGGAGTTGAAAAGTAAACCAAACGATTAATGGGAACAGTCCCAATAACGACGAGTATAATGCCTCAATGTGTACGAACATTAAATGGGAACAGTCCCATTAATTGAACAAGGTCACACCTGATCTTATTTATATCAATATAAACAATAGGTTAAATATTCTGGTTAATTAATTGGAATTTGAGTGATATGTTTTTCAGTTTTATCCCCTAAAAGCTGAGATATCAGCATGTTAGCGGCATAACGGCCCGCTTCCTCATAGCCAGGATCAACGCTAAACGTGTTAGGAAAAAGAAAGGAAAGTAGTTGATTGCCACCCACACCAGTCACCATCACTTCATCGCGTGATAGTTCTTGTAATCTTTTAATCACACCTAAGGCTAAGGTGTCACTGGCGCAAGCAATCGCTTGAGTTTGTTCATTTAAAATTGAATCGACCTGTTGGTAAGCACTTTCGTGACTCAATTGTCCGGTGCTATAACAAGGCGTAATGTCGTTCTTTTTACACCAATCTATATAGGCATTTAGACGGGTCTCACCGGTTGATTTATCACTTATATCGACACCAATATAAGTAACTTCCGATAATGAATGGTTCTTTATATGTTCCAGTGCTTTAACAATCACACCCGCACTATCGTAATCGACTGACGAGATACCTTCCACATCCATAGCAATGACAACGATTTTGCTTTTCCACTCAACCAGACGGGAAACATCACAACCAGTAAAACCAAAAAGGATGACACCATCAACATTTCGCTTTTTAAGTACGTCTAGGTGATCGTTGGTTTTATCTTTATCAAACTGACTCTCCATGATAACCACATCGTAACCGACATTATAAAGCGTATCGAGGATACTACTGACGGCTCTATTTTCGGAAGGAGAATCTAGACGAGAAATAATGACACCTACAACCTTCTGGCTGCCTCCGCGCATAGACTGTGCTGATTTTGACGGCACATACCCAGACTCTGCAATAATCTTCTCTACTCGTTCACGGGTATCACGCTTCACTTTAGGATCATTGGTTAACACACGAGAAACCGTTGATTTACCAACACCAGAAAGTTTCGCAATATCATGAATAGTCAGTTTTTTTGTTGGCATCAATTCATTACCTGATCGCAGTTCACAACCGTATCAGAACTAAGTGTCAACATAGCTCGTGTCCCCTTTAGCCAAAGCAACAATTCACGTTCCGTGTTTTGATATTTGCTTCCAGAAGCCGCTGGAATTTGTTTTAGTGCAATACGTTTATGCGCCATGACTATTTCTGCTGTATTTTCGTCTATAGTTAACACCGTAAACTGCGTTCCGTTATTACAAACATAAAACGGTTCTACGGTAGAACTACATCCAACCAACACCATAATTATTGAAATAAAAAGCCACTTTACATTCACACTAAAACCTTTATATCTGTTCAAGGTATGCTGGTACGTCTTTAATACTATTAAGTACCGTCGAGGCAATAGACGCTCCCTTGTCTGTCACTGGTTTTCCAGTTCTGACTAATATTTTAGTACCAACACCAGCCGCTTCTGCGGCCATCATGTCTTCCGCTTTATCCCCGACCATAACCGAGTTCATCATGTCGATCTTTAAAAAATCGCGCGCAGAATGAAACATGCCAGGCTTGGGTTTACGGCAATCACAATCTTGTTTATATTCACCAATGCCATGCTCTGGATGGTGCATGCAATAATAGATCCCATCGAACTCAACGCCGTTGTCGACAAAGTTCCAATCCATCCACTCAGTTAATGAGAGAAACCTATCTTCGCTAAACAAACCGCGAGCAACACCCGATTGGTTCGTGACCAAAACCAAAAGGTACCCCATTTGTTGTAGTTTTTTGGTCGCTTCAAAGACACCGTCGATGAATTCAAAATCATGCTCATCATGTACGTACCCATGATCGACATTAATCACACCGTCTCGGTCTAAAAACACAGCAGGTTTAGCCAAAGCGTTATCCTCATTAGATATTTAGATCGAAATTATTGCACGCTTTACAGCGCTAATCACCATTTATCCTCAAATAACAAGGTTTGTTTAATGTCGTTTTATCGCGTTTAGAACGTCGTAACATCCAAATAGCACGGTTAAAATAGAGCTATAGACGTCTAGACGTAAAAATATCTATTGACATGAAAACGTGATGGCCCTAGCATAATCTACAGTTTAGAAAGTTAACCAATACTTTATTCTAATTATCCTGATTAGGTTTTATTACATGATTAAAATCAGCAACGTTAACAAGGTGTTCTATCAAGGCGAAAAAGAAATTCATGCCTTGAAAGAGATAAACCTAACCGTTCCACAAGGCAACATATTTGGTGTTATAGGTTCCTCCGGTGCAGGAAAAAGTACACTTATCCGTTGTGTAAACATGTTAGAAGCCCCTACACAGGGTAACGTTGTTGTCGACGGAGTCGATTTGACTCAGTTATCTAAATCAGAGTTAAGCGAAGCTCGTCGCAATATTGGTATGATATTTCAACACTTTAACTTGCTCTCTTCTCGCACTGTTTTTAATAATATTGCCCTTCCTCTAGAGCTTGCAGGCATAAGCAACGATAAAATAAACACCAAAGTTTCCGAGTTATTATCTTTGGTGGGGCTAGAGGATAAGCGAGACACTTATCCAGCCAATCTAAGTGGAGGTCAAAAACAACGTGTCGCCATTGCAAGAGCGTTAGCTTCTGACCCTAAAGTCTTGTTATGTGACGAAGCCACCAGCGCATTAGACCCAGCAACGACACAATCAATCCTTGAATTGCTGAAAGAGATCAACCGTAAACTGAACATAACTATCCTACTCATTACTCACGAAATGGATGTTGTTAAAGGCATATGTCATCAAGTCGCCATCATAGGAGACGGTGAACTTGTTGAAAAAGGCACGGTTGGTGAAATTTTTGCTCACCCGAAAACAGAACTCGCGCACAGTTTTATTCGCTCAACGTTAGACCTCTCGATTCCAGAAGACTACCAATCTAGGCTACAACCAGATCGTATTGACGGAACGCATCCACTTGTCAGACTTGAATTTACTGGAGAGACAGTAGATACCCCGGTAATGAGCCAGATTTCTCGTCAGTTTAATATCGATGTCAGTATCTTAAGTTCCGACTTGGATTACGCAGGTGGTGTTAAGTTCGGAATGATGGTCGCAGAATTATTTGGCTCAGAAGAAGATGACAATGCAGCCATCAAATTTTTAGAAGAACACAAAGTTAAAGTAGAGGTGCTCGGTTATGTCCTTTGATTCTATTACTCAATGGTTAAGCTTCAATAGTGGTCTATTATTGGGCGCCACAGGTGAAACACTCTATATGGTTGCCGTGTCTGGTTTGGTCGGATTTGCAGTAGGTATTCCGCTCGGTGTTATCTTACACATCACCAAAAAAGGTGGGCTGGCAGAAAACACCAAATTAAATGGTGGCTTAGGTGCCGTTGTGAACATTGGCCGCTCAGTACCATTTCTAGTCCTAATGGTCGCTATCATCCCAGTAACAAAACTTTTAGTTGGTACGTTTATCGGCACAACAGCCGCAATAGTCCCTCTGACCATAGGTGCGATCCCTTTTGTTGCTCGCTTAATTGAAGGCGCGTTGCTTGAAGTCCCGGGGGGTCTTGTAGAAGCAGCACAATCTATGGGAGCAACACCCATGCAAATCATTACCAAGGTACTACTTCCTGAGGCTCTGCCAACCATAATCAACGCAGTCACTATCACTTTAGTCACACTAGTAAGCTACTCAGCCATGGCAGGTACGGTTGGTGGTGGAGGCCTCGGTGACGTCGCCATCCGTTACGGCTTTCATCGGTATGATGTTGTTATCATGGCGGTCACCGTAGTGATGTTGATAGTACTGGTTCAAATAATTCAATCGATAGGCGATACATTCGTCCGTCGTGTAGACCACAGATAATAATAATCACAATAAACTAAGGAGAGGTAACATGAAATTTAGTCTTAAAAATTTGCTCGTAACAGCGACAGCGGCATCAGCTTTAGTATTGGTAGGCTGCGGTGACAAAGAAGTGGATAGCAACAAAATAAAAATCGGTGTAATGGCAGGTGCAGAAGCTCAAGTAGCTGAAGTAGCGGCAAAAGTAGCAAAAGAGAAGTACAACTTAGATGTTGAGCTTGTAACCTTCACTGATTATGTTACGCCAAATGCAGCTCTTGATGATGGTTCTGTAGATATCAATGCCTTCCAGCACAAGCCTTATCTTGATCAACAGATTGCTGACCGTGGCTACAAGCTTGCTATCGCTGGTAACTCGTTTGTTTACCCTATTGCCGGTTACTCTAAGCAGGTGACATCCGTTGACCAGATTGCTGATGGCTCACGCATCGCGGTCCCTAACGACCCAACTAACTTAGGGCGTTCATTGCTACTTCTTGAACAACAAGGGTTGCTTAAACTACGCGCCGATACTGGTCTTTCTGGCACCATTCGCGATATCGTAGAGAACCCTAAAAACATCACTATCGTAGAGCTAGATGCCGCACAACTTCCTCGCTCACTTGACGATGTTGCACTATCAATCATTAACACGACCTATGCGAGCAGCATCGATCTAACACCAGAGAAAGATGGCATATTCGTAGAAGACAAAAAGTCTCCATACGTTAACCTGATTGTGGCTCGTACTGACAATGTCGATTCAGAAAAAGTACAAAACTTCGTAAAAGCCTACCAAACAGATGAAGTCTATAAAGCCGCATCTGAGATCTTTAAAGGTGGTGTCGTTAAGGGTTGGTAATAACCACTTTTCATTACCGTTTTAGACTCAATTAAAAAAGCCGAATGATGTATCACATCAGTTCGGCTTTTTATTTGTTCGTTATTTAACTCGTATTCTATCGCCATATTCCTCTGCCACAGATTTTAAAATGTCACTCCAGCGATGATAGACGAGTAAATGACCAAGGTTTTCAAATTCATGAAATTTTGAATTACTAAGGCTACGGTGAAACTTTCGTGCCAATTGAACGGGAACATGTTGGTCCAGACTGCCATGCCATATCGTTACTGGTGAAACGATAGTTTCAAAATCAATGTTCCATAGACGACTAAGAATGACCAGATCTTCGCAAAAGGCATTCGGTCCTTGCCGCATCGCTTCTCTGAACGCCAATAAAAAATTATCAGTGACTTCTGTTTCCGACAATGCTGCCGCGTCGCTCTTACACAAATGTTGATAAACCTGATCAAAATACAACTCGTGATCTTTCATCAAATTATTGGTGATAATCTTTAAAAGAGGATGCAGTATCGACGGAGCTCTCATCGCGATTTGCGCCAAAAACTTATTACTGGATTTTACGCCATGGAAAAGATTGATTGGTTGGTAAGGAGTCACAGTACTAACAATCGTCGTATGCACTATCCGTTCTTTTAATAGGGACGCCGCCGCCAAGGCATAAGGCCCTCCACCACAAAACCCCATAAGAGAATATCGATCCAAATTGAGACAGTCCGCCAACGTATCTACGTCACGTGCGATACTCGCCAAAGTACGATGTGGATCAGCCGTTGATAAGCCAAACCCTGGACGATCAATGGTAATTAAACGAATATTATGGTCAAAAAGAGTCCGATTGTTTGGATGTTGCTGCAGTCGTGAACCCGTACTCGGTGGAAACAAGATAACGGGAATACCGTTTTTTCTGCCTATATCACTGAATCCTAACTGCCTCTCATCACTGACTTTACAGACTTGATGATAGCACGCAGTTTCAAAAATAAGCTTGGATTTTAGCGAACTGACCGTGTCTCGAGTTTCCGCTGTAGGATTCATCAAAATCAGCTTCATTAACTCACTTTGCCGGTGGCAATCTGTTTTTTGAAAGACAGATTTTAACTGAGTCCGAATGGTATTAATCGAAACACTGTGACTATCGCTAATCTCATTCAACGTTTTATTATGCGCCAGTTTTTCGACCAGTCTCTGCTCGGCTTTCGTTAAGTTGTAGCGCTGACAGAACCCGGTTAGATTGGGTTTTACATCTACATTTTGATTTGCGAAAAGAACCAGTATATTACTACCAAGCTGATATTGATCATCAATCCGAGACAAACTAATACTCGCTGGATTCGTTTGGAAACTGTCACGCAAACGCATTGTCGCCTCGCGTTCTTCCCCTTTAAGATCAATCAGTTCAGACAGCAGTTTATTGAACCGCTGTTGTTGGGAGTTGAGCGAGAATACAACATGACCACCCTCTATTTTCACTAAATCTGTGGTCTTTAGAAAGTCGAGTGCCAGTTGGTTCTGTTGCACCAACGACCCACTACCAGTAATAACAAAGGCAGGCAAAGGTAAGAAGTCGAATAGGCTCAATTGCAGATGTTGGTGCTCATCATTATCTTTCATTCTATTACTGATGGCGGCACTTCGCTCTAGGTGTTCAACGATAGTAGAAACCTGAGAAAGGCCTCTATACCTTTCGACCTCCCGCATTGATAACCGTTGATTTACCTGCGCAGTTGCGCTCACCACACGTTCTGCTTCCAGTGGTGGAAGCGTTGATGCTATCTGTTCCAACAAAACAGGCCACTGGGTCGGATCCAATGCAGTATCATAGATTTGCGCAACCAATTCTGGCGAAATTTGACCATTAGCATCCATTCTAGAGTTCTCTATGCAATAGTGAGCTTATCGTTCCAGCAACCATAGTATCGACCTGTTCAGTTGCAAACATTGACGAGAGTCATTGCGTAGCGCTTTTCGTTACCCAATGAATTTGCTACACTCCTGTGGCAAACATATTTTAGATATTAGTCGGGGAGCGATGGGCCACAACCCAAAGCTGAGACCATTTCGATGGGACCCGTTGAACCTGATGCAGTTAACACTGACGTAGGGAACTGATAGCCATGCCAAAATAAGGTTGTCTACATCCCGTAGCATACCTCGCTTATCTGGCTGCTGTTATTCCTTTACGATTACGTTTAGGAACCAAACATGACAGCAAAGCACACAACACCAATTGTACTTACCATTGCCGGTTCAGATAGTGGCGGTGGCGCAGGCATTCAAGCGGATATCAAAGCCATCTCGGCAACAGGCAGTTATGCTTGCTCCGTAATCACAGCTCTTACTGCACAAAATACTCAAGGCGTCACCGGCATCCTTCCCATCTCGTCTGAATTTGTAGAGCAGCAGATGGACGCCGTTTTTTCCGACCTTAATATCCAAGCCGTAAAAATCGGTATGTTGACTGACGTCAGCATTATAAAGACCGTCGCCAGAAAACTTCGCCAATATAAACCGAAACATCTTGTCATCGATCCCGTAATGGTTGCGACAAGTGGCGACCTTCTGCTAGAAAGCTCTGCCATCAGCACCTTAAAATCCGTTCTTTTGCCTTTAGCCACGATGATTACGCCCAATCTTCCAGAAGCCGCCGCCTTAACCGGTGAATCGGTTCCTAACACTGAAGCTGAAATGAATGCACTCATTGTAAAGCTGAGACAATTAGATACGCGAGCTATCTTGCTCAAAGGTGGGCACCTAGAATCTTCCGATAACAGTACCGATCTATTTGTCACCAGAGAGCATGTCGAACGCCTATCGACAGCGAGAATTAAAACGCAAAACACCCACGGTACAGGCTGTACGCTCTCCTCAGCTATAGCCAGCTATCTTGCACAAGGCTATAGGCTAAAAGAAGCCGTTCAACTCGGTAAACTCTATATTACTCAAGCAATTTCTCACGCTGACAAATTAGAGATTGGTTACGGTCATGGCCCTGTTCACCACTTTTTTCCAGGACACCAATTAATTCAAGACCATTATTTGTTTCCAACTCAGGCCGAAAACACACAATCCAATAGTGATGTTGAGTATGACTAATCCTGTACTCATTGAATTGAGAAATGCCTCTTTAGGCTACAAAGGTAGCCGGCAACCCATCCTCTCTGACTTGAACATGCAGATATCAAAAAAGCGATGGACCTCTATTTTGGGTAGAAGTGGCTGTGGAAAAACCACCTTGCTTCGCTTTCTCGCTGGCCTCTTAAATGACGACCTTGATTGGCAAGGAGACATGAAAAGCAGCCTTAACGGTGAGCTACACCAAAATGTCGCCTATATGGCACAACAAGATTTACTCATGCCATGGCTCAACGTCATGGATAACGTTTGTTTAAGCTTTAAATTTGGCAACGACATCTTGTCAGAAAAAGATAAACAAAAAGCGATTCAACTTATCGATCAGGTTGGGCTGTCGAATCAACGCCTTCAATTTCCTAATCAGCTTTCTGGTGGAATGCGTCAACGAGTCGCTCTTGCCAGAACGTTAATGCAGGATAAACCTTTGGTATTGATGGATGAACCGTTCTCTGCTCTGGATGCAGTGACTCGTTACCAGCTACAAAATCTCTCTGCCGCACTTTTACAGAACAAAACCGTGGTGTTAATCACGCACGACCCTCAAGAAGCGCTGCGATTAGCTGACCACATCTATCTCATGCTGGGCAGTCCATCTCAAACGCACTCTTTTCCTGTTCCCAATGGCGATGCACCTCGACTCTTGAACGGGGAAATAGCAGCGTTGCAACAGAAACTAATTGAGCAATTGGAACGAGACCATGTCGGAAATTAACGTATTAAATACCGCTTCTGAAGCGAATATAGCGAAGAAAAAACACACAATACACCCTCTACTTCAAGGTATTCTGACCACTTGTCTACTGTTTGGATTATGGCAGTTGATTGTTGTTGTGTTTGCATTCCCTCCTTTCATCTTGCCGTCGCCTCACGCCGTCATGATGAAACTTATACAACGAATCGACGTGTTGCTCTTCCATACATGGGTAACCACACAAGAGATATTACTTGGGTTAATTTTAGGTCTCACTATGGGGTTGTTTTTTGCATTACAGATGCTTTTATTCGAACCTTTGAAACGCTGGCTATTGCCGGTCTTAATCGCCAGTCAAGCCATACCGGTATTTGCTATTGCTCCAATATTAATGCTGTGGCTCGGTTATGGAATCGCATCTAAAGTAGTCATGGCGGCACTCATTATTTTCTTCCCTGTAACGACATGTTGTTACGACGGACTGCGCTCTACTCCTAACGGTTATCTTGACCTCGCTAAAACCATGTCGGCATCTAAATGGCAAACGTTAAGACACATCCGCCTCCCAGCGGCATTACCGGCTCTTGCCTCGGGTATTCGAGTTGCCGTCGTCGTTGCCCCAATCGGCGCGGTAGTTGGTGAATGGGTAGGTTCCAGTGCTGGGCTAGGGTATTTAATGCTGCAAGCCAACGCACGAATGATGATCGATGAGATGTTTGCCGCATTGTTTATTTTAGCCCTATTTTCTATCGCCTTATATTTCATTACAGACAGATTACTCAAACGAGCTATCCATTGGCAGCTCTAACCTAAACCCATCAATATTTAAGGAAAAATGATGCATTCCCAAACCCGAACAGGTTCTATCGTAAAAAAAGGATGGCTGGCTCTTTTACTCTCTGGCCTTTCTCTCAATGCGAGCGCAGAACAAAAGAGTGTTACGTTAATGCTGGACTGGTTCGTAAATCCGAACCATGGGCCTATCGTCATAGCGCAAGAAAAAGGGTACTTCAATGACCAAGGACTTAACGTTGTGATTCAAGAGCCCGCCGACCCAAGTATGCCGGCTAAGCTTGTAGCTGCAAATAAAATCGATTTGGCTATCTCCTATCAAACCAGCTTAACCATTGATGTAGCGGAAAACCTTCCTCTCATTCGCGCTTCTACTCTCATCGCGACACCACTCAATACCTTGATGGTTTTAGACAACGGCAAGATACATTCTCTAGCTGATTTAAAAGGAAAAAAAATAGGCATTGCCATTGCGGGTAATGAAGAAGCAACCGTCGGCACCATGCTAGAATCAGCAGGAATTACGTTCAATGATGTGGAAATAATCAACGTTGGCTGGGCACTGTCTTCTTCTTTAGCGTCGGGGAAAGTTGATGCGATTTGGGGCGGTTTACGAAATTTTGAGTCGAATCAACTCGCGATTGAAGGCTATAAAGCGAAGGCTTTTTATCCAGAAGAGCATGGCGTCCCTGCCTACGATGAACTTGTCGTTGTAGCCAACGCGAATCATTATGATGCCGATGCTATCCGTCGATTTAATAAAGCGATAGAGAAAGCCACTATATACATTATTAACCACCCGCAAGAGGCATGGATAGAGTTTGCCGCATACTCACCTGACACATTAAATAACGAACTAAACAAACGAGCGTGGCGCGATACGCTGACACGATTTGACCTTAGGCCCGCAGCCGTTGATTTGGAACGTTACGACCAGTTCACTCAATTTCTATATAAAAACAAAATCATTCGCTCAAAACCTAAAGCATCTGATTTTGTACCAACGTTGTAATACTAAGGAAATAGGATGAAGCATCAAGATCTTATCAACGCATGCATAGATGAATGGCAAGCCTATACCTGCCATTCATTCGTTAAACAACTCGCGACTGGCAAGCTCAATGAACACGCTTACTTACATTATCTTAAGCAAGACTTTCTATTCTTAAAGCATTATGCGCGAGCCTATGCGATGGCGATCTACAAAGCTCGAACATTAGCAGAAATGCGTATGGCACTGCCAAGTGTGCAAGCACTACTGAACAGCGAGATCGCCCATCATGTTAGCTACTGCCAGAAATGGGGGCTTAGTGAAGCGGATATGGAAGCAGAACCAGAAGCATTCGGTACTGTCGCGTATACACGTTACGTTTTGGATACTGGCATGTCAGGGAATCTAATCGACCTCTATGTGGCCTTAGCCCCCTGTTCTTTAGGTTATTCCGAAATCGGGAAAAACCTTTTATACAGTGGCGATACTGAAACGAAGAACAACCCCTATCTGAACTGGATAGAACTTTATGGCGGCGATGAGTTTCAATCCGGAGTGAACACCAGCGCTGGTCAATTGGATGAATTACTCGCTGAAATAGCGATTGAGAGTGAGCGGGGCCAGCAGTTGTGTGAGGTATTTAGAACAGCAACTCGGATGGAAATTGCATTTTGGCAGCAAGGATTAGACGCTGCGATTTAAACAAAGGATATAGAGATGACAAATATGAACCAGAAAAAAGAATACATAATTAATCATTTAAAGTCTGTTCGGGAACAGAAGCCATTGGTCGTCAATATTACCAACTACGTGGTAATGAACAATACCGCCAATGCGCTTCTCGCCATAGGCGCCTCCCCTATCATGGCGCACAGCCAGCAAGAAATGGCAGAAATGATGAGCTTTTCCGGTGCATTGGTTATTAACATCGGCACACTAGACAGTGTGTGGACTCCCCGTATGGAATATGCCGTTGAGCAAGCCAATATTAATAGTAAAATAGTGGTCCTTGACCCTGTAGGGTGCGGAGCAAGTCAACTAAGAACAGAGACCGCGCGGCGCATTGTTCAAGCGGCTGACAAGCTTATTGTGCGAGGTAATGCATCAGAGATCATTGCGTTAGCCGGCGAACAAGCTCAAAGCAAAGGCGTTGATGCCCTAGATTCTAGTGATGCTGCACTAGATAGCGCCCAATTTTTGGCTAAAGAGTATAAATGCAGTGTTGTTATATCGGGTGCAACCGACTATGTGGTCTCTGAAACGGAGGTTGTGCAACTGAATAATGGTGACGCGATGATGCCTTATGTCACCGGAATGGGTTGTACCCATACTGCACTTATTGGTGCATTTGCCGCCGTAGGCGACACGAGCGGTTTAGCCGCAACAGCAATATTAGGTGTTGCGGGAGAAATCGCGGCAGAGAAATCAGCAGGGCCGGGTTCATTGCAATTACATCTTTTGGATGCGCTTTATCAGCTGGATGATGAAATGCTTCTAAATCGTTTGAAGGTAAGCTAGTTCAGCCGTTTGGCAAAATTGGACTCGCGAAGGCCGTTAACCTAGAACATTAATGGGTCAGCAATATGGAGATAGTCTCGCAATTGCGGAACGATCTCCATATTGGTCACAATCTTACTTAGCTTGGTAATTGGTATTAAAGGGAAACGACAAGTGGAATTAACAACGAATAACAAATCTACTCTATATCGACTTTATCTGGTTACGGATGATCAGCAAGATATTGGCACCCTAAAAAAAGTAGTACAACAAGCGATCCTAGGAGGTGTCACGGCGGTTCAAATACGTGAAAAACATGGCGATGTCCAAGCGTTTATTGAAAGAGCCATGGCAGTAAAAGCGATCCTAAAGGGGACTGGTGTCCCTTTGATCATCAACGACAGGGTTGATGTCGCGCTTGCGGTTAAGGCTGATGGAATCCATTTGGGTCAAAGCGATATGCCCGTAGTTATCGCTCGTCGTCTGGTGGGTGATAAAATGATTATTGGCCTATCGGTAGAAAATGAAGAACAGCTCGAAGCATCTACACACCTGCCGATTGACTATATTGGTCTCAGTGCCATTTTTTCGACACCAACAAAAACCAACATCGTAAAACAGTGGGGATTAGAAGGCCTAGAACGCACTGTACGAATGAGCCCGTTACCGGTTGTCGCTATTGGTGGGATTAATCAGTCAAATATCCATCGGGTATCAAAAACTGGCGTGGATGGCATTGCGATAGTCTCTGCTATCTGTCACGCAGATGACCCACAATTAGCCAGTAGGTACCTGCTGGAATTAATGAAGCAATAATCGAAGCCGCTGACGTGAATGTCATCATCGTTGATCTATCACTCAGCGAACCCAGTTCTCTAAAAATAAATTCTGGCCGATTTTTATGCTATTTTATCGGTACCAACCACTTACCTAGTAGACAGATGGATTACACTTTAGAGCCAATTGGTATCATTCATACGCCTTATAAAGAAAAATTTGCCGTCCCTAGGCAGCCTAGATTGGCACCTAGCGCTACCGCAAGAATTCAATTAAGCGGCCAATCTAATTCACCTGAAGCTGTTCGAGGAATCGAACAGTTTAGTCATATTTGGCTGCTATTTATGTTTGACCAGAACCTTCATGCAGGTTGGACACCAACCGTCAGACCACCCCGATTAGGGGGAAACGAACGTGTCGGTGTATTTTCCTCCCGCTCTCCATTTCGCCCTAACGGCATAGGTATGTCTGCAGTCGAATTAAAGGGAGTCAAACAGGAGGAAGGGCAAATCTGGATTGAACTAGGTAGTGTCGATCTAGTTGATGGAACCCCTATTATTGACATCAAACCCTATATACCTTATTCAGATTCGGTATTTGATGCCAATGGTGGATTTGCTCAAACAGAACCAAAGTTACTCAAGGTTGTGTTTTCTTCTCTCGCCGATCAACAGATTGGCTTTCATGCAAATAAAGAACAGGTTAGAGCGGTAATTAATGAGGTATTAAGTCAAGACCCTCGACCCGCCTATAAAAAGAACCAGATTGACAGTAAAGAATATGCAGCAAATCTGTTTGATCTAAACGTCAAATTTAAGGTAAACGACGAATTAGTTATCGTCACTGCTATTGAACGCTTTTGACTAAAGCAAATGGCTGATATCATATTCAGCTAATTTTTAATAACCATGATGAACGGATACCATAAATGCGTACCAGTAAATATCTTCTTTCAACCCTGAAAGAGACGCCAAACGACGCAGAGATCATTAGCCACCAACTAATGCTACGTGCAGGTATGATCCGCAGACTTGCTTCAGGTCTTTATACTTGGCTACCTACCGGATTACGTGTACTGCGTAAAGTCGAAAATATTGTTCGAGAAGAAATGAATAATGCCGGTTCTGTAGAAATGATAATGCCCGTGGTTCAACCTTCTGAACTATGGCAAGAAACAGGCCGTTGGGACAAGTTTGGTCCTGAGCTGCTAAGAATTGCAGACCGACATGACCGATCGTTTGTGCTGGGCCCAACGCACGAAGAAGTGATCACGGACATGGTTCGTAATGAAGTGAAGTCATACAAACAACTTCCATTGAACCTTTTTCAGATTCAAACAAAATTTCGTGATGAAGTTCGCCCTCGCTTTGGTGTAATGCGCTCGCGTGAGTTCATCATGAAGGATGCATACTCGTTCCACCTAGACAAAGAGAGTCTAGAAGAAACGTACAAGGAAATGTATCAGGCATACTGCAATGTATTCAACCGTATGGGTTTGGATTTCCGTCCAGTATTAGCCGATACCGGCTCTATTGGTGGTAGTGCTTCTCATGAGTTTCATGTACTTGCAGAAAGCGGTGAAGATCTGATCGCCTTCTCTGATGGTTCCGATTACGCAGCTAACATAGAGAAAGCTGAGGCATTAGCACCGACAGAAACTCTAGCAGAAGCAACGAAAGAGCTTGAGTTAGTTGATACACCAAACGCAAAAACAATTGCCGAGCTCGTCGAACAGTTTGATCTTCCGATTGAAAAAACAGTGAAAACTTTGTTTGTCAAAGCATCTGAAGAAATCGATGCCGACTTGGTTGCTCTGCTTATACGTGGCGATCATGACCTAAACGAAGTCAAAGCAGAAAACTTAACTGAAGTTGCCTCACCTCTCGAGTTCGCTGAAGAAGCGGAGATACGTACATTGATCGGTGCTGGCCCCGGTTCACTTGGCCCGGTAGGTCTTACTCTACCTGTCATTGTTGACCGTGCGGTTGCGGTAATGAGCGACTTTGGTGCTGGTGCAAATGTTGATGACAAGCACTATTTTGGTATTAACTGGGGGCGTGACGTTGAACTAGGAAAGGTTGAAGACCTGCGCAACGTTGTTATGGGTGATCCTAGCCCTTGTGGTAAAGGTTCTCTACAGTTCAAACGCGGTATCGAAGTTGGTCATATCTTCCAACTTGGTAACAATTACTCAAAATCGATGAACGCTGGTGTTCTTGGTCCTGATGGACGAAACCAGATAATGGAAATGGGTTGTTACGGTATTGGTTGTACTCGTGTCGTCGCGGCGGCCATTGAGCAAAACCACGATAAATTCGGCATCATCTGGCCTGAAGCCATTGCTCCTTTCCACGTTGTTATTGTTCCTATGAATATGCACAAGTCTGGTCGAGTTAAAGAAGCGGCAGAGAAACTCTATACTGATCTTACCTCTCAAGGTATTGAAGTACTGTTCGATGACCGTAAAGAGCGCCCAGGTGTCATGTTTAAAGATATGGAACTGATTGGAGTTCCGCACACTATCGTTATTGGCGATCGTAGTATGGACGAAGGTAACTTCGAATATAAGAATCGTCGCAACGGAGAAAAAGTCGCTATTGCTATGGATTCGGTTGTTGAGCATATTAAAGCTCAACTGAGTTAAGTTACGCTCAAACCATTAGGAACAAGGGTTGCATTTTTGCAGCCCTTTTTTTATTTCTCTACTTTTTTGTAAAACAGAGTAGATGTAATTAGTACCAGCACATTGATTCATCATCTCATTGCTCACGTGGGGGATAACAAATCAAACTTTGTCATCCCCTCTGTCGCTGTGTATATTATTGCAAATAAATATTGATATGAAAATCTGGATAATGAAATGAAAATATATGATTGCTGCAATCTCGTTCGCGAACTTTATGCTCAAATTGGAAGTGGCGACCAAGGCTATATACCACAAGCAATTACTTGTGCCGTTAAAACCCTAAATGATATCGCAGCCGATGAAACATTGATTAAAGATGTAAGAGATAGAGCCGCATTTGCTGCTGCTAACTTGCTTATTTCTGATTTTGAGGACTAGAGATGGATCTATCCAAATTCGAAAGCATGGATACCATTATGCTGATGAGCATCGTTAACCTAAAACTTAGGGACGACTTTAACGGTGACTTAGGCGAGTTAGTAAAGTTCTTTGATATTGACCGTGTTGCTTTGGAAGCAAAGCTTGCCACAGCAGGCTTCGAGTTTTTAACCGAAGCGAAACAGTTTAGATAATAACCACCTGCAAAGCAGGTGGTTCCAGTTGCCTCTGCATAAGAGCCCTATTCTCGCGGTGTCCATAAGCCCACGGCTATTTTCGTAACAACGAGAGTCTGCATGATACTAGATCCCCACTTTCGTGAGGATGACAAGATTTTATAGCTTTGTAACTCGTATTTCTACTCAACAAGAATAAGCCGTCATTCCCGTGAAAAACGGAATGCTGTTCGGTTAGTTCTAAATACTTCGTCATTCCTGTGAAAACGGGAATCTGAATGGTATTAGATCCTCACTTTTATTAAGGTGATGGAGAATTTTCAACCGCTCATTCTAGGCTACATTACTTCATGTACGCTAAATCAAAAACACCTGATAATCTTTAAGTTCTGGAATCTTCTCGTGCAGCATTTTCTCTTCTTCCGCTACTTTTTCCAAGTCACCGCAGTACTGTTTCGCGTCTTTTTCTAATCCTTTTGAATCCGCCTTTAATTTAGTATTTAGGCTCGCTTGCAGCTCAATCAGTTTGTCCTTCAGTTCAGTCAGGTTTAACCCACCTTCTGCCTTCATTTCATCTGAAATTGCATTAAATGCACTGGAAAAAAATTCAGCATTAAATGTCTCTCTTGCCGCGGCGAGATCTTCTTTCCACGTCGAGACAGCATCGCTAAAAGCCGCCTCTTGAAGCACAAATTGCTCATCATTCTTGTAGCGTTGCTCCACCCCGTTAAAAAATTCTTCAAGTGCTTCTTTAACGCTATTGAATGCTTCTGAATTATTAAAACTAATCGCTATCTCATCTAAGGCGCTTTGCGCCAATACCAAACCATCTCGAGCGATATCTAACATCTTCGGAACGTACTTATTCATATGTTCACGATAGCTTTTCACCGCGTCTTCTTGCGCCTGACTCAAATCGAGCTTTTCGCCATTAATGAAAACGTTGTTATTTTCATCAATGAGTACTCTAGAAGTATCCTTCTGAATTATCTCTACTTGTTGCCCATCGAGATGAACCTCATTTTTGATATCAACGTTACACTGATTCGCCGCATGGGCACTGACACTAAAGCAGAGCATCAATCCAATTGTTAATTTATTCATCACGTCCTCGAATTCTCGTCATATCAACCCAATCATAGCAAGTCATAACCTTAGTTCGTCAATATTGGGTTAGATTATATGAATGATCTCATACCAAATCTGTTTTCCGGCTATATCTAAGTTAATCTCATCCCCCATCTGTTTACCTAGCATGGCGTTACCTAAAGGGGCTTTAGCGGTAATGAGCGCTACGTTTTTACTCTGACAATGAACCGTCACACCACCAGTACACGGTCCCATAAAAAAAAGAGAATGATTATCCTCTGCATCCACCAATTCAATCAATGCACCAATATTCACCTTTTCATCTTGATTAAACACCCTGACGGGCAAGCGCTTATATTGCTGAATATCCGATTCACACTCTTGTACCCTACGAGCTTGTCCATGCGCGAGATAAGCGGCCTCTAACGCCAATGTGTCGTATTTATTCTCGGGTACTGTCTCTTCATCCGTTGCGGCATCTATTGCCGTCTGGGTCGCACTCAAAGCGATTTGGTGTATTTTTTCTAACTGTTCAACAACGGTATTAATTAGTAAGTTTTTATCCACTATAGTTCCAAACTCAGTTGTTTCGTTTGCTCTTCTGGCTTTAGCATCACATTCAATCCGAGAAGCCGGATCTCTCTACCATTTTGACGTTGCAGAATATCATGCAGTAGTTCTTTAAAATATGCCAATTCTAGCTGATTATGGACGTGCTCAATGGTGGTTTGCTGAAAGTCAGCAAATTTCATTTTTATCCCTTGTTTTAAAATTTCGCCATTTGGTGTAGCTTTTAGTAAACGGGCCTCTAACTCAGGATAGAGTTTTTCTTCAATGATCTGCCAACACTGATCGTAACTTGAGATATTCTTAGAGAAGGTTCGTTCCACTCCTACCGATTTTCTTTCACGTTCAGTTTCAACTTGTCGTGTATCAATACCGTGGCTTTTTTTCCATAGTGAAGCCCCTAATCGACCAAATTTAAGCAACAAATCTCGGTAATCACTATTTTTTATATCTTCACATATATAAAAACCAGCTTGTTGTAGTTTTTCTAAACTCACCTTTCCGACACCGGGAATCTTCTCTAATGGCAGTTTATCGATCACATTTTGTACCTCCTCAGGAGGTATAACAAATTGACCGTTAGGTTTATTCATATCGGATGCTACTTTGGCTAAAAATTTGATAGGTGCAATGCCTGCGGATGCAGTGAGTTGCAACTCATCCCGAATGTCTTTACGTATTGCCTCCGCAATTAATGTCGCTGAACCATGAAGCATCTTACAATCGGTCACATCCAAAAAGGCTTCATCCAACGAAAGAGGTTCGATTTTTAATGTATATCTTTCAAGAATACGTCTTATCTGCTTAGATACGTCGCTGTAGACCTTCATTCTACCAGGCACCAATTGCAAATGAGGGCACAGCTTTAATGCCTGCCCGGTCGGCATAGCCGAACGTACCCCAAACTTCCTTGCCTCGTAATTACACGTACTAATAACGCCCCGTTGCTTTTCGTTTCCGCCAACCGCTAATGCAACATCTTTATATTCGGGAAAATCTCTCATTTCTACAGCTGCATAAAAGCAATCCATATCAACATGAATGATTTTTCTTAGTTTGTCAGGCGTTTCTAGCATCGTCGTTAGGATATAATTGGCTGTATAAAAAAACAGTATAACTTATAATTTCGCTGAAATTCGAGATAATGCCTATTAATATTGAGGGTTGTTACTCCCTTGGAGTTGTGGGTTATCCAATTCATCAACATATTTTGCCTAAACATATACATAGCACGGACTATTTATTCTATATTTAGACTAAGTAGATCAAAATACAAGGTTGGTACACTCATTGAATAACCGAATTCTCGTGGTTGAAGATAGTCGAAGTTTTAGAAACTATCTAAATAACCAAATAAGCCAAATCAATATGGAAGTGGTGTCGACCGAATCGCTAAAAGAAGCAAAAGCCATATTAGAAAATGACACTGATTTTTTGTGTGCTGTATTAGATTTCTGTTTACCAGATGGACCAGATGGTGAGGTAATCGATTTAGCCCTCTCCTATGATATGAAGGTAATTGTTGTCACAGGGCAATTTGATGAACAGTTGCGGGACGCCATGCTCGAAAAAGGGGTTATCGACTATATATTGAAGGATAGTTTCGCGTCTATTTCCTACCTACTACCCTTATTGACTCGACTAAACAGAAATAAATGCCACAAAGCATTGGTTGTTGACGATTCATTGACTGTGCGAAGGCATCTGGTTCAATTACTTGACCACCATTATATCCGTTCTGTACAGGCAGAGGACGGTGTAGAAGCACTAGAAATACTTAAAGGTGATCCAGAAATAACGTTAATCATCACCGACAATATCATGCCGGAAAAAGATGGTATTTCTATGACGAGAGAGATACGTCTAACTTATGATCGCAGCCAACTCGCGATACTTGGTATTTCCACTGCTGAGTCAAAAACTGTCACGGCACAGTTTCTAAAAGCGGGTGCCAATGATTATCTAAAAAAGCCGTTTAATCAGGAAGAATTCTATTGTCGAATACAGAACCTGTTAAACATGAAAGATATCAGCGACGATATGTTCAAAATGGCGAATCAAGATGCATTAACAGGTCTTTGGAACCGACGCTACTTATTCTCAAATGCTGATAACAACAAAGAGCAGCGTAATGTCGCGATGTTAGACATCGACTTTTTCAAAAGGATTAACGACAATTACGGGCATGAAGGGGGAGATCAAGCACTAGTGACTATCAGTCATATTATCGCGATTTATTTTAAAGAGGATCTAGCCGCACGATTTGGTGGCGAAGAATTCTGTATCGTTAATTACGGTGATTACGATGCTTTCGTTCAACGCTTGGACAGCATGCGACAGCGTATAGAAAAAACAGCGATAGCTTATAATGGAGAAGACATTAAGCTCACCATGAGTATCGGAGTCACAAGAGCAAAGAGAGACATTGATACCATGATTCGTATCGCAGATGAGAGATTATACACCGCAAAAGAATCCGGTAGAAACCGAGTTATCTCTGAGGACCTTAATTAGGAACAAAACCTCAAGAGGTGACTCTTGAGGTTTTAAACTATTAAAGCAGTCTGTTCTGTTCCCATTCCGCCATTTTGACTGCACGTGCAGCCTCTTTGGCTTCACGACGCTTACGTGCATCGCAAGGCTCCGGGCAGTTACACACTTTGTCTATCCCTACAGAATCTAAACCACCACAGCTTCCTGCTACCGCTTTCTTTTGGAATATGTAACCGACAGCCATAGAGGCTATAACGGCTAAGAAAACACCAAACGTTACTAGAAAAGTTCCCATAGAATCACCCTATTGTTCGTTCTTTATTTCTTTAAATATTGAGCAAAAGCATCAGAGTAAACTTCTTTAAAGCCATCATCTGTCTTTACTACCATAAATACCGCGAGACCATTCTTATTCGCGACGTCAATTCCTACGTCTTCACCCAACACCATCAGACCAGTGGCTAGGCCATCAGCCGTCATGCTTGAAGCATGCAGAGCGGTGACAGAAACGACTTTGTGGTCAATTGGTTTACCCGTTTCTGGGTTGATAATATGAGAGTAGCGTATACCATCACGTTCAAAATAATTCCGATAGTCACCCGACGTTGCAACCGCCATGTCTCCTGGTGAGATAATCTCTTGTACGGCTCTTTCGTCGACATCCGGTTTTTCTATCGCAATTCTCCAAGCCACATTCTCACGATTTTTACCTTTAAGACGCATCTCTCCACCGATTTCCACCATGTAGTTTTGAACGCCTTGCTGCTCGATGTAATTGGCAACAACATCGACCCCCCAACCTTTTGCAATCGTTGATAAATCGACATAAAGGTCAGGGATATCTTTCGTGAGGCTGTTCCCTTCTAATGTTAAATGTTCAATACCAACATTTGCTCTACGTTCGGCCAACTCTTCATTTGTTGGTACCACTTCAGGCCTCGCTTCTGGGCCAAAACCCCAAAGGTTAACTAGAGGGCCGACCGTGACATCTAATGCACCTAATGTAAGGCGATTCAGCCTGATTGCTTCTCTTGTTACTTGCGCTGTATCCGGTGAAACAGTAAAGGGCTCAGACCCTTTATACTGATTAAATTGACTCAACTCCGAAGTTTTACGATAGGTCGACATCTGGTCGTTTACCTGTTCGAGTAGCCTATCGACTTCAGACTGTAATTTTTCTGACGATGGAATACCATCACCATTGATAAACTTAACATTGTAAGTCGTACCCATAGTTGGACCAGTAAGATGAGTTTGCTCTCGCGTCTCACTACAACCAACTAATAGAGATATAGAACAGATGAACAATAGAAAAACTTTCATCTGACTAACCATTATTGAAGAACTAAGCGTCATTACGCTTTCCTATTCTACTGTTTAATTAAGATATCTACTTCACCGAATTGTTGTTCAGATGAAATAGGGTCGATTTCGACAGAGCGAATACAAAAATAAAAATTGGCATATGTCTAAGTAAAAATAGAGGCCGCGCGCAGATTGTGGAATCGTACGTTTTTTATTTACTCTGTATTGTGTATCTAATCACCACAGAAAAACAAATGGCCGACTCATTAGAGTCAGCCATCAATTTATCGCTAAGTTACTAAAACTTAACCACCGAAGTCATCGAGTAAGATATTTTCATCTTCTACACCGAGGTCTTTCAGCATACCGATAACGGCTGCGTTCATCATTGGTGGACCACACATGTAGTATTCACAATCTTCTGGTGCGTCATGATCTTTCAAGTAGTTTTCATAAATCACGTTGTGAATAAAACCAGTGTAACCATCCCAATTATCTTCTGCCAACGGATCAGAAAGGGCTACATGCCACTCAAAGTTCTCATTATCAGCAGCCAGCTTATCGAAATCTTCAATATAGAACATTTCACGCTTAGAACGTGCACCATACCAGTAAGTCATCTTACGCTTAGATTGCAGGCGTAATAGCTGATCAAAAATATGAGAACGCATTGGAGCCATACCAGCACCACCACCGATAAAGACCATTTCATTGTCCGTTTCTTTAGCGAAGAACTCACCAAATGGACCAGAAATAGTACATGTATCACCGGCTTTCAAAGACCAAATATACGAAGACATAATGCCCGGTGGTACATTCGGATTATTCGGCGGCGGAGTAGCGATACGTACGTTAAGCTTAATCAAGCCTTCCTCTTCTGGGTATGATGCCATAGAGTATGCACGGATCGAATGCTCTTTTACGATAGACTCATAACGGAACAAATTGAACTTGTCCCAGTCTCCACGATATTCATCAGGAACATCGAAATCAGAGTATTTGATGTGATGAGCTTCAGCTTCAATTTGAATGTACCCACCAGCTCGGAACGGTACTTCTTCACCCTCAGGGATCCTAAGTACAAGTTCTTTAATAAAGGTCGCTTCGTTGTCATTAGAAAGAACTTCACATTCCCACTTCTTGACGCCAAAGATCTCTTCAGGCAGTTCGATATCCATGTCATTCTTAATCGCAACCTGACAAGCCAAACGCTCACCTTCACGCGCTTCGCCCTTAGTGATGTGGTCAAGTTCTGTAGGTAGAATATCACCACCACCAGATTTCACCTTCACACGACACTGGCCGCATGAACCACCACCGCCACAAGCGGAAGATACAAATATACCACTACCAGCCATAGCGCTGAGAAGTTTATCACCTGGAGAAGTAATGAAACTTTTTTCAGGATCGCCATTGACAGTAATTGTAACGTCACCTGATGGTACGAGCTTCGATTTAGCCATTAAAATGATTAAAACGAGTGCCAGTACGATCACGGTAAACATCACTACACCAAGAATAATGCTTTGCATTTACTATTCCTTATTTATTGTGTCGTTTACCCGACTTACAGTTGAACACCAGAGAAAGACATAAAGCCTAACGCCATCAATCCAGTAGTGATAAAAGTGATACCCAGTCCACGAAGGCCTGGAGGCACGTCTGAATATTTCATTTTCTCACGAATACCTGCTAATGCCACAATGGCCAACATCCAACCAACACCAGCACCGAAGCCATACACGACCGATTCTGCAAAGTTGTAATCACGTTGAACCATGAATGACACACCACCAAATATTGCACAGTTCACTGTGATAAGTGGAAGGAAGATACCCAGAGCGTTGTACAAAGGAGGGAAGAAACGGTCTAACACCATCTCTAGAATCTGTACTAACGCTGCAATAACACCGATAAAAGTAATGAAATTAAGGAAACTTAAATCCACACCCGAAACCAGCGCGCTATCTTTTAGAACGAGGTTGTACAACAAGTTGTTCGCCGGTACCGCAATGGTAAGAACAACGATAACTGCTACACCTAAACCAAAAGATGTTTTAACTTTCTTAGATACCGCCAAGAAGGTACACATACCTAAGAAGAACGAAAGTGCTAAGTTCTCGATAAAGATCGAACGAACAAGCAAACTAATATAATGTTCCATTACGACCTTACTCCTTCGCTTCTATTTGTTCTGGTTTAATAATTCGGATAATCCAAATCATAAAGCCAATCAAGAAGAATGCCGATGGTGCTAGTAGCATCATGCCGTTTGGCTGATACCAACCACCTTCAGAAACCAGAGGAAGAACCTCCATTCCGAACAGTTTTCCTGAACCAAATAGTTCACGGAAGAAACCGACAGTGATAAGTACAAAACCATAACCCAAACCGTTACCAATACCATCTAAAAAAGAAGGAATCGGTTCTGATTTCATCGCATAAGCTTCAGCGCGTCCCATTACAATACAGTTCGTAATGATCAGACCAACAAATACCGAAAGCTGTTTAGATATATCATATAAATACGCTTTCAAGAATTGGTCTACCACGATTACCAATGATGCGATAATCGCCATCTGTACGATGATTCGTACACTGTTTGGAATGTGGTGACGGATAAGAGAAACGAAAAAGTTCGAGAATGCCGTAACAAAAATTACCGCTATTGTCATAACAAATGCTGTTTCAAGTTTGGTGGTTACTGCTAGTGCAGAACACACACCCAAAACCTGAAGGGCAATCGGGTTGTTATCTATGACCGGAGCGAAAAGATTTGATTTCATCTCTTTAACATCAATAGACATTAGTTCAGACCTCCATCACGTACTTTAGTTAGGAAAGGACCAAAGCCCATATCACCCAACCAGAAATCAAACGTATTTTGTACGCCATTCGCCGTCAATGTTGCACCTGAAAGACCATCAACACCGTGCTCACTGCCTGCTGGAGCGCCACCTTTAACAATCTTTATGGCTGGCTTATGGTTCTCATCAAACAGTTTCTTACCAACGAACTGGCTACGCCAGCGTGGATTTTCAATTTCACCACCAAGCCCAGGCGTTTCACCTTGCTCATAGTAAGTGAGACCAGAAACCGTGTTACCGTCTGTCTCGACAGCAATGAATGCATACATCATTGACCAAAGGCCGTTGCCGTGGATAGGTAAAATGACTTTAGATACGTCGTTTCCATCTTTAACAAGATAAACAAGGCCAGTGTTGGCACGACGAATGATCTTCGCCTCATCTTGCTCACCCGTTAATTTCACTGACTGCTTCGAGTTTTTAGCCGCTTGACGTTGGTCGTATGCATACGCATCACCTTCGACAAAGTTACCAGAATCAAAATCAACTAAGCGTGGCTCAATATACTGAGTAAATAGCTCTGTAATTGAACCTTCTTTATTTTCAAGTCCAGCTACCGCTACGATGTTTTTCTGTTTATCAAGAACAGCATTTGCTTGTTGTTTGTCGCGTAAGAATACCGCAGCAGAAGAAACAACTACTGAGCACACCAAACTTATTGCGATGACAACAAACAGCGTTTTCTTAATGCTATCGTTTTTACTTGCCATAGCGTGCTTGCCTCCGCTTAACGTTTTTCTCGATGACAAAATAATCGAAAAGTGGTGCAAACAAGTTAGCAAATAGAATCGCCAGCATCATACCTTCTGGGTACGCTGGGTTGACTACTCGAACAAGCACACACATCAAACCGATAAGAATGCCGTAAGCCCATTTACCTTTATCGGTAAACGAAGCTGAAACTGGGTCTGTCGCCATGAAGAACATACCAAATGCAAAGCCACCAAGTACTAGGTGCCAGTGCCAAGGCATTGCAAACATTGCGTTTGTATCAGATCCAATTACGTTAAATAGGAATGAAGTCGCTATCATACCGATCATTACACCGGCAATGATACGCCATGAGGCAATACCCATATACACAATCAATGCAGCGCCTAGCATTAATGCTAGCGTTGAAACCTCACCGATAGAACCTGGAATATTCCCTAAGAATGCGTTCATCCAAGAGATAGGTTCGCCAGTTACATTATGTATAAGTGCACCAGAACCACCATGAGCCCATTGGCTTAGCGCCGTCGCACCAGAAAAACCATCCGCAGCAGTCCAAACCGCATCACCTGAAATTTGAGCAGGGTAAGCGAAGAATAGGAAAGCACGACCAGCCAGTGCAGGGTTAAGGAAGTTACGACCCGTACCACCAAAAATCTCTTTAGCAACAACAACACCAAAAGTAATACCTAGTGCCGCTTGCCAAAGTGGAAGCGTCGGCGGAACAATCAGAGCAAACAAAATAGAAGTGACAAAGAACCCTTCATTTACTTCATGTTTACGAACGATACAGAAAAGTACTTCCCAAAAACCACCTACGGCGAAGACTATGCCATAAATAGGTAAGAAGTATGACGCACCAAGAAGCATCTTAGTACCCCACCCCGCATCAGCTCCAAGGCTGCCGGCGATGGCTTCTGTCAACCAGTAGTGCCAGTTTCCAGATATTACTTCTGCAAGTTGAGCACCTTCGTACATATGGTTTAGGGCAACAATCGCTTGATGACCAGAGTTATACATTCCCCAGAACATAGCGGGGAATACAGCAAACCACACCATGATCATGATACGTTTCAAATCAACGCTATCACGGACGTGAGAACTACGTTGAGTTACCGTACCTGGAGTATAGAAAAGTGTAGCGGTCGCTTCGTAAAGCGGATACCACTTTTCGTATTTACCGCCCGCTTCAAAATACGGTTCGATATCCTCAATTATCTTTTTAAGCATGGATTACCCTTCCTTCACTATTGTATCTAGGCAATCGCGAAGCATTTCGCCAAACTCATATTTGCCAGGACATACATAGGTGCACAATGCCAAATCTTCTTCATCTAACTCTAGACAACCTAGACGTTGTGCACTGTCTGTGTCTCCAGCACATAGATCACGAAGCAGCAAAGTTGGTTCCATATCAAGAGGCATCACTTTTTCGTAATTACCAATCGGGACCATTGCACGTTCACCACCATTCAGAGACGTAGTCATATTAAATAACTGGCCCGTGAATAGATGACTTAAGAAAGATCGGGTTACCGAGAATTTATTTTTGCCAGGCATTGCCCAACCAAAAAATTCTTTATCACGGCCTTCACGTAATACTGATATCTGTGTGTGATAGCGACCAAGGTAGGCATGAGGGCCAGCAGCTTGAACACCAGTCAAAACAGAACCAGAAATAACACGCACTTCTCCAGGCATTAACTCGTTGTCAACAATATCGTCTATACATGCACCCATATGAGTGCGTACAAGACGAGGGTTAGTAACAACAGGACCACCTAAAGAGACCACGCGGTCAGTGTAGATTTCACCAGTTAGGAACAGTTTACCGAAAGCGATAACATCTTGATAATTGATACTCCAAGCCACATTTTCTGCATTTACAGGATACAGATAATGCATATGTGTACCGACTAAGCCAGCTGGGTGAGGCCCATCAAACACATGCTCTTCAACGTTAGGCTGCTCACTGCGAGGAAGGCTAGTGCCTTTCTTACAAACAAACACCTTACCATCAGATAAATTTGCTAACAGATCAAGACCTGCAACAAATGCTTCGGATTGCTCTTTGATAATCACTTCAGGCTCGGCAGCCAGTGGATTGGAATCCATTGCTGTAACGAAAATTGCCTTGGTGTTTGAATCAACAGCAGGGACCTTGCTGAACGGACGAGTACGCAATGCAGTCCACATTCCAGAGTCAATTAGCTGCTTCTTAACTATTTCACGGTCAAGGGTTGCCAATGCTTTGGAATCAAAGCTATCAAATGTAATTTGCTCATCACCTGCAACTTCAATCACAACAGATTGAAGCACACGTTTTGCGCCACGGTTTACTTCGATAACTTTACCACTTGCAGGAGAGGTAAATAGAACGCCTAGATTCTTTTTATCTTCAAAAAGAACTTGGCCTTTCTTTACTTCATCTCCAACGCGAGTATACATCGTAGGACGCATACCAACGTACTCTTCGCCTAGCAAGGCGACTTTTTTGATGGATTTACCATCATTAATCACCTGGGCAGGAGCTCCCGAGATCGGAAGGTCTAGACCCTTTTTTATTGTAATCATACGCACTTGCACTATTTTATCGGGAAAAAGATTCTGTTTTGCGTGACATCTACACACGACATGTTTGTGTCATTTCCCGACCGCTCACATGGGTCGAGATTGCAATATTCTATTAATTAACCCTTCATAATACTTACAGAGAGGGTTATTAGGCTCGACAGTTTAGCATTTTTTCAAGACATGGCGCCATGGTCTAAGGCACCAATGACTGTGATTTTTTTTCACCTTACGGCTCAGACATCGATCAAATATCAATAAGTTTGAACTTAAGCACGGTTGTTAAAATTTTCAGCAACAGATCATAGCGTCAATGTTTGATTCTGATCCATTTACTTAACATTTGGCATGAGTAAGCATTCTGCGCTTGATTAAAGCTCTAATTTGTCTGTCTAAATTCTAGGTCGTTTATCTCAATAACGTGCACTGTCTTAGCACTAAGTTATTTTTTGTTTCCGCCTAAACAATCTGGCGTTTTTGGAACCAATCCACTTTCTATCAGCCATTCAGATTCTGTATAGGTGTGAATAGATAACGCATGTAATCCATCTTGCAGCTCTTCGGCAAGGAGTTGGTTTATCTTGCGATGCCTTGCTATCAGACGCAGCCCATCAAATTCATCACTAACCACAATGACTTTAAAATGACTTTCGGACCCTGCGGGAACATTATGCATATAACTTTCATTGACGACTTGCAGATGTTTTGGGGAAAAGGCGTTATGCAATTTTTTTTCGATAATTTCTTGACGCATAATCTGGTCTCTAATTTTTATTGGATTAACCGCCCTGCAAGGGCGAATATGATACTTGTCTCCAGGATAGACATTAATACCTAATAGGGGTTATATCATGGCGTTAACATCACAAAAAAACGAATAACCTTGATGGTGTACGCTAACAATAGCAACTTACTCTACCATCTGCGATAATCTTCACTCTTTTCATTTAACCAGACAGCCTGCAACACTATGAGCGAAGCGAATACTCACCTTTCTATATTACAAAGAGATCTGTCTCTTTTCCGTTTTCCCAAACGATCAAACGAACCATTACAAGCTTGGGATGCGGGGGACGAATACTTAATCAATCATGTTGAAGGGTTAAATTTAACAGATGGTCTCAACGTTCTCATTTTAAATGATAATTTTGGTGCTCTTTCTTGCTGGTTTTCAGAAAAACACAATGTCACGATGATGAGCGACTCTTATATTGCTCATCAAGGTGCTTTACGAAATATTGACGTCAATAAAAACCCGCCTATTCAATGTATTGATGCTCTAAGTAATATTCCAAAAAACATTGACTTAGTGTTATTACAGATACCTAAGAACAACCGCTTACTCACGTGGCAGTTATACCAACTTAGGACTCAGTTAACGAAAAATTGTCCCGTAATTGCTGTAAATAAAGCGAAGGATATTCATTCCTCAACGCTTAAGTTGTTTGAGAAGTATCTTGGTACAACGACAACTTCACTTGCAAAGAAAAAACATAGGTTGGTATTTAGTCAACCAAACAGTCAACAAACTCAACTCGTCGAGTCAATTACCGAGTGGCCCGTTGACGATGAATCATTTTCACTTAAGAACTACCCAAACACCTATTCTGGTGAAAGTCTAGATCTCGGTGCTCGACTGATGCTTAAGCATCTGCCAAGTGACCTAACGTTGAAGCATATTATTGACCTTGGTTGCGGTAATGGTGTGCTGTCGGTTAAAGCCGCTCAGTTAAACCCACAGGCCAAAATAACCTGTGTGGATGAAAGCTATATGGCTTTAGCGTCGGCAAAACTCAATTTAGAGTGCGCCATTGATCAACCAGACCAGTTTCAATTTATTGCTAATAATTGTCTAGATGGATTTCGTCCAGAAAGTGCCGATTTAGTTATCTGTAATCCTCCATTCCATCAAAACAACGCAATAACCGATCACATTGCTTGGCAGATGTTCTGTGATGCAAAGCAAGTTCTAGGTAGCAATGGAAAACTAATAGTTATTGGTAACCGCCACCTAGGCTACGATGATAAACTAGTGAGACTGTTTACTCGGTCACAAGTCAAACAAATAGCAAGCAATAATAAATTTGTTATTTTACAAGCGACTAAGTAATTACTTATGATTGTAAAATTCAAATTTTTGCAATATTTATTGCATAGACATTAAAAGGACATTATTCATGAAAAAACTGTTAATTGCAGCATCCATATTATTATTGGCTGCTTGTTCTTCTTCCCCAAAGGAGCCTCAGGTTAATTTTATTCCGCAAACAACAACAAGCCAAAATAAATCCGTTGATAATCTGATGTTTTCGCTAGATAGCAAAGATGTGCGTTCAGCGCAATATGTTGCGCTTATCGATAGTGGCCGCAATAACATCCAACCTGTTCACGCAAAACAGAACATCAGAATCACATTAGAGTCTGCCCTTCAGGATCAACTTCAATCTCAGGGCTTCAGAACGTCAGTTAACAGTGAAAACAACGTTACACTTGAAATTCAGCAGCTGTTAGTAAATGTACAACACAGTATTATGTCCAATGAAATGGATGCCAAAATCACGCTGCAAATAACCGCAGAAACACCGGCTGGAAAGTTAGTAAAAATATTTAATGGTTCTGCAAGCAAAACGGGAACTTTTAGCGCCTCTGATTCTCAAATTGAACAGATTGTAAATGATGTCACGAGCTTGGTGTTGGCCGAAATAGCAAATGATGCTGAACTTAATAACTATATGAAGGAGCGCTTTTAATGCGTAATCTGTTTATCTCTCTACTCTGTCTTTTTAGTGCCTCTGTAATGGCGGCTCCAAATGTTAACGTTGAAACGTCTATCGGTAACTTTACCATCGAACTCGACTCGAAAAACGCACCTATTACAACTGAAAACTTCCTCAAGTATGTCGAAGATGGCAGTTATGAAGGCACGGTATTCCATCGTATTATTCGTGGATTTATGGCTCAAGGTGGGGGTTTTGATACCGATATGAACCAAATCACAGCCTATGCTCCAATTAAGAATGAAGCGAATAACGGCCTAAAAAACAAGAAAACAACGATTGCTATGGCTAGAACCTCAGATCCTGATTCTGCTACTCGCCAATTCTTTATCAACTATGCTGACAACGATTTTCTAGATGCTTCAGAGAAGGGTGCTGGTTATGCCGTATTTGGCAAGGTAACGAAAGGTTTTGATACCATTGAGAAAATGGCAACGCAACAAACCGCGTCTATCGGTAGCTATCATGATGTTCCTGTTAAGGCTATCGTCATCACGAAAGTAACCATACAAAAGTAACCTCATCTAATAAAGAGTCGAACACTGTCGACTCTTTTTAGATCCTCCCCTTTTCCATTCTATTCATTTACAAGGAATGTTGGATGACAAATCAAATGACTTGGACTGAGACACTTAAAAGCTACCTCGATAAACGGCTCTTATGGGTGATGATGTTAGGTTGCTCTAGTGGTTTTCCGTGGGTGTTGATTGGTTCCAACATGTCTGGTTGGCTCAAAGATGCAGGCTTAACTCGTGCCGCTATCGGCTATTTTGGCTCTGTGTTTGCGGTCTATGCTATTAACTTCTTGTGGGCACCGATTGTAGACAGAGTCAAACTCCCCGTATTGCATTCACTCTTGGGACAACGAAAAAGCTGGGTCTTTTTCTGCCAGTGCATCATTTTAATCTGCACACTCTTTATTGCTGGTGTAAACCCTGCCAATGACTTAATGCTGACCTCTATGCTCGCTCTAGGTATCGCTACGGCTTCCGCTACTCAAGATATTGCGATCGACGCATTTCGTATCGACACGTTCCCTAAATCTGAAGAGAATAAGCTGCCACAGGCTTCCGCAATGGCAGTCATCGGTTGGTGGACGGGATACTCATTACCTGGTTATCTCGCCTTCATCAACGCAGATAGCATTGGATGGAATGGCGTGTATTACGGTATGGCTTTCGTTATCGTCATTCTAATGGTCTTCACTTTGCTCGTCGGAGAACCTAAAACGAAACGTGAAGAGCTTCAGAACATTGCTCTTGAACGACACAACAAAATTGTCAAATCCCGTGTCGCAGCGTGGATCAGTGTAACTGTCGTAGAACCATTCCTAGATTTTTTCAAACGAAATGGAGTGCAAGTCGCATTGACTCTCCTCTTGTTTGTTTTTCTCTTTAAAATTGGTGAAGCATTCTTGGGAAGAATGTCGATAACCTTTTACAAAGAGGTTGGCTTTAGTAATGAGCAGATTGGGCAATACTCCAAACTTATCGGTTGGTGGGTAACCATATTCTTTACACTGGTCGGCAGTATGTTCAATGTTAAATTTGGCATTGTTCGAGGATTAATGATTGGTGGTATCGCCATGGCTTCAAGCAACTTAATGTTTGCTTGGATGGCCAGCGTAGGTCCAAATGAACACCTATTCTTGGCGACGATTATTGTAGACAACTTTACAACGGCTTTCTCTACTGTTGCGTTTGTCTCCTTCTTAACCATGTTAACCGGACAGGCCTTCTCAGCAACTCAATACGCACTTTTAGCGTCACTAGGTAACTTAGGTAGGACAACACTAGCCTCATTCAGCGGGGAGCTTGCAGACTACCTTAATGATTGGTCACTCTTCTTTATTATTACCGCTCTTATGGTCATTCCTAGCCTGATAATGCTTTACTCATTACGACATTATTTTAATGAATTACTGGAAAAAGCAAGATACCGTAAAGAGTAATCTATTCACTTAGTATTTGAAGGGCAACTGATAAGCAGTTGCCCTTTTTTATTGGCATCTGCTTTCTCATACCAATCTAAAAAATCGACGGCTCAGTAATATGAGTCTACTCACCATAGGTGCGAATAGCATCTATAGGAATTAAAAATCTATTTTTATTAACAACTTAACACCATCTAACTCAAAAATTACGTTTCATGTCAAAAAAGTGAACTTATTTGTTGTCACAATAAAAAATATAAGAACAATAAAAAATAGTAATAATCACATCAAATACGAATATCAAATACTCATTAGGCCAGTATATGCAAGGCTTAAGGAAAACTAATTAACTTTTACTGTTGATAGAGTGAAGGCAATCGAATAACTTTCGATACTATCAATAATGTGATTTATAGCTCATTTCAATGCAATAATAATGCAATAAAATATATACAGATAAAAGTTCCCCTATTTAGATCATTTATCAGACATTGATCACGAATAAAATTGTAATTTCTACATTACTTCACTTTTAATTGTGAAATATATCGCTATGATTCGCAACACTACGGAATTGAGCGGCCACGGATGCGGCTTATACAAACAATTAACTAAAGAGAGTTCCCCTATGCGCAAATCACTTATTGCTCTTGGTCTATTAGCTGCAACAGCAGCCGTACCTGCGCAAGCAGAGTACCTATACGGTTTTGGTAGCATGTACGCTGACTACCAAGTTTGGGACCAAGGTATTGGTAACGACGATGATAACTTTGGAAATGATATTGGTGATCGCAATCAAGCGGTTATCGGTATCGAAGGTGGAGCTGGATTTGATTGGGGTCAAATCTACGGTTTCTACGATTACGAAGGTGTGGATCGTTCAGGCGACGATCGCGGTGCCTCAACAAAAGGTACAATCCACTATAATCTAACTGACTCAGGCGTTAGTTTGTATGCGCAAGTATATAATACTGATACCGATGCAGGCTTCCATGAGCAAAACCGCGTAGTAGGTCTTGGATATACAGGACTGAATGGCGATGGATGGGGGGTAACATCTTTTGTTGGTGTACATCAACTAAATACTACAGGTAACTCTGGTAGCAATGGTGGTATGGCTGGTTGGGTTGGCTATTATAACACTGATATTGGTGGCCAAAACTTTACCTTCTCAACTTGGGGTGAATTCGAATTTGCTCGCAACGACGACTATTCAGACGTACAAAGTACAGATTTCGCTTCAGGCGTTGGCTCTGAAAGTTGGGGTCTAAATGGCTCGGTAAATGCGTTGTGGAACTTCCATGAAAACTGGTCTACTGGTGTACTTTATCGTTACACTGTAAACAAGCTAGCTCGTAAAGATTATCAAGATTTAATTATTTATCGTTTACAATATAACTTCTAATCTTAGATTTTATATATAAAAAGGCGCATTCAGCGCCTTTTTTATTTGGAATAATTTCCTACAATCGCTATCCTTAGATAACACTTCTTTTGGATTAAAACGCTTTGAATATCACTATACTAGGCGCAGGAGCGATAGGTTCTCTTTGGGCATGTCATCTAGCCAACGCTGGTCACAGCGTTTCAATATGGTCGCATAAGCCAGAAAAATCTGATGTCTCTATTACATTGGATGATAAAAATCCAAATCGATTCATCACCAACAGTGTATTACAACTCAAAAGTGCAGACGTTATTCTTGTCACCGTGAAAGCGTGGCAGGTAAAGGGATCCATATCTCCCTTACTTAGCCATTTGACGCAGGAAACAATTATTGTATTTATGCATAATGGCATGGGGGTGATAGAAGAGCTATCAACAACCATTGATAGACACCCTGTCGTACTTGCAACAACGACACACGGTGCTTTTAAACCAGACAGGCATAATGTCCATCATACAGGGTTAGGAAGCACAACCCTTGGTGGCTACAACCATTTAGGACACCAGTGTCAGTTCTTATCCGATGTGTTTGATCACGCCCTACCTAGTGCTCATTGGAGTGATTCAATCAATACCGCATTATGGAATAAGCTTGCTATTAGCTGTGTAATCAATCCATTAACCGCTACACATCAGTGTCTTAATGGCGATCTATTGCAAGAAAAGTTCTCTACTAATGTAGTGCAATTGGTCGGTGAAGTAAGCACAGTGATGAGGGCTGAAAATATAGAAGTATGCTCAGAAGCGCTGCTCAATACCGTGCATCAAGTTATCTCAGCGACCGCAAAAAATCACTCCTCGATGCAACAAGATATTCAATACAAAAGAGCAACAGAGATTGGCTACATTACTGGTTATCTATGTAAGGTCGCACAACGTCATGGGATTAATGTCCCCACCAATCAAGATTTGTATAGTAGAATTAGAACCATCGAACAGTCATGGAGTTAGTATGACTTATAAAATTTTAGTTCCTATCGCTCCTGGTACAGAAGAGATGGAAGCCATCACTATTATTGACATAATGAACCGTGCTGGATATCAAGTTACTGTTGCCAGTGCGGATTTTGAAGGTTCACTTTCAATGGAAGCTTCTCGTGGCGTGACGTTAACGGCCGATTGTAAACTCGTCGATATCGCCGATGAGGAATTTGACTTAATAGCGCTTCCCGGTGGCGTAGATGGCAGTGAGATATTTAGAGACAGCACTTTGCTCGTCGAAATGGTTAAGCAGCAAAAGTATGATGGACGATGGATGGCGGCAATCTGTGCTGCACCTGCACTTGTCTTACAAAGCCACCAGATATACCCAGAGGCGATCATGACTTGCCATCCTTCATTTCAAGATCATATTCCGAAAGAAAAGTGGCGGAATAAACGCGTAACAATTGACATTACAGACAAGCTTATAACCAGCCAAGGGCCTGGTTCTGCGCTGGAATTTGCAATGGAAATCATTATTCAATTATCAGGTAAAGCTCACGCTTGGTCCGTCGCTGAACCTATGGTGACCTTGCCAAACCTTCATTACAATATATTAGGTAAGCAATAATGTTTGATGCTTATCAGGTTCGTGAACAATTTCCCGCATTAACAAACCAAGATTCACTTGTTTACTTAGATAGTGCGGCAACGACACAAAAACCGACGATTGTCATCGACGCCATTAGGCACTATTACCAAAAGCAAAATGCGAATGTACATAGAGGTAGTCACCGTTTAACGGCAAATGCGACGTCAGAATTTGAAGCGGCGAGAAAAACGATCCAGACATTTATTCAAGCCGACTCGGAGAAAGAGATAATTTGGACTAGGGGGGCAACGGAAGCAATAAACCTCATTGCTCAAACCTACGCAAGAACCATTCTTCTTCCAGGCGATGAGATACTGGTCAGCGAAATGGAACATCACGCCAATATTGTTCCATGGCAGATCGTTGCACAACAGACCGGTGCAATAGTCGTAAAGGTTCCGATTAAAAAAGATTGTACATTCGACATGGAAGCCTTCAATCAATTGCTTTCTTCAAGAACAAAAATAGTCACTGTTGCACATATAAGTAACGTTACCTCGACTCGAAATCCAATCGAAGAAATCATCTCATTGACCCATGATGTAGGCGCTATTGCTGTTATTGATGGTGCTCAGGGCATAGTTCATGAAGACGTGGATGTGGCTCAGTTAAACGCCGATTTTTATCTGTTCTCAGGCCACAAACTTTACGCACCAACTGGCATCGGCGTACTATACGGAAAATTAGATTTGCTCACCATGATGCCGCCTTGGCATGGTGGTGGAAAGATGGTCGATAAGGTTTCATTTTCGGGTACGACTTACTCAGCATTACCGGGGAAATTTGAGGCTGGAACACCAAACATTGCCGGCGCTATTGCGCTAGCCGCCGCGATACGTTGGTTAGAAGGTTTTTCACGAAGCGAGGTAGAACATCATATTCATCAACTTCAAGAAAAAACATACAACGCGTTATGTGAAATAGAAGATATTCGCGTGATCGGTTTTCAACCACAAAGCTCGCTCATTAGCTTCATTATGGAAGGCGTTCACCACCAAGACATCGCAACGTTACTCGACCAACAAGGCATCGCTGTTCGTGCGGGTCATCATTGCGCTCATCCATTGATGGACGCGCTCGATGTAAAAGGAACGGTGCGTATTTCATTTGGTATCTACAACACGTTAGAGGATGTAGATAAACTGATTAAAGCGGTGAGAAAAGCCGTTGATATGCTTTAAAGAATCAGTGACTGATTAGTAATCCTGTTCGGTTAAGGTTATTTAAACCTATCATCCCGACGAAAATTGATCTATTTCCACGAAAACCAACGTCATCCCCATGAAAATGGGGATCTAAAATCACCAAGATTCCCGTTTTCACGGGAATGACGATGACTAGTTTTACTTAAATGATCGGTATTAGTGACTGGTTAACCTGTTCTTGTATGCTATCCACGATCGCTTTTAGGCCATTGCCTCTTGAGGGGCTCAAGTGTTGAATAAGACCCAGATCTTGGAAGTACCCTTCAACATCGAATGCCAAAACCTCATCCGTCGTGCTGCCATCAAATGCAGCCATCACTAAGGCAATCAAACCACGAACGATACGTGCATCGGAATCAGCACAGAAAAACCATTTTTCATCTCGTTGTTCTCCGAGTAGCCAAACAAGACTTTCGCAACCCGCAACCGTAATTTTCTCAGATTTCAGGTCGTCTGGCATTTTGGGCAAAATCTTACCCCATTGAATAACCTGACGATATTTTTCTTCCCAGCCTTTACAGCCTTGCATGGTGGCAATAATTTCACGTGGTGTTATGTCATTTGTAAATGGAGACGAAGGGAAGTTCATACAGTTCTCTATCCAGATTCTTTATAAAAATACGCTACTTCATGTGTTTCGCTAACAACTTTTCTACAATCTTTGACACCGCAACAAATCCAAACGTTGCCGTAACTACGGTGGCGGCACCGAACCCGGTCGCGCAGTCCATTCGTTTTGGCCCTTCAGCCGTCGATTTAGTAGAGCAGACGGTACCATCAACTTGAGGGTATTTTAGCTGCTCAGTCGAAAATACGCAGTCAATGCCAAACTTTCGCTGTGGATTTTTGCTGTAATTGTAGAATCTACGTAGATTTTCTTTTATCTTTTTAGCCAATGGATCTTGAATCGTTCTGGCGAGATCCGCTACTTGGATTTGAGTTGGATCGGTTTGTCCACCAGCGCCACCTATCGTGATAATCTTGATCTTATTACTTTTACAATATGCCAGCAGAGCCGTTTTGGGTTTTACACTATCGATAGCATCAAGAACATAATCATAGTCTTTCGAGATATGCTGTGACACATTATCAACGGTAATAAAGTCATCGATAAGATTCACTTTACAGTCAGGGTTGATCAACTCAACACGTTGCCCCATAACTTCTATCTTGCTTTGACCAACAGTAGAGGATACCGCATGAATCTGTCGATTAATGTTTGTCACGCAAACATCGTCCATATCAATCAGAGTCAATTCACCGACCCCTGTTCTTGCGAGAGCTTCTACCGCCCAAGAACCCACGCCACCAATTCCAACGACACAGACATGTGCTGCCCTTAAAATCTCTACTTCTTGGTTTCCGTATAAACGGCGAGTGCCACCAAATCGTTGGTCATAACGGTCAGAAGCAGGCGTATTGAGGTCACGCATAATTTGTATTCCAGAGCGAGATTGAAAAAGAAAGAGTGCGTTTTATACGCACTCTTATTAGAAATGTCTAGATCGAAGTTTACTGAAAAAATCTGACTGTTTCACTATTCTTTCGGGAAGCTTAATTCCAGATCGCTTGATGTTACCCAAGGTGACGATGTAGAGGTCTCTGTCAGTCCTAATTTCCATACCCGCCCAAAGTGTTTGTATTGACCTGCATCGGTTCCTGCTCTCGGTCCCATACCATGGTAAAGGTCGAGATGGTTTTGTTTAACCGCTCCACCTGTATCAAGGACAATAAGTAGCCGCAACGCATGCGCCCCGCTCCAGGTTCCATCAGCATTCAATAAAGGGACCTCAGCTAAAATAGGTGTCCCCATAGGAAACAGCTTTCTATCGCCGGCAACCGATGCCATAGGTAACAAAGGAATGCCTGCAGACCCTCTTACCTCAGAATCATTACGTGGTGAAAAGAAAACAAAGGATGGGTTCTGTTCAAGCAATTGTTGAACAGCTTGCTCATCATTACTCAACACCCAATCCTTTATTGCTTTCAAAGACATATCTTCTCGAGCTACATCACCAGATTCAATCAAAAGGCGGCCAATACTCACATACTCTTTATTATTTTTCCCCGCATAGCCGAAGTACTGTAGGCTGCCATCATCTTCATAATGAACAAAACCACTACCTTGCACCTCCATTATAAATGGATCAATCATATTGGCGGCATACCCCAACTCTAATCCGAGGCCTTCTAGCGCGCCGTTGTATATCTGAGTTCGTGTCGGACAATCTTCACTGCAATCAGGTAGGCCATAGACAGGGTATTTATAGGTTTCATCGATTTGATGTCGGAGCTCCATTACGGGAGAAAAATACCCCGTAAACAACACATTTCCTTTTTTATCACCACCACCTAACTGCGCAGTTTGAATGCCAAAATTGGCTAGTTCAGTCGGTTCACCGCTTTGTACTACCCATGTATTCAATTGCTCATAAAGTGCTTGATAGCGTTTCGCCATCGATGGTGAGTTATCGATAACTTGTTCAGCTTGCATCGAAAACTTGGAAAAATCTCTCGGCTTGTTCGAATCAATGGTGGTCACCTGATTCAAGTTCGCATCAAAAATATCACCGTTATATTGCTGTGCCAAACTCGTGGACTGACTGCAGCCAGCCAAAACTGAAAGGCAAGTAAGAGGGACAAATATCCTCTTATTTTTTAAAATTTTATAGCTTGATAACACTGGTAATATCCATATTGTAAGAAGACCTAGTCATAGCTGGACTCTTCTTCGTTTGGTTTGTATTTCCCACGCACGTGAAAAACGGACTCATAATGGAGAGGGGCGATTCTTTGAAGTTCGGTGACATTGTCGTCTAGCACTATATATTCAAATTTCTTGCCTTCAAACTCATAAATAAGCGTTGAACCATCAAAGGTAAAATGCGTATCCACAATGCGCTCTTCAATATAAATCGCTTCCTCACGAACTTCGAACCTATCTTGAGCAAATGAAGGCACATTCTGTTCTTCCCATACCCCATAAATTAATGTTTTTGAACGCGAATCATCCAGATAACGCGCAACTAAAACACTTGATAACCCAATGATAAAAATCAATAAAAGCGAAACAACGATGATAACGGCTCGTTTCACTCTGATCTGTTTTTTGATCAATTTACTGCTTGCTGAATTTGCCATACTTTTCGTTTCATACTCTTTCCGATACCAAATACTAAACTATAAGAGCGGCTAAAGGGAGAACAGATAAATCCAATTTCACTTTAGTCAGAAAAAACATTTGCTCACACATGAATTTTAATTCATTATAATCATATAATAATTCAACAGTGTCCCACTATGAAGATTCGCAACACCGCGTTAGTTAAAGGATTTAGACAATCAACTCCTTATGTGAATGCCCACAGAGGCAAAACAATGGTCATTATGCTCGGTGGAGAGGCCGTTGACGCACCCAATTTCACTAATATTATCAGCGATATTGCTCTACTTCATAGCCTTGGAGTGAAGATTGTTCTCGTCCATGGAGCAAGGCCTCAAATAAATAGAATACTTGAGTCGCAAAAAGGGATGACGCCTTACCATAAAGGAGTTCGGGTTACTGATTCTTCGACGCTAAATCTTGTTATGCAGGCCTCGGGACAATTACAACTTACGATCACCGCCAGATTATCAATGAGCCTAAATAATACACCAATGGCCGGTACACAACTCAATGTTGTGAGCGGAAATTTCGTCATCGCCCAACCACTCGGTATCGATGACGGGGTTGACTATAGCCATAGTGGTAAGGTACGTCGTGTCGATACTGAAGCGATCAACCAAGTACTAGACCAAGGGTCGATTGTATTAGTTGGTCCCGTCGCGAGTTCCGTCACGGGAGAGTGTTTTAATTTACTTTCCGAAGAGGTCGCAACTCAGGTCGCGATACGACTCAGAGCGGATAAACTTATCGGTTTTTGTTCTGAACAAGGCATTGTCGATAATAATGGCGACGTCATTGCAGAGCTCTTTCCAAACCACGCTGAAAATATTCTGCATACATTAGAATCAGATAGCGATCTTACGATCGATAATAGCTCAGGGACACTTCGTTTTCTTAGGGGCTCAATTTCTGCATGCCGAGCTGGCGTTAGAAGAAGCCACTTAATTAGCTACAACGTAGATGGAGCACTTATTCAGGAACTATTCTCGCTCGATGGTATCGGTACACAGGTTGTTATGGCCAGTGCAGAACAGGTGAGAAGAGCGAATATCGACGATATCGGTGGTATTCTTGGGCTAATCAGACCATTAGAAGAACAAGGTATCCTTGTTCGTCGTTCTAGAGAGCAATTGGAACAGGAGATACATCAATTTACATTGATTGAAAAAGATGGATTGGTCATCGGTTGCGCTGCTCTTTACCCATATATAGAAGAAAAAATGGCCGAAATGGCTTGTGTTGCAATACATCCAGACTATAGAGATGGTAACCGAGGACTTGATCTACTAAACCAGATGAAACAATACTCGCGTAACGTTGGTATAGAAAAAATATTCGTACTCACTACGCACAGCCTTCATTGGTTTAGAGAGCAAGGCTTTCAAGAGGTAGAAGTATCGGAACTTCCAATGGGTAAGCAGAATCTTTATAACTTCCAAAGAAAATCGAAAATATTGATCTTGGACGTTTATTGAATCTATTTACAAATCAATAGTTTATTAATTAGCTCAAATTAGACCATTGATAACCGCTTGCAATTGATTATTTGACTGCTACTATGCGCGGGTCCAGTTGGCTCAAGGATTCAGTTTTCTAGACTAATATAATTAATTGAAAATTGAAGGATCATTCTGATGAGCACTTTTTATGAAAACTATCATTTGTAATTCGGTTCAAAGTTTTTTAGACATGGCCGAAAATAATTTTCTTAACGGATTAAATGTACACTGCGTTTTCCCTGCAAACGATAGTGTTAAGACAATGATTATGCATTGTCAGAGACGACACAGCATACAACATGTCTCCTTTTCGGAAACCGTTTCTGAGAGAATGTAGACAAAAAACATTGAATCTATCTAAAAATAAAGGCTAAGTTGATACTTAGCCTTTATTTTTACTTAACCTCAGATATTTTCAGTCTTTGCTGCAACCCGCTTAACCTCTGTGTTTTTCTCCTTATCCCTTTTAATAACACTGTATTATCCGCCACAATAAATAACTTATTTTTTGCCCGCGTCACACCAGTATAGATAAGCTCTTTCGTTAATATTGGTGAATAAGTTCTGGGTAAGACCATCACGGTCGTAGGGAACTCACTCCCTTGCGATTTATGAATTGTCATTGCATAAGCGGTATCGTGTTCTGGGATCCTGCTCGGTAACACCGCTTTTACGCTCCCATCAGGCAGCTCAAAGTAAACCTTTAAATAGCGGTGCAATTCTCCAGATTCATCTTTTTCAGAAACCAGCATTGTGATACCTATATCACCGTTGAACAATCCCAAGGCATGGTCATTTCGAGTAATCATCACAGGGCGTCCCACATACCAAAGATCATGACGACTTTGAATAATTCGAGCGCTATTCAGCGCTTTCTCTACGTGTTGATTTAATCCTGACAGCCCAAAATCCCCTTCTCGAATAGCGCAGAGCAGTCGACAGTTTGAGAACAGAGAAAGCGCCTCTAGGGCGTGTGATTCTATTAAATCAGACTCAATTCCCGCCGCGTGTTGAACACAATTAAGATAGCCTGAATATTCCGCTACGAGAAAGGCGATCATTTCCTGATAGTTTTCTGTCGTTAACGGGTCATATTTTATATCTTGATATCCGTGCTGTAATGCCGCCTTCACCTTAGGTATATCCGCCGCATTTATCGCTTTGGCCAAAACACCGATACCCGAGCTTTCATCAAACCGATAGCTTTTTCTGAGCATACATAAACTATCTGATAGACGTGTTGATTCTGTTCTTTGTTTATGTGGTGACAGTTCGCTTTTCTCGATGCCAGTTAATCTCGACAGTAACTTAGTTTGCACCTCGCTATAACCATCATCTAAAAATGAGCAGATATCCCCAAGTACCGCACCTGCCTCTACAGAAGCAAGCTGGTCTTTATCACCCAGCAATACGAGCCGTGCATGCTCTGGCAATGCTTCGAGAAGCTTCGCCATCAATGGAAGGTCGACCATCGATGCTTCATCCACAACGAGAAGATCGAGATGCAATGGATTACTCTTATTGTGTCTGAACTCAGCTCGATTCGGTATCGCACCCAATAGTCGATGAATGGTACTCGCGTTGCTCGGTATTAGTAATTTGGTCTCACTATTAATTGCTAACGTTTTAACGGCACCACTTATCGATTCAGTTAAGCGTGCGGCCGCTTTACCCGTCGGAGCCACTAGTTTTATCTTCGGGATATTGTCTTTCTGAATACCGTGTTCAATCAAAGCCGAAAGTAATTTCACTACTGTGGTCGTTTTTCCTGTTCCCGGGCCCCCAGAAATAACGGACAGTCGACGGCTTAAAGCAACCGCAACCGCCACTTTTTGCCAGTTAATTTCATTGGACTGCAATCCCACGTCAGGGAAAAGATCAGTGAGTCTTTTAGATAGGGTATCGCTCTCCTGATCTGAAAATGATATTGGTTCTGCCAACATATTTAGCTTGGTCGCGATAAACTGTTCATAATACCAATATCGCTGTAAGTAAAGTCTCTGCCCATCAAATATAAGAGGTTGATTTTGGTTATCAATATCATCACCGACACAAGACGCCTCGGTTAATACCGCTTGCCAGTCGACCCCGTCGAGATTTGACAAAAGTGACTCAGAAGCGTGACCATAAAGCCCTAACATCTCTATAAAATTGAGTTCACTGATCTTGATACATATATGGCCTTTAGACAGTTCATTGCTAACAATACCGGATATAAAAGCCACTTCATCAGCGTATTGCGTCTCTATAGAATGAATAAACCGTGCAAACTGAACATCCAACTGTCTGATGCTATTTTTTGCGCTTAAGGTTTCCAGATTACTTAGCATTTTCAACCTCTACTCGCTTGCCATCGATCAAGCTATCAAACCGATCTAGAAATTCAGCGTCTGGTTTGCTAAAGAAAATACCATTTCCGCTGTCATCAATGCCTCTCAGAAATAGGTAGTAAACCCCACCAAAATGTTTGTCATACTGGTAGTCGGCAATTCGATTACGCAAAAACCGATGAAGGGCAAGTGCATAGATTTGATATTGGAAATCATATCGATGATCGATCATCGCTTGCTGTAGTGCGCCTTCTTGATAAGCCGCGTTTTCATCCCCAAGATGGTTCGACTTCCAATCTAAAATATAGTATTTCCCTTCGTGAACAAACACGAGATCGATAAATCCTTTCAGCATCCCCTGCACATCACTAAACCCTAATTCGTCCGTTTTCTGGGATAGTTGATCGTATTGTTTACTTAAGTCATTAAATAACACTGACGAGAGGTGTTTAATTGGCAGCAAAAATTCCATTTCAACGAGCTTTCTTGAGCTATCTTTATCGCAAAGTTGTAACGCCATGCCGTCTAACCGGGCCGACAATACCGTATCTATCATGCCTTGTAAGATAGGTAACCATTTCTCTTCATACTGCTCTACTTGCAACAATTCAGATACTATCTTACTGGTTTCATCACTGGTCGCTGGCAGTGTAAAATCAATTTCTTCAAAAATGGTGTGTAAGAATGTCCCAGGTCTAGCACCTCGCGGAAAGTTAAAAATAGTGGCTTCTGGCTCATCTATCGGCAATTCATCTTTATCTTCAGCTGAATCAATATCGAGACCCGTCGATTGAGTCTCTATCTCAAATTGAGCACTGGTATCGATTTTACTGTGCCCTTGTTTAACGAGCCCAGAGTAACTAGTGACTCGCCAACTTTTGTCGATATCTCTATGCATAATACGAGCATTTAGATCACTATGTTCTTTTAGATCACTATGATCAAAAAGCTCTATCTGTTCTACTACGTCGGCCTGTGTTCTATTATCAATCATTTCAGGTATGTGGCTGATAACCATGAGCTCTTGATGCTTTGCTACTTGGCTGTAAGCGGTACTTTCAAACTCAGCAGTGGAACTCTCCTCTCCATTCTGAAGAAGGTAACCAACGGCACTTAAGTGTGCACCGGTTGGATCTTTTCTAGAACGACCTTTCCTCAACGGAGCAATACCAACAAAACAACCATATACTGCGCGAGTAATCGCCACATATAAAAGGCGTAAATCTTCCGCTAAACGTTCTTTATCTGATAAGGCAACTGACGTGGGTTGCAAGGTGATATCTAGAAAAGTGGTTTCAAGCTGTTGATCATAATATTGACCGTTTTTCGATTCTCTATACGCTGAAGCAAACGGCAAAAAGACCAGATCATATTCCAACCCCTTCGATTTATGGATAGTAACAATTTGTACTAGGTTTCTTTCCGACTCTAACCTTTGAATCTGTTCATCACCCGCTGAACCACCCTGCTGAATGTCTTGAATTGACTCAGTAAACCAACGAACCAACGCATGATCACTATCTAACGTTAAACTTGCTTGTTGCAATAATTCCGCTAGATGCAAAAAATCGGTTATTAATCGCTCTCCAAATTCCTGCGCTAATAGATTTTCACCAATCCCTTCTGCCGACATTATCGCTCGAAGCATAGGCATAACACCTCTTTGCTGCCAAACGACTCGAAATGCCTTGAACGCGTTAATCTTCGCTTCTAACTCGATCTCATTTTCATTCAGATTATCAAGCGCTCTGCTACTTTTCATGAGAACATCAGAGGCCAATGCCGCTCGTAAAATCCGCTCATCTTCTGGGTAAAGCACCGCTTGTAGTAAACGCAGTATGGCACTCGCCATCGCACTCTTAAATACGCTATCCCTATTAGAGAGATAGACACTCGCCACCCCTTTTTTCGCTAATTCTTGTCGAACGAGTTGACCTTCACTTCCCGTTCTTACCAAAACTGCAATATTACCGGCTTGTATCGACTTTCTCTGTCCTTTTGAATCCAAAAAATAGGCCTCATCACTGCTTTGCAATATCTGGCTAATTTTTTCTGCGGTCCCCACAGCCATGCTGTTTGTGTAGTCGGTCTTTGCAACTGGTTCGTCTGTTTCTTGTAGCCAGTAGGTCAATGCTTTTTGTTTAACCCCGTCTAACCACCAACTGCGATTTTCTGCATCTGGGCTCGGGTTAACAGGGTAGAAAGGGATGTCGTTATCATACACAAAGGGAGAATTGGCTTGAGTAAAAATACCATTAGTCGCATTAACCATATCTGCACTAGACCGCCAATTGATATCCAACGTGTAGTGATCCGCCACCTCATTCCTTGCTCGAATATAGGTAAAAATATCTGCGCCCCGAAAGCCATAAATCGCTTGTTTGGGGTCCCCTATCATTAATAAGCCAGATTCTGGATTAGAAAGGTAGATACGGCTGAAAATACTGTACTGTAGTGGGTCGGTATCTTGGAACTCATCGATCATCGCGACGGGAAAAAGGTGACGTATCCTTGCGGTAAGATTTCCTTGTTCATCCGTGTCAATGGCAGCAGAAAGGTTGGTTAAGAGGTCATCAAATGAGAGCCAGTGCCTCTCTTGCTTTATCTGTTGCAAGTTATCTCTACACACCTGAATTGCGTGCGCCAAAAGTGGCTCTTTGATACTGGGTTTATTCGCAATAAACCTACTCACATAAGCAAAAAGAGGGTGATCTGGAATGACTTTATTTTCCGGTGTTTTTTCTATCAAAAATTCTTGAGTGAATTTCTCTAGCTTATCTGGGCACTGGTACCCTTCTGTTGGGTTTTCTGCCCATTGAGAAATCTCGTTAATCCAGGCTGGTAAATTCTTTTTTGTAAATGAGCGCTTACTTACATCGGAGTCGTTTATTATTTGAGGAATATCTTCAACACTTTCTTTCCAGAACGCTTTGAGCGACTCTATCAGAGCAAGATTTTTAAGGTGAAGCGCTTCCAACGTATCTTCCATCGCTTCCACAGTAAGAGTAACCGGAACGCCGGTTAATTGGGTAGAAATATCCTTAAGAAGTAACTCCGGTTCGCGCCAAATGGTGCGCACTTCATTAGCGAGATTAAGCGAAAGAGAATAAAAATTTCGGCGCCAATAATCGGCGACCACTTGGGCTTTTAGTTTACTTTCATCCGTGATGAATTCATTGTTGAAACGACTACCAGATTCAAATGCATTTTGCGTTAACATTCGTTGACAAAATCCATGAATAGTGAAGATTGCCGCTTCGTCCATTTGACGTTCGGCATTTAGTAATACCGATATCACCTGTTTAGTATCAGGGAGTTGCTCGAGCAATAACTTTATAACCGGATCGTTGCTCTCGCCTCTTAGAAATGCAATTCTTGCGTCATGAATCTTACTTCGAATGCGTTCTCTCAACTCTGCCGTCGCCGCTTCCGTAAAAGTAACCACTAATATTTGGTCCACGGTTAATGGCGAAGTATGACGGCTCTCCTGATCACCATGCCCTAAAAGCAATCGCAGGTACAAACCAGAGATGGTAAAGGTTTTCCCTGTACCTGCAGAGGCTTCAATTAACCTTGCTCCATGTAGTGGAAAGCTCATCGTGTTTAAGGTTTGCGGCATAGTTCAATTTCTCGGTTATCAGTTACAATTAGCGCGATCACAATCACGGTTAAGCGTATGGTTTACGGTTAATATCTGTTCAAAGAATTTATGGTCCCTCTGGCCATTGTGGCCGTACTGTAAACGCCCTACAAATAATAATGATTTGCGGACGGCCACCCTACATTCTTTTCCCTTTCATTGACTTTTATACCTCTACATTTTCACTATCTTGTGTCTGATTCAGTACACTTAATAACACATCACTGGCAAGTACAGAAACCTGTTGGTACAGTGATTCATTCCATTCTGGCCATACTCGATGAATATATCGGTTACTCCCTTCACCACTAAACTGATAACCATCGTTAAACGTGTTCGCCATTTTGACATCACCGTCTTCTTTCCCTAAAACCAGCCTCTCCATACCGATTAACGCTGTTTTAGGAAAATACGCTAACGGTTGATTTAGGCCATTAAAATAATACTGCACCAATTCAACTAGCCATAATTTAGCTTGCGGTTTGTCGACAGGAAGAATGACTTTATGTTCTAGCCCAGATTTGTCATTAAAACCGATTAGGTGTGTTTTTTTATGCTCTCCTACTACTGCCAAACAGAGGTGATCTATCCAAGCTAGAAGTAGATCCTGACTACGAATTCTACCGCTGCGATAACGAACTAACCCGGATTGATAGTGACCCGATATCCAACCATTAAGGTTGATAGCTTCCTTCCAGTCATCCAGCTCTATCCGCAGGTCGACTTCTATATCGCCTAGTGGTGTTTGGCAAAGAAACAATAATTCATCCACCAATTTATCTGTTTTTTCTCGATTAACACTCAGTTCCAATTCGCCAAATGCACCAACTGGCAAGCCACCTTTCGCCCGTTGCTGTTGAACAAAGTTTTGGTAAACCGTATTTTCATCTTGATTGTCTAGTTTGGCTTTAAGCAATGAATGTAAGAGTTCATCTCTCAGGTTGTAGCTCTGCAAATTATTAAGCAGAAAAGGTTCGTCATCCTCTGTCGCTCGACCAAACTCTTCAAAGAACACCTTGAGTCGACGATTAAAAAAGTACTGAACAGGTAGTCGCCAAAAACGTTGCAACTCAGCTAATGGAAGGTGCTCTGGTTGCTCGGCAATATCACGATAATCGGGTAAAGGTTGTATAAATTGTTCTGCCTTATGCCCGTCTCTTTTGGCCGAAGGAAGCCATTCGCTAACATAGCTTTGATATTCAATACCAAATGCTTTCTCACTAAACGGAACCATAGGGTAATGTGTCGTTAAGTTACTTATTAACGAGCAGGCAGAGTCATCGTTGTTTGTATTTTCTTCTCCGACTAAACAGAAGTTTTGTCCGCAATAATCTAGAAGTTCAGAAACAAGGATTGAAGGAGAACGCTCACTATTATCTTGAATTGAACGTCCAACATAGCTTATATAGAGCTTACTTTGAGCCGACAGCAATGCTTCCAAAAACAGATACCTATCATCATCACGTCGAGAGCGGTCACCCACCTTCGCCCGTTTATTCATCAAATCTAACCCGTCTTGTGGCATCGCACGAGGATAAACACCATCATTCATACCTAGAAGGCAAACGACTTCAAATGGAATGGAGCGCATAGGCATCAATGTGCAAAAATTGACTTGGCCAGCAAGAAAACGCTGGCTAACACGTGAAGCCGAGAGTTTGGATTGTAAATAATCCACCAATATAGTGGGTGAAAGGGGTTGCAAATAGTTGGCGTCGGAGAGTTGCGTCGCCAATTGTTGCAACGCATCACGAATAGATTTTAGTGCCACCTCACCTTCTAATTCTACTAGAAAAAAATCATCGATTAGACGGTAGAGCAGTGCTTGCCAATCCCCTATTGATCGAGTCTGAGCAAGTTCACGGCGGTAGGAGGTAATACGATCAATAAAATGGGCGAATTTTCCGGCTATTTCCGCGTCCATTCCTTGTACTTCATTATATGGCGCAATAGATTGATTAGAGGTTTCATAAACACTGATGCTTTGATGCATCGCATACCCCAGTAGCATGCGTTGAATACCAAACAACCAGGTGTTTTGCTTGGTCTCTGGAAGATCAAACTCGGCTCCAGTCGTACTATCAAGCCCCCAACGAATACCCGTTTCCTCTACCCAACGTTTGCCCTTCTCAAATTCATTATCACTTAAAGAGAATCGGCAAAGAATTTCTGGTGTCTCAAGTAATTCAAGAACCTCAGACGCACTACAGCGGCTATCTGGTAGTGTAAGCAAACGGATAAAAGCATTCAGGATTGGGCTCTCTTGAGAGGCACTCCTATCAGAAATTGAAAATGGGATATAGCGTTTGCCCGGTGCATTACCAAAAACAGCCTGAATTGCCGCGCTATAAGTATTAATATCCGCCACCATCACGATAATATCACGTGGCTTGAGTTCCGGATTATCTTCAAACATCTTGAGCAATCGGTCGTGCAGTACTTCCACTTCTCGCATTGGGCTATGACAAGCATGCAGTGTTACAGAGCTATCCGTGTTGTTTATCTGATTTTTATGGTGACTAGAGTGGAGCTTTTGATCATCTTGTCTCTCTTCAAGGTTTAGAATATCCGCCTGAATTTGATGCAGTAGATTATCTCGATTCACCTCAACAAAGGCTTCTATTTCATTGGACGAAAGTTGGGACAGCAGAAACATATTGTCTCGGCCCAGTTTACCCAATGATGCCAGTAAACCGTTTCCGATAACCTCGGTGTGAAGAGTATTGAGTTCATCGTCATCAATCGGTTGCTTGAGCTGTTCTGATTCCCCTAAAAGCTCATAAGAATTTGGCGATTCGGGACTTTCTTTCCACTCGATATGCTGGCGATTTTTCATCGCTAACCTTGTTAGATATTTACGGTCCCTTACCTCTCCCCAATAATAACGACTCGGGTTAGTAAACATCAGGTGTACATCCATATGTTGACCCAATGCGGCCAATGCATCCATATAACGCGGTGGAATAGAAGAGATACCAAAGACAAATAAACGCTTGGGCATAGATTTCAAGCGACCCGTATACTGCTCTAATGTCTCTATAAAATGCTCATAAAGGTTGGCTCTGTGGTAGGGAGATTGATCCAAATCGACGGTATGATCATACAGCGCTTGCCACAAAACTTTCTGCCATGGCTGTTCGTCATTCAGTTCCAACACCTCTTTATCTTGTTCCCACATCGCTATCCATTCGGGCCGATAAACTAAATAACCGTCAAAGATATCGGCGATTTTTTCCGATAACTGGTAGAGTTTGGACTGATCATCATCGTTAACCAAATAACTTCTCAATTGAATGAAGTCAGGGCTGTCCAATAACTTGGGTAATATATGCATCAACTTCCAAGTCATCGACTCTTTATTAAACGCACTCTTGACCGGGACCTCATCTAACACCTGAACAAACATATTCCAGATAAATGTTGCAGGCAATGGGAACTCAATATTTGCTGCGACTCCGAGCTCTTTTGCTAATTCGATCTTGAGCCACTGAGACATCCCCGGGCTCTGCACCAAGATCTGCTCCGTATCGAACGGATTGTCCAACGGGTTCGCTCGTATTAACTCCGCAAGGAGAGACTTAAGCACATCGATTTGATTAGAGTGATAAACGGTAAACAAGGAAGGTCCTCTATCCATTAGGGCAGTTAGATAACGCTTGAATCAGATTAGCATAACTACCATTACCAAGTAAGCTCAAGATAACACTTCAAGTCAAAGCCTTGTCATTGGCAATCAATAAGATAGATTAATAGATAGCGAATTATCCACTCGCATATTATAGTTTAAAAATTCTTAACCTTTTATCCTTTCTATTTAAAAAATTATGAACATATCTCTAAAGCAACTCAATGTGTTTATTGCCATAACCCAGCATAGGACCCTCTCTGCTGCCTCGGGATCGCTTTGTTTATCGAAAGCGGCCGTAAGTCTCTCTTTAGGCGAATTAGAAAAACAACTAGGCCATACTCTGTTTGATAGAGTTAATAACCGTTTGGTCCTCAACCAACAAGGCCAGTTGTTGCTACCATTAGCTGACGAGCTTATCAGTCGTGCCAACAATATAGAGCAACTTTTTGTCTCGGGTAATACGTTAATCGGTCACTTACACATTGGCGCAAGTAACACCGTCGGGAACCAAGTGGTTCCTTTGTTGCTCAGTCGTTTTAGAGAAAAGTACAATCACTTTAATCAGACACTCGTCATTGCCAATACGGAACAGGTCGGTCAGAAACTTATCGATTTCGAATTGGACGTCGGATTAATTGAAGGCGAGTTGAAGCAGAGTAATATTAAGGCTACCCCGTGGTTTTTTGACAATATGGTGATTGTTGCGTCCCCCACACACCCTTTGGCAAGACATCGAGGCATTACACTGCAAGAACTGGAGAAACAGGCGTGGTTACTTCGCGAACCGGGGTCTGGCACCAGAGAGTATTTCATCAAACATTTAGCCGCTAATTTAACACATTGGAAGGAATCTTTTGAACTCAACACTACCGAAGCGATAATCAATGCCGCATCTGCCAATCTAGGTTTAGCATGTCTTTCTCAGCTTTCCATTCAGTCCGCTATTAAAGATGGTCGAGTCGTCTGTTTAGACTTTCCTTTAACCACGAAGCGAGACTATTGGCTAATCGTTCACAACGATAAATACCAAAGCCCTTTGGTTCAGAAGTTTATAGAGTTTTGCCTACACTATCAGGGAATAAAAATAGACTAATTAGACCCATCCTTCGTTGATATTTCTATTCGATTCCGTCCTTTTGCCTTTGCCGTATACATTGCAATGTCGGCACTTTGTATTAATTTCCCTAGCGTAGTCCCATGATGGGGATAGCTTGCGATACCGACACTGACCGTCAACTCATTGTCTACGCTAAGTGGTAGAACACCGGTAGATTTCGCAATTTCTTCTCGCAAGAGTTCAAGATTTTTTAGTGCTTCATGGCTATCGAGCGATGGGAAAAACAATACAAACTCCTCCCCTCCCCAACGGTATAGAATACCTTTTTTACCTAAAAATCGATCTATTCGCTCCACCAATGCTTTCAGCACCATATCGCCCGCTGAGTGGCCAAATTCATCATTAATCAATTTAAAGTGATCTATATCTACTAAAGCTATAGAGAATTCGCTGTTCTCTTTTTTTGATTCAATAATTCTATTTTCAATATTTTCTTTGCAGACTCGGCGATTAAAAGCGCCGGTTAATTCATCTGTAGAGGCTTGATTTTCCAAACGTTGTTGCAGTTTAACTTGTTCTGTTATGTTCTGAACCATACCAACAGCAACCAAGGGGGCACCGTTCTGTCCATACTCACTCACTTTCCCTTTATCCTGCACCCAAATATAGTGTCCAGCTCGGGTTTTCAGACGATACCTAGCCTCAAACTTATCCAAGTTTCCTTTAAGGTGCTCATTCAATAAAGCAAATACCTGTTCAAGATCGTCGGGGTGTATCCCCTCTTTCCAGAAATTTACATCGGAAATAGGTTCTTGAGGGCCATACCCTCTCATCTGTTTTAGCTTAGGACTGACATATATCTCATCGGTTTGTATATTCCATTCCCATATCCCATCAGTCGCGTCATTCAATGCGTACCATAAACTGTGTTGATGACCTTTAAGCTCTTCATCTATCATTGCTCGAGTCGTGATATCACGCGCGATAGAAAGAAAAAGATGTTTACCATCACGGTGAATATTGCTCGTTCTTACTTCGACAGGAAAGACACTACCATCTTTGCGTTTATGACGACCAAGAAACAAATAGGGTTCTTCAGACTGAGAAATGGTCTCCGCGATTTCTGTCCATTGTGGTTGACTAATGACATCTTCTTGCAAGCTCATTACGGATTGATAAAGCACTTCGTCACGAGTCATGCCATGTGAATCACAGCCCGTTTGATTCACATACAATACATTGGAGGTTTCAGGTTCGATAAGGTAGATAGCATCCGCCAGGTCGTCAAGTAGACAATGACTTACAACGTTTTGATTTTTGTTCCCATGGCACTTTTTTAGCTTCATGTATTCTCCCTCCATCGACCTCTTATCAAAGGTTATATGCTTACCCCTGTTTTAATCAAGATTCGTCGCCATTTTTAAGCCTAAAAGCGTGGTAAGGTCTAACTAATGCTGCCTATCCAAAAACTGAATGGGGGTAAGGCCTCTGTTGTTTTTAAACATACGGCTAAAACTCGCGACATGGGTATAGCCGAGGCTCGCCGAGACCTGCTCGATCGAATACCCTCGAATAAATAAGTTAACCGCTAAATTACTCAGCACATAACTGGATATTGTGGTGAAATTAATACCTAAAGAATGCAGGCGCCGACTGAACTGCTGATTTGACAAGCCCAATAATCTAGACACATTATCGACACTAGGTACTCCTAAATGACGAGAATAATTAATCGTCTCGTAGATAACCTTTATTTCATCGGCTGGGTCAGGCATGTTCAGAAGGTCGTCCAAATCTGTAAAGCTCATAGCTAACGGCCCCTTAGTCGATACATTAACGTGAGAAAGCGTAAACCTTTCATGAGCATTAAACCAAACTTCCGCCTTGTTATGATTCCAACCAATATCGCATTGAAAGTAATCTTGATATATACCAAGGTTTCGACCGGATCCCGGAAGCATAACTCGTATAGGGTTAAAACCTGTCCCCAAATAACGGCGCAGAACCTTTGTCATAAAAACGGCAATCCGCACACTATCATGGGTTTTTGCCTTCGCGTCTACCGAGGGATTTTCATAAACCCACTTTAGCAACGGGCCAACCTTTTCTCCTGCCAAAAAGGCACCAGATTGCAAACAGCTTATGCCTGTATTTATTCTACGAATGGTTGTAGCCAAATCGCTGCCAGAAAAGATCCAATGGCTGATCGCCCCCATTCTGTCGAGCGTCTCATCCTTAATCATTTTAATAACGAAATCAGGATCACTGGTTAGTTTTTCTAACTCTAAATACCATGTACTCACCTCTGCCACTGGAATCAAATTCATTGGTTCAGCAAATACTTTTTTTGGTAAATTCAGTTCATTGACAGCCTGCCCATAGGTCTCTATTGCTTTACGGTACAAACCTGATTGCATCATAGCCCGCGAAAAATATCGATTTTGCATTTATATCACCCTAAAACAATAAACAGATCTAATCAATAATAGCTCAATATTGAACAAATCTGTTATTTTCCAAACTAATAACTCTAACGTCATTCATTATGGAACCATCAGTTTTTAATGAGGAATCGAGATGAGTTTATTGAGTGTCCCCTTTGTGGGTACAGGAGCCGATACTGCACTACATGTTGTTGCGGGGGTAGTACTAATCGCTAGCGTAGCTGCAGCTATATATGGTTTTTGGCGCTTTCACGAGATGCCTATAAATAAAGCTCATAGTCGAAACCACCAACAAATTGGATTGATTACCGCACTCACCTGGATTGGATTTATTTGGCATTGGGTATGGGTAATTGCCGTAATCATCGCCTTCGTTGATATCGAAAAAGCGGTCATAAATTTAAGGGATACATGGAAACACTCTCCCGCCCCCGCAAATAAAGAGGAAATTGAATCATGATTGAAGGTTTAGCCATTTGGGCACTCTTTATTTACCTACTCAGATTGGTAGGTATGCCGTGGAATAGTTATTCAAAAGTATTCTCCTACCTTGGTGGTGTGATGTGGCTAATGTTTGTTTGGGTTGGGCTTATTAATTATGCCCCGATGGACCTATCCGGTGGCTCTGTGGTGCAGGCACCCCATATTCAACTACGCCCTGATTCGCTTAATGTGAAGGGCAAGACCACCAAGATTCACATTAGTCCTAATCAGAAGATTGAAAAAGATCAGCTGATTTATGAGATCGACAATACGTCTTTTATCATTGCGCTGAACCAAGCGAAGGTTCAACAGATCACGACAGAGTCAGCATTGAATACCGCGCTACAAGAGGTCGTCATTGCCGAAGCAAATCACACCGCGAGCCTACAAGAAATTGAAACGGCGCAGTCTCAGATTGCAGCGGCACAGGCCGACCAGAAACTTCAAGAGAAAACGCTTAAGCGGTATGTAGAACAAAACAAAGCGGTGAATCACACCATTACAGAAAGTGACATTGATAAACAGGCAACAGCTTTAGAGCTATCAAAACAGAAGGTTTCAACTCAGAAGTCACAACTCGTTTCTATAAGACTTGATGTCGAGAAAGCAAAACTCAACATTGACAAAGCCGAGCTCAACGTGACAAGTCGTCAAAATGATATCTCTTCAGCAAAACAAGCAGTGGCTAAGGCTCAATGGGATCTAGATAGTACGATTGTAAAGGCACCAACAGACGGCTTTGTAACAAACTTTATTCTACGTGAAGGGCAACGCGTCTCAACCATGCCTCGCTTGCAAATGTATACCGATGAAAAATATGTACTTATGCGAGTTAACCACCAAGCTATTCGCAATGTAAAAGCAGGGCAAACTGCAGAGTTCGCGTCTGCCGTCTATCCGGGTAAAGTATTTTCAGCTGAGGTAGAAGGCATAGTAGAAGCGACCGGAGAATCGCAGGGTTCACTGACCGGTTTTGACGACTCAGTTCGCGCAACAACGGGTAAAAACCTACAAAATAAGCATCACTTTGTAAGGCTAAAGATTGAAGAACCAGAAGGCTACGATATTCCCGTTGGTTCGGTAGGATTGGCATGGGTAAGTGCTGAAAAGCCAATTACATTCCTCTCTTTCCTCGATATTATTCGTGGAATAATCATTAGAATGAAATCACAGGTTTATTACTTCTACTCTATCTAGAAAAGAGACTCGTTTAAAATTATAATGCCAGCCAGTTTAATCAACTGGCTGGCATTATAATTATTGAGTATTTCATTGATGGTTTTAAACGCCATTCGTTGGCTTAGGTCGTTAAGCAGTTGCAGAGTATTAACACCAGTAAATTGTATTAGCTCATGTTGCACCAAGCCTGTGCTGTATTCAGTAAACTTACCTGTATAGCGATACGGCATTAGCTGCGCAAATCCCCCTCACAGTTTTTACCTATAACTCTTCAAGACTTTTTATCGCAAGGTCACCAATGTAGATATATAACGGAACCACCAAAATAAAAGCGTAAGGTGCAGGTACTAACAAAGATGGCATCGTCACCACTAAATGAGATATAAGAAAATGCTTTTTAAATTTCTTATGTCTCTTCCATAAAATAACCAGAAAATCATTGGAGAGATTTATTGCTAGAAGAATAAAAATCACTAGCAACACCACAAATATGCCTTCATTACTTACAGGCGCATTATTCTGCACCAAAGCACCAATAAAAGGTCCAACTAATAGGCTCATCCCAGCAATTCCAAATTTCAGGTCTTTCCCACGTACTTCCATTATTTTGGACAACTTGAATTCATAGATGCTTCTTTAAACATAAACCCTGTCACTACTCCATATCCGGTTATCACTGATCTCACTGGCACCTCATATTTATTTGGTAATGCATCTACCATCCTATCTTGTAATTCTTTGACAACTACTGCATTTGTTAAACTTACTGACTTAATTTCATCGACCTTTCCACCTTCAAAATATTCATTTGTTACACTCAACGCTCCCGCTACCACAGAAACACCACCAGCCACTCCTCCAAAACCCAATAATCCAGCACCAACAGGGTTCGTTGGACCACCTGCTGCCAAGCCACCTGTTACGGCTAAATTGGAGATGGTACTTAGATCATTTGAGATGCTCGATAACGTCATATCTGGTGTTGTATCTCTATTAAATGGATTGAGGTACAACCCATACGGATCCACATACTTCAACGGATTCCCGCGTACATAACCATAGGCCATCTGTTGGCTTGGGTCGTTGAGCAGTTGCTGTGTATTCACTCCCGTAAATTGCATTAACTCATGTTGTACCGCTTTCGGTAGATGCGTGTTACGCAGGTTCCAGTTGTCTGGTTGGATAAACCGCCCGTTGTGGCCGTTGTACCAACGACTGTCCAATTGCACCAAGCCTGTATTGTAGTCGGTGAACTTGCCGGTGTAACGATACGGCATCAGCTGCGCAAACTCCCCTCACAGTTTTTTACCTATAATTCTTCAAGGCTTTTTATCGCAAGGTTCCCAATATACAAATACAATGGAATCACAATTATAAATATATATGATGTTGGAGCAACAAATGATAAGAAACAAACAATCAAGTGCGACCGAATATAATTTTTTTAAAAATATCATGTCTTTTCCATAAAATATGTAAAAAATTATTAGAAATATTTATCAGTAATATAATTGTTGACACTAAAATTGTGGTGATTATTGTACTTATAGATAAATCCATAAATTTCTGAAATATCCCTCCAATCACAGGAGCATAGAGCAACGAGAGCCCAGCGAGTTGAAATGTAATATCTTTCCCTTTAATCTCCATTATTCTTTAGTACACCCTCTATTCGATTCAAGCTCGACTTGATGTTGCTCTTTGGGCCACCCTGAATTGCGGTTGGCCTCATTAAACATCATACCTGTCACCGAGCTATATACAGTGGTTACAGCTCTTACTGGTACCTCATATTTGCTTGGTAGAGCTTCTAATAATTGTTTCTCCCCTTCCTTAATTAACACAGAATTTAAAGTACCAGCAGTAGATGTCTCATTAATATTACCCCTATCAAGAACATCACCAATAGTATTTGCTATCCCAGTCCCTATACTTACACCACCAGCCACCCCCCAAAACCCAGTAATCCAGCACCAACAGGGTTCGTTGGACCACCTGCTGCCAAGCCACTTGTTACGGCTAAATTGGAAATAGTACTTAGATCATTTGAGATGCTCGATAACGTAATATCTGGTGTCGTATCTCTGTTAAATGGATTGAGATACAACCCATACGGATCCACATACTTCAACGGATTGCCACGCACATAACCATAAGCCATCTGTTGGCTTGGGTCGTTGAGCAGTTGCTGAGTATTCACTCCCGTAAATTGCATTAGCTCATGTTGCACCGCTTTCGGTAGATGCGTGTTGCGCAGGTTCCAGTTGTCTGGTTGGATAAACCGACCGTTGTGGCCGTTGTACCAACGACTGTCCATTTGCACCAAGCCTGTGCTGTAATCGGTAAACTTACCTGTATAGCGATACGGCATCAGCTGCGCAAATAGCCCACACAGTTTTTTATCTATAACTCTTCAAGGCTTTTGATAAAAAGGTCTCCAATATAAAAAATCAAAGGTCCAGCAATAATGTATGCGTAAGGTGGCGGTAAAATAAAAGAAGACACCAATACAACCGCATGTGATATGAAAAAATGTTTTTTAAATTTTTTGTGTTTCTTCCACAGAAGAATTAAAAAACTATTAGACAAATTTATAACAAGCAGAATACAAGTGACAATTACTCCTACCACAATCCCCTCGCTGGTTAAATTTTCATGTTTTTGCGCCATCCCACCAATAAAGGGACTCGCTAGCAAGCTCATTCCGGCAATTCTAAATTTCAGGTCTTTCCCACGTACTTCCATTATTTTGCACTACAGCTAGAATTCATAGACGCTTCTTTAAACATAAATCCTGTCACTACTCCATATCCGGTTATCACTGTTCTTACTGGTACCTCATACTTATCTGGCAACGCATCTACGATTTTATCTTGTGCTTCATTAATAAGCCCTGTGTTTAATGCAGCAGCAGCCTCAGTTTCATTAATATCTCCGCTTTCTAAATACGCTTTAGTGACACTTAATGTTCCAGTTAGTACGCTTCCTATGCTAGCCACTCCTCCAAAACCCAGTAATCCAGCACCAACAGGGTTCGTTGGACCACCTGCTGCCAAGCCACCTGTTACGGCTAAATTGGAAATAGTACTTAGATCATTTGAGATACTCGATAACGTAATA
>NZ_JBCDMC010000014.1:0-97379 GCF_042465995.1 Vibrio frigidus | reverse complement strand
CGACTAAGCGTAGCATGACGCACAGCAAAAACTGGGGCGAGTTTGAGCAACACACCGCCTATGACGGTCGTCAGGAATTTGCGCAGTGGATAAAAGACAAAGACGAGGCGTTTATTCCGTTTCGCACCTTAACCTTGTTGCCAAAAACCGATGAACCTTATAGCTCGGTCTTGCATCAAAGGCTGTACGACAAACACCACCGATTAACCTTTGCCGTTGGCACAGCAGCAGCGGACATTGAAAATCTTTACATTCACAGTGACCGTTTAGACAGCAGTGTGCATGTGTTGGATAACACGGGCCGCAGCGCGATGCGATTGGCGTACAGTGCACTGGGTCGAACCTATCGTAAATACGACGACGTAATGAGCTACTATTACGACCTAGAGCCGTTAGCCAATTATGAGTTTGCGCAACTGATGCCGTATCGTTACACCGGCAAGTTCACCGACTACAGCACAGGCTTGGTGCAACTGGACAGCCGTTGGTACAACGGCCACAACGGGCGGTTTATCCAACCAGACAACTGGAACCTGCGCAACACGCACCTACCGAAAGCGGTACAACATGAGTTGATGCAATTTACGGGAGTGAATACACAAATGCTGCTCAACGACCCAAGCCAACAGATGGCTTATGGTTATGTACGTGGCAATCCGTTGAAGTATGTGGACCCGTATGGGTTGTATGTTGATCCATTTGGTCGAGGTTCTACTTCATCTGCATATTCGATTGATCAGGAAGCAATGAGTGAGTTAAGTACTAGTGCTACGTTGGTAGCTATAGCTAGTGTAGCTTATGGGAATATGCCGTTAGCGGCTAGCGCAGGGTTTATTGCAACAAGTGCTGGATATATATCAGCGTCCATGGATGAAAATCCTACGAAAGCAATAACAGTTGAATCTTTTTCCAATATAACTGGTGGGAAAATCACTGGTACAGTCGCATCGATAGTGAAAGGCATAAAAGGCAACAGTCAATTCTTAGAGGTCAGTCAAAAAGCCTCTGAAAGTATTATTACAAGAGAACTAAAGTCAATTTCGGCTAAGGATGGGTGCACAAAATAATGAAATTGATAAGAGTACATTTACCGGTGTATTACATATTTCCTTTTAGAATTGTTATGGGGCTATTCTTTATTTATTTTTCAATGCAAGTTATTGATATTATAAGTGATGGTTCAGGTATGGGTAATGGTGGTTTTGTTTTTGAAAAAGATAAAAATGCATTTGGCTATTATCTAGTATTAATGAGAGATGTAGCCTTTGGTTTGCTTTTTTTCTGGCTCGCAACTTTTGGAACTAAAAAGAGAATAAAATGAACAGCTGAGGATTACTGATGGAATCCGTTGAAGTATGTGGATCCGTATGGGCTGTATCTCAATCCATTTAACAGAGATACGACACCAGATATTACGTTATCGAGTATCTCAAATGATCTAAGTACTATTTCCAATTTAGCCGTAACAGGTGGCTTGGCAGCAGGTGGTCCAACGAACCCTGTTGGTGCTGGATTACTGGGTTTTGGAGGAGTGGCTGGAGCTGCTAGTATTGGCGCTGGTTCAATTAGCGTTGTCAATGACTTTATTAACGGTGGATATTTCAATGAAACGGCGGCTGCTGGTGTAGTAAATTCAGGGGCGATTAGCGAGGTTCAACGGAAAACACTGAATGCATTACCAAATAGATTCGAAGTGCCAGTTAGAACGGTAATAACCACATATGGTGTTGTAACAGGAAGCATGTTTAAAGAAGCCTCTATGAATGCTAGCTGTGGGGCACAATAATGGAAGTAAGAGCTAAAGATCTGATTTTTGGAATTGCGGGGATGAGTCTGCTCTATGGCCCTTTTATAGGTGCAATTGTGCAAAAGCATGCAATTTTAACTAGAGGACAGGTTGTTGGGGGGATTGTAGTAGTTAGTGTATTTTTGATTATAAATCTATCCAATGATTTTTTAGTTCTCTTGTGGAAGAGACATAAAATCTTTAAAAGACACTTTCTAGTGTCACAAATAATTGTTTTAGTTGCTTCATTTATTATACCACCACCTTATGCGTACATCATTGCAGTACCTTTGATGTTCTACATTGGCGACCTTGCGATAAAAAGCCTTGAAGAGTTATAGGTAAAACTGGGGGGGAGTTTGAGCAACATACCGCCTATGACGGTCGTTAGGAATTTGCGCAGTGGATAAAAGATAAGGATGATATATTTATTCCGATAGTGGCATTTTCTCATAGGTTGTTATTGTCAGCCCTCTTATAGGGCTGATGTTTGTACTAAACTTGTTGTTTATTAACACTCTGTAGAATTTGAACCTATGCCAACACTTAACCTAACCCCAACTCTAGCCGATTTTCAACATTATGTTTCCGAACTTGAAGTCGAACGAAATTTTGCTAATCAAGATGTACGTGATAAATGTGTGTTGCTTGGTGAAGAAGTGGGTGAGTTGTTCAAAGCGATAAGAAAAGCGGAGGGAATTGCGATAGACCCGATGTCCAAAGTGGGTGAAGTAGGGGATGAGTTATCCGATGTGTTTATCTATTTGTGTTCTATTGCGAATCGCTATGATATCGACCTGGAAACTGCATTTTTAAACAAAGAAGAGAAGAATAAAAAAAGAACCTGGGTTTAGTTTCAAAGGTCGGGAGTGATGCAAAAGACTAACCCGTCTCTTGGCTTGTCGTTATAAATAAAGCGATTTCGATTGATCCCTTCATTAACTCCACCGCAAGCTAATGCGACATTATGGCTAGGTATATTGGCAGGGTCGCAGATTATTTCTATTCGTGTTAGCTGTAGTTTTTCGAAACAGAAACTAATAAGGGAATTCAGGGCTTCTTTGGCGTAGCCTTTTTGCTGGTGTTTATCCGCTATCCAGTACCCAAGGCTTGCAGAGTTAGAGATAAGATGGATTTCGGTGATGGCCGCCATGCCAATAAATTCTTGGTTTTCTTTGCGAAACACCCCAAAACCATATGAACTCCCTTTCACCCAGTTCAATCGATTAGCTCGTATAAAGTCCTGTGCATCTGCTTCGCTAAACCTAGGATGACACCAATCCATCCAATCATGCAAAGATAACGAATCAGAGATTCTATTGGCTAATGCATGGCTATGTTCTTGGCGAATGATTTTAAGCTGCAATCGCTTGGTGAATATTTCTAAATTAGTGACCAAATTGAACAGTCCAAGGGTATAAAATGCTCCCCTAAGGGGAAGCAATGTTAAAGGTTTAGGGCAAACAGGGTTGAGGTAAATAGTCGCGTTAAGGTACCCGACGTATCTGAACAATAATACCCAATAACGGGTGATCGAGGTAGTGTGTTTCACTGCTTCGTATACGCCGTTTTTGATCCATTCTGTAGCTCTTCAAGAAGCGCTCTTCTTGAACCGTTGGCGACACTTCTTTCATATCACCGAACTGTACCGTCTCATCAGAATCCGATTCTGTTAGAACTAATTGCTTATCTTCTAGTATAACGTCACGAACACCGGGGGCTTTAAGATCCAAGGTGGTTTCTAAAAATAGGTAATGTTGGACATATACCTGTAACTCACCATCTAATTCATAAAGTGGGTTATCGATGGTTTGTTCTTGGAATGCCCCTTCGCTATTATCGGTAAAAGCGATTTTTTGGCTGCCATCTGGATTATAAGATTTGGAATAATCTTTACCCGCGCGAATTCGAAATTTAGGAGCAGAGGCTTTACCGTTATCACCTTGACGCCATACTTTATGCATCAAAACCTGAAAACCAGCGTGCTTTTTGAGTCGCTCTACTTGGTTCAGAAGTTGAAATTCGTCGTAACCGCGTATTGAAACACCTTTTCTTTGTCTATATTCGCTGTTTTCAAAGGTCCCCACATTGGTGAAGTCGATCGGTGGCAATGTACTTGGCCAAGATTCACTTAGTTTGTCCGGATCGATAGAACGTTTAAATACAATAAGCTCTATATCAAATTGACGATCGGCCGCAAATGACGGCGAAGCCATGATAAAGAGTAATAGAAAGACCAGTTTTTTCATTTCGACTCCGCAAAAATGGTGCTGTTAACGTTGAGCATCGTATTTCTTATTGGTTCATTATTGCTTATCACGCGCTTTTAGGCATTCTATTTTGTTGAAATTGTTCAAGCAAATCAGAGATAAAGCGAATTCTTTCGCGTCTATCTGCCAAAGGTAGTGTGAATTTAAGCTTGGTAGGCCCTTCCATCTTATAATTTTGGGCTTGACCTTGTAATAGTTTAACTAGAAACATTGGGTTAATGTCAGCATTTGGATAAAACTCGATGTAACCACCTTTATCGTGCGCTTCAATTTTTTTGACGTTGATAGCGGCGGCGTCCAATTTTACTTCATTGACTGAGAGTAAATTTTTAGCTGCATCCGGTAAGGTACCAAATCGATCGATGAGTTCCACCTTCATCTCCATCAGTTGATTGAGATTTTGAACACTCGCGATTCTTTTGTACATAGATAAGCGGGTGTTAATATCTGGAATGTAGTCATCAGGTAACAGCGCGGGTAGTCGAAGTTCAACCTCTGTTTGTTCTCTCAATAAATCGTCTAATGAAGGCTCTTTGCCTTCTTTCAGCGCCTCTACTGCTTGTTCTAGCATTTCCATATACAAGGTAAAGCCTACCGATTGTATCTGGCCGCTCTGTTCGTCGCCAAGTAGCTCACCCGCCCCACGTATCTCTAAATCATGTGTTGCCAGCGTAAATCCAGCACCTAAATCTTCCAAAGAAGCGATAGCTTCGAGTCGTTTTACCGCATCCTTAGAAAGTGCTTTAGGATGTGGCGTCAACAGATAAGCATATGCTTGATGATGTGAACGACCAACACGGCCACGCAGTTGATGGAGCTGCGCTAAACCCAGTTTATCGGCTCTATCCATTAGTATGGTATTGGCGGTAGGCACATCGATACCAGTTTCAATAATGGTTGTACAGACCAACACATTGAAACGTTGATGGTAGAAGTCGTTCATAATGCGCTCAAGTTCTCTTTCGCGCATCTGGCCATGTGCCGTTGTAACTCGAGCTTCCGGAATGAGTTTGGCTAAGTCTTCGGCCACTTTATCGATGGATTCGACTTGGTTATGTAGGTAGTAAACCTGTCCTCCACGCATGATTTCACGAAGAATTGCTTCGCGAATGACGCTATCATCATTTTCCCGGACGAATGTTTTTATCGCCAAGCGACGAGCCGGGGGAGTCGCAATAATAGAAAGATCACGCATACCACTCATCGCCATATTTAGCGTTCGAGGGATTGGTGTTGCGGTCAATGTTAAGATATCTACATCAGCGCGCATCGCCTTAACTTTTTCTTTTTGCCTTACCCCAAAGCGATGCTCTTCATCGACGATGAGTAGGCCTAAATCCCGGAATTTTATACTATCTTGTAGAAGCTTATGGGTACCAATCAGTATGTCGACTTTGCCTTCGGCTGTATCGGTTAAAATCTGCTTTTGTTCTTTCGCAGACTTGAATCGGGAAAGAACTTCAACCCGTATTGGTAGGTTAGCAAATCGATCTCGAAAGTTCTCGAAATGCTGCTGTGCCAAGAGGGTTGTCGGTACAAGAACAGCAACCTGCTTGTCGTTATCGGTACAAATAAAGGTGGCACGCATGGCAACTTCAGTCTTACCAAAGCCTACGTCACCACAGACAAGTCTATCCATCGCTTTTGCTTGACACATGTCTGACATGACAGCGTCTATTGTGGTTACTTGATCGTCGGTTTCTTCAAATGGGAAGCCGGATTTAAATGTGGCGTATTGACCTCGATCAAGTTTGAATTTGTGGCCCGGTTTTAGCTCGCGTTTGGCATAAACGTCCAGTAGTTCAGCGGCTACATCACGTACTTTTTCTGCGGCACGTCGGCGAGCTTTACTCCAGGCTTCTCCACCAAGTTTATGTATAGGTGCTCCATCTTCAGCGCTACCAGAGTATCGGCTTATGAGATTTAAGGACGCAACTGGAACGTAGAGCTTGGCTTCATTCTGATATTCAAGTGTTACGTATTCAGTCGTTAAACCACCAGCCTCAAGTATTTGAAGGCCAATATAGCGACCAATACCGTGTTCTAAATGAACAACGGGCTGTCCGGGTTTCAGCTCAGCGAGGTGGCGAATTATCGTGTCGCTATTAACGGCTTTCTTATCTTTTCGACGTCTCTGTATGACGCGGTCACCAAGTAAGTCACTTTCACATATAAGGGCGAAGTCGGGCCCAGAATGGACGAAGCCGTGTTCAGCGGCCCCAAGTATCATGGTGAACTTGCGTTTGCTTTCTACCGCTTCGTTGAGAGAGTCCATCTCGGTTGGTTTAAGTTTGATACGTCGAAGTAGCTCTAATAACGCCTCTCTTCGGCCTTCAGATTCAACGGAAAAGACGATGTTTCCGCTATAGCTCTCGCTAAATTGCCTTAACTCAGCTAACGGTTCTTTGTTTTGCTGCTTGGCGTGTAAATCTGGCAGTTTCTCCAATTTAGGATTGGTTCTGCCTGCTCTTGCTTGGATTTTCTCTATCGATAGCTGGGCAATAGGTTTCTGTTTGAAATACGAAAACAGTTCGTCTTTTTTCAGCCAGAGTTCTTTGGGTTCGAGTAATGGGCGTAAAGGGTCGATCTTGCGTTGGTCATAGCGATAATCAACATCGGTTAGAAAGGTATCTATCGCAGTTTCAAGATCGCCGACATTGACCAACAAGGTATCGTCAGATATATAATCAAACAGCGTTTCTGTGTTATCAAAAAACAGAGGTTGCCAATATTCGATACCAGCAGGCCATGTACCTTTGGTTACCTGCATATAGATTGATTCTGGCTCACGTTTGGCTTCAAACTTTTGACGCCACCGACCACGAAACTCTTCTATTGCCTCTTTAGAGGTTGGAAACTCATGAGCGGGCAACAGACGAATGGTCTCAATGTTTTCGATGGTACGTTGAGTTTCAGGGTCGAACGTTCGAATGGTGTCTATTTCATCGTCGAAGAAGTCGATTCGATATGGGTCCACGCTGCCCATAGGGAATAGATCGATGATAGAGCCTCGGCTAGCATATTCGCCTGGACCAAATACCTGGTCTACATGGCGGTAACCAGACTTCTCAAGCTGCATTCTCAATTTATCTAATGAATAAAGATCACCGGCTTTAACCATCAAAGTATGCTGCATTAAGAAATCCCTAGGGGATTGTCTTTGCAGTAAGGTGCTTATTGGTACGATGGTGATGCCACTGGATTGGGTCGGCAACTGATAGAGTTTCGCGATCCGATCTGAGATAATATCTTGATGAGGTGAGAAATTATCGTAGGGCAGCGTTTCCCAATCGGGGAATAGGCTGACCTCTTCATTAGAGAACTGTTCTATTTCCGCTAACAGCTTTAACGCTAACTGAGGGTCCGGAACCACTAACAGTGTGTGGCCTTGGTGTTGCTCAGAAATTTCAGCAATAGCAATAGGAAGAGCTGCACCGACTAGGTTGCCCACAAACTTTTTGTCACCAGCCTTTTCAGGGGTAACAATGGAAAAAAGTGATGTTTTATTCGACATTATTTATCTGTTCTGACGGTCAATTGAACGTTGGCGTAATAATTTTTGTTGTTGATAGAGCGCCGCTTTAATCAACAAATCCTGATCGATTTCTCGAAGCAATTTATAGGTTAACGTTACGTCATAACCTAGTTCATCCTGATTACACTCAATGACTTCAGCGTAGCAGTATATTGCAGCAGGAGGATGGTCTAAGAAAAGCTTCACTCGTGCAAGCGATCCGACTGCAAATTCGCGCTCACTTTTAAATGTGAACTGACTTGCACCAAAACTGGACGTATAGAACCGATGCTCTTCTTTATCTTGCTGTGCCAGCATAAAGGTGAGTAGTAGATTCAGTTTGCCGTTTTGATGGTCAAGAAGCTGAATAACATGTTTGAAATCGCTGTTCTTTAGCTCACTCATTGCGCTTTCCGTCAAACTGTCAAGTTGACTAAATTCACTTGCGACGATGAATGGCGCTGGGATTTCTGAGATAAATGCATTTTGGCTAGGCAAAGTAAAACCACTCTCAAGAGGCTCGACATTGGCAGTCAATTTGTGGTGGACAGTAAAAAATTCTTGTTGATCCATGCCTTAATTCCTTTTCTCTAACCTTTTGATTATCGTCATGTATGGCAACATAGCAAGAGCTGTAGTGTTTTCATTGCTGAAATCGTCGGTTTTTGTCTATTTGTATCAAATAGCGCTACAAACAGAGCCAAATAATCGTTACATTAATCCCATCCACAATCTTTGGTCTTCTTATCTATGTTTCATCCTGTTTCGGCTTTTATTGGTTTACGTTATTTAATCGGTCGTTCTGGTGACCGATTTAGTCGTTTTGTTTCCATTATGTCGACCGTTGGTATCACCATCGGGGTGATGTCTTTAGTCACGGTTTTATCGGTGATGAACGGTTTTGAATCTCAGTTGAAGAACCGCATTCTCGGTGTATTGCCACAAGCCGTAGTACACCAACAAGATGAAAAAACAGTGAATAGTGATCAACCGCCGGTATTTTTACAAGCTATACCCTATGTCACGAATATTGCGCCGATAGTTAGAAGTGAGGCTGTCATACAAAGCCCTGCTCAGCTTTCAGCCGGATTATTAATTGGGATTACGCCACTTGAACACGATCCAATTGGTGAGTATTTGATGAGTGGAAGATTAAGTGATCTTGAAGCCGGTAAATATCAACTATTCTTGGGCCATATATTAGCAAGAAACATGAAGGTTTCGATTGGTGATAAAGTTCGTCTAATGGTGACTAGTGCCAGCCAGTTCACGCCATTAGGGCGAATGCCAAGTCAGCGTAATTTTACGGTGTCTGGCGTGTTCAATACTGGTTCTGATGTAGATGGCCAGTTGATGATCGGTAACATTGAAGATGTTGGTAAACTGATGAAGTTCAAAACAGACACGATTTCAGGTTGGCGGCTCTTTTTTGATGATCCGTTTGTCGTATCGGAACTTTCCAACACCGTTTTTCCTGAAGGTTGGGTGTGGAGCGACTGGCGAGAACAGCGAGGTGAACTTTTCCAAGCGGTAAGAATGGAAAAAAACATGATGGGTTTGATGCTGGGTCTGATTGTCGGTGTCGCTGCATTTAATATCATTTCAGCGCTTATCATGGTGGTGATGGAGAAACAGTCTGAAGTAGCGATACTAAAAACCCAAGGGATGACTAATGGTCAAATTTTAGCGGTATTTATGGTGCAGGGTGCAAGCAGTGGTATTATTGGTGCGTTGGTAGGAGGTGGGTTTGGTGTATTACTTGCCAGTAACCTAAACCAGATTCTTGACGCAATGGGGGTGGCTCTGTTTGCCGCTGGCGGTCAGTTGCCAATCAGTATTGAACCTGTTCAAATCGCTGTAGTGATAGTATTGGCCATTTCACTGAGTTTACTCGCGACACTCTTTCCGTCGTATAAGGCATCATCAGTACATCCTGCTGAAGCGTTAAGATATGAGTAGTTATTACTTACCTTTATGACGAATAGTTGTAATAACTAAAAAGCACCGCCGGGTTACAACCCTGCGGTGCTTTTTAGTGTATGCCTTCAATTAGGCGGTTTTTAGCGATTTCGATTTCTTTACATTGACCATTACCATAAAGCCTAATCCGATGATGCATGCAAACGTCACGATAGTACTTCCCAATGCAATACCAACCGCGATTGCTAACCAAATTAGACGCTCTACCTTGGTTAGATACTCGACAAAAAAACCTTCGATGCTGCCCGCAAAAGCGACGACTAGTGCGATTGTACTTATGGTCGCAATACCAAATTCCACCATTTGACTGCTATCAAAGATTAGCCCTGAAAACGCCATCATAAGAGGAATAAGAAAGAAACCTTGCGCCAGTTTAAATGCTTGAACTGCGGATCTCATCGGTGAAGCTTTTGCGATCCCAGCGCCAGCAAAAGCAGCTAACGCAATTGGTGGTGTTACATTGGAGGTCTGAGATAACCAGAACACAATCATATGAGCCGCCAACATGCTGATACCAAAATCAAGCAGTGTCGGTACCGCCATAATGGACAAGACAATATAGGCAGCAGTAACGGGTAATCCCATACCCAAAATGACAGCCGCTAGTGCTATCAAAGCCATGGCTGCAAAGAGGTGACCGCCGGAAAGTGCGATTAGGAACTGGGTAAATTGAAGCCCAATGCCCGTTTGACCAACCACGCCGACAACGATGCCAGCAGTACCACAGGCAAGTGAGATAGGTAGAGCGAGAAAAGCGCCTTGCTTCATCCCTTCAAAGAATGTCGCTAAGGTGATCCGGCTGTGTTTTCTACACAATGACGCGATCAATATGGCGGCACAACCGGCGATACCCACCAATACTGGCGAATAACTCATCAACAGCAGTGCAGTGATCAATATTAACGGAACCAGAAAATGCCAACCTCTCTCCATGACCACTTTTATTTGTTCGACGCTGTCCATTCCTTTTAGACCCAATTTACACGCCATGATGTGCACGTATAATAGGGTACAAGCGAAGTAAAGGATTGCAGGCATGATAGAAACCAGCAAAATTTCGCTATAAGGAATACCCGTAAACTGAGCCATAACAAATGCACCGGCACCCATAACGGGTGGCATGATTTGTCCACCAGTAGAGGCTGCGGCTTCGATACCTGCAGCTTGTTCAGGCTTGTAACCCAACTTTTTCATCATAGGAATAGTCAGGGAACCCGTTGTAACAGTATTGGCAATGGCCGATCCAGATATGGACCCTAAAGCCGCAGATGCAATAACACTTGCCTTGGCTGGACCACCTCGGTATTTACCTGCAACAGCAAAGGCACTGTCGATAAAGAACTTACCTGCACCAGTTACCTGCAAGAAAGCACCAAATAGTACAAAAATAAATACCACACCAGCAGCAATAGCAAGAGGTGCACCAAATACACCGTTAGTAGAATAAATGTGGAATCGGATGATATCTTCTAATGGAAAACCATTACTGGCGAACTGGTCGGGTAAATAATTGCCATACATTGCATAAGCAAGAAAAATTAACGCAATGGCAACCATCACGAACCCAACGGTTCTTCGAGTGGCCTCTAATAAGAGCACTATCGTTATACAACCTGCGAGCTTGTCATAACCAACGATACCTTCTAACAAAAAGGTGATGTCGTCATAATCAAATACTGCGATTCGCCACGTGGCCCAAAAAGCTAAGACACAAAAAATGAGGTCCAACCCTCGTCCCGCTAAATAGAGTATAGGGTTATGTTTATTAGAAATAATTGGGTGAGTAAGAAAAACCAAAATCATCACCCAACTAAGATGTATTGGTCGAAATATTGGCGCTGAAATATCAGCAGAGATCCCTTGCCAGATCTGAAACACAGATAAAGCGATAGCCGCAATAGCGGCTATTTTCATTAAAAGTTGGATAAGAGATTGCTGAATGGATAAAGCCTGCCGCATAAAAAACTCCATTCCTTTAAACTAAACGACGTTCTCTACATAGCTAAACTAATGGGTTGATATAGTTAGCTATGTAGGTGATGTTACAATATAAAATTATTTGGACTGTTCATCAAAATATTTTTGTGCGCCAGCGTGGATAGGGACACCACCAAGTCTATGCATGTTTTCTAATGTTGTGTATTGAGTCACTTTAATCGCTTGGCGAACTTGGTCAATATTTTCAAACATGGATTTGGTCATATCATAAACCAATTTTTCATCGGCATTTTTATTAACGACAAGTACATTCCAGACCGCTGGAGTATTGAATGCGGCGACATTGTGGTAACTGTCAGCTGGAATGTCTAATGGCTGAAATGATGGTATTGCTTCTGAAATGGCAGCAAGTTGTTCAGATGTGAATGAAAGCATACGAATATCACGAGTTAGCGCTAACTCGGTTACTGCACCTACACCTAAACTACCAACAATTACGCCTGCATCTATCTGTCCGTTAGCAAGTGCTGACGTTGTTGCGGTGTAATTTAAGCTTTGAGATTTGAGTTCACTTTCATTGATTCCAAGTGCAGATAGAATGCCAATCGCACTCGTGCGGGTGCCAGATCCCGGTGCACCTAGAGAGACTTTCTTACCTTTTAAATCTTCAATATTAGTAATATCTGAGTCAGCTGGAACCATGAAATGAACAACGTTCGGGTACAGTGCAGTTATAACGGCTACGTCCATTTTTTTAGGGAAAGGTTTAACGCCTTCGTGTGCTTTTTGTACCACACTTCCCATCGCAATACCGGCTAGCTGTTTAGAGGTCGCCACTTTGATACTGTTTTCTACCGAGCCTGCAGTTACTTCGGCTCTCATATTGAAATCTGGGATCGTCTCCCCCCAAATTTTAGCTAATGTTCCACCCAATGGATAATACGTGCCGCTTTGGCTACCTGTACCAATAGTGTAATTTTCTGCTAGTGCAGAGAATGAAAGAATCCCTGAGGCGACGAGGGTAAGAACCTTTTTATTGATTGTTATCATTTAACATTTCCTTCTGTTTAAATAACGTATAGAAAAACGTACATCGAACAGCTTATACCGAGCAAGGCAATTTACCTTATTCGACTTTAGTCTATGGGTGCGTGGGTGCATATTGAGTAGGTGATCATCAGATTCAAGTTTTCGTTCCTCCAATTTGATGGTGAATATTGATAGTTGGAAGTTGCTATCGTCTTTCACACTTGGTCCGTTTGGCTTACACTAGACATTCTTCTATACGTGCACCCATGCTATTAAAGTGATTAATTATCTGCCCGTGCTATTATATTTCGTAACGTGTTGTTTTAACTGGATCAACTATGCCTGAATCAGATGTGAATTATCTTTTAAAATGTGAGTCAATTAGCAAAACCTACCGTGAAGGCTCGATGGAGACTGAAGTCCTGAAAGGGGTAAGCTTCTCTATGCAAAAGGGAGAGTTAGTTTCCATCATCGGCACGTCAGGATCTGGAAAAAGCACACTTCTGCATATATTGGGGGCACTTGATGATGCGACTCAAGGTTCAGTGGAATTTTTAAGTCACAACTTGGCAGGCTTGAGCGCAAATAAACAAGCAAAGATACGTAATCGACATATTGGTTTTGTATATCAATTTCATCATCTTCTATCTGATTTTTCGGCGCTTGAGAATGTGGCAATGCCATTATTAATTGGGGGCGAAAAGGCAGATGTTGCTAAAAGTAAAGCGGCCGCATTATTAGATAAAGTTGGTTTGTCTCATCGGCTTCAACATCGGCCGTCTGAGCTTTCTGGAGGGGAAAGACAACGTGTAGCGATTGCTAGGGCGTTGGTCAATAAGCCCGACTTGGTATTGGCGGATGAACCGACAGGTAACCTGGATCACAAAACCGCAATAGCAATCTATGACTTGATGCGTCAGCTTAACCAAGAGTCAGGAACCGCTTTTTTGGTAGTCACTCACGATGGTGAATTAGCGAGTAAAATGGATAGACAATTGAACATGCAAGATGGTCTATTGCTTAATACCCACCCTGTAGAATTGTCGGCGGAGGTGTAACTTGTTTCGTTCACTTTCTTTCTTTATTGGTCGTCGTTTTAGTGGTGGTAAGCAAAGAAACAAAATGGTTTCTTTTATTTCTGTCTCTTCAACCATTGGTATTGCTGTTGGTGTTGCGGTAATTATTATTGGTCTTTCTGCAATGAATGGCTTTGAACGAGAGTTACGAAATCGAGTTTTGTCCGTTGTCCCACATGGTGAGTTTGAAGGTGTAAAGGGTGAAATCGTAGAATGGCGGAAGGTGATGGAACAGGCAAACTCACATGAGAAAGTGAGTGCAGCGGCACCTTACGTTCGTTTTACCGCTTTGGCCGAACGAGGTCAGAATATTAAAGCCATTGAGGTTCGCGGTGTCGATCCGAAGTTAGAATCTGCGGTCTCAAACCTGACGAATTTTATTCCTGTAGACGTATGGGCAGGCTTTCGAGCGGACGAGAAACAGGTGGTCTTAGGGAAAGGAATTGCGGATAACCTTGGTTTAAAAAAAGGTGACTCGGTAACCTTGTTGATTCCTGTATTAAATGCATCGATTAATAAAGTACAAGCCCCAAGGCGAGTGAGAGTGAAGGTGGCGGGCCTGTTGACGCTTGGTGGACAGATTGACCACGCTTTAGCACTTATTCCACTCAAAGATGCGCAGGAATATGCAAGACTAGGTGAGGCGGTAACAGGGGTCTCTATTAGAACGACCGATGTGTTTAATGCGCCGTTGTATGTTAGGCAAATCGGCAATCAATTAGAAAGCTACGTCTATCTTAAGAGTTGGAAGCAGAAATACGGGTATCTCTACAGAGATATCCAGTTAGTACGAACCATCATGTATTTGGTTATGGTGCTCGTTATAGGCGTTGCCTGCTTTAATATTGTGTCTACCTTGATGATGGCGGTGAAGGAAAGAGCGTCAGAGATCGCGATTTTACGAACAATGGGGGCATCTGATGGGTTGGTTCGCCGAATCTTTGTCTGGCTTGGGGTTTTGTCTGGTGTCTTGGGAAGTATTGTTGGCAGTGTAGTAGGGGTAGTTGCAGCACTAAATTTAACCTCTTTGATAAGGGGGCTGGAAACTGTATTAGGTCATCAGTTCCTCTCTGGTGATATCTATTTTGTTGACTTTTTGCCTTCTCAGGTCGAAAGCATGGACGTATTGATTGTTTCTGGTACCGCTATTATTCTTAGTTTATTAGCGACATGGTATCCTGCAACAAAAGCGAGCCAAATGAACCCAGCAAGAGTGCTGAGCTCTAAATAGGACCGCTGTAAAATAAAAAATCACGCCTAATCTTTTATATGAATAACCATCATTTCAATGAAGTCACTCTTAAGAGTGACTTCATCTCCCTGCGTAATTACGTCATCCCCGTAGAGAATGGGAACGACACGTCATACGGATATACTTTAGAAAATAACGGCGACATAGACGTCTTTAAACAAACCGTCTTGTTTTCTTGAGATGAGCATCTCAATTTTATTTCGGCTAGCGTGTTGTTTGCAAAATATAATAACGTCTACGTCGAAAGGTCAACGTTAAGTAGGGGCATTTTACGTACGAACGGTTATCTTGATTTTCTTTGCTGCCAACTTCTAACTACCGAATATCGCCATAAACCTCGAATACCAAAATACCCTACGGATGCGGCTAATAAGCCACAAACCAAGCAACCTAATAGAAAGGGCGGGCCTATGGTACTCATTTGGTTTAATAGAAAGTCCCAAGAAAGTTCGAAGTGGAAACCTTGGGAAGGTATATGCAGGATGTGGGCGCCTACTTTATAACAAAAGTAAAACATGATCGGCATAGTGATTGGGTTGCTCACCCAAACTAGAGCGACAGATAACGGTAGGTTGACGCCTAACATGATGGCCATTCCAGCAGACATGATCATCTGGCTTGGTAATGGAACAAAAGCCATAAATAAACCCAAAGCGAATGCGCCGGATGCAGAACGCCGGTTTAGACACCATAAATTAGGATTATAAAGCACATTGCCAAATATTTTGAGCGCCTTTTGACGCTTAATCAATTCGTGATCTGGCATGAAGCGCTGTATGAACTTTCTAGGCATTGTGACGAATGACTCTCTATTGCTACTACTGGAATATTATCGTTTTTATCGCGACCACTTTAACTTTTCCTTATTGGCCATATCCTTTAGCCATTAAAAGTGTCGTCGCTTTTCTTATCATCATTATAGTCAGTTACCAGATGCCTGCCTTTGGTTGGGCAAGAGGCTTTTTGTTGGCACTAAGTTTGATTTCTCTTCACAGTCATCTATTTCAGGTGAAGGTTGAATCTGTATTTCGCTTTGGAAATGATACTACTATAACGGCTCGCGTTGACAGCTTTTTTAAGAAAATAACGAGAGGTAATGAATACTTGCTTAGATTAGAGTCAGTTAATGGTGAGAAAATGCCGTATTTTTTCCAACCAAACATCAAGTTAATTGTACCTGAAGAGGTAGAACTCAATCTAGGCGAACGCTGGGAGCTTGCGGTTAGGGTGAAACCAGTCATTGGTCGGCTTAACGAGGCCGGATTTGACCAAGAGAAATATTATATCAGTCAAGGTTGGCATGCCAAGGCGAAATTAACTGATATTCGTTCAGCAAAAATAATTGAACAGTCCCATTCCTTAAGGCTGAGATTTTACCGAATCGTTATACGCCATATAGAAGCGCTACCAAATAAAGCAATGTTGTTGGCATTGAGCTTTGGTAACCGCAATCATATATCCGCAGAACGATGGCAACAGCTTAAGGCAAGTGGTCTGATTCACCTTGTCGCGATTTCTGGTTTGCATATCGGTATTGCATACTTTATTGGTTGGAAAATCGGATCTCTGGTGAGGTTGATTTTTTGGCACTGGTACAGCGCTCCATTGATCATTGCATTGTTATTTTCTGCCACTTATTCATGGTTGGCAGGTTTTAGTATTCCGACAATACGCGCCTTAATAATGTGTTGTATGTTAGGGGTATTCTCGTATAGAAGGTTGCACTTCAGTTCTTGGCAGATACTTATTTTTGTTATGGCTGGATTGTTGGTGTTTGATCCTTTTTCGGTACTTTCGGTGAGTTTTGGGCTTACATTTTTCGCTGTCGCTTGCATATATATCGTAATAAGTATCAAGTTTTCCTCTCAAGCTGGTTGGTTTAAATCACTGATTTTCATGCCTTTAGTTCTGAATGTGGTCATGATACCCGTGACAAGTTATTATTTTTCTGGTTTTAGTTTGTCATCGAGCGTTTATAACCTCATTTTTGTGCCTTTGTTTAGCTTCGCTATTGTTCCCCTGTTGTTTGTGGCACTTTTGGCTTCTATTACAATTCCAACGGTTGCGCCATATGTGTGGAAGGTTGTTGATAGATTATTGGACGTAGTTAATTGGAGTATTCCGTTTGCAATGGACAGTTGGATTCATGTTGACCGATTGGCTCTAACATCATTGACGGCTTTGATTGTTTTTCTATGCGTTCGACCATTAATGAGAAGAGAACATCAGATAGCGGTCTTCATAACGATTTTTTTTGTTATTCAAAGTATGACGTTTAAGTCAAAAGCGATGTGGGAGGTTTCTGTTCTCGATGTGGGTCATGGTTTAGCGGTTCTAATAGAAAAAGATAATCGGTATTTTTTGTATGATACGGGTGCTAAGTGGGAGACAGGTAGTATTGCTGAAATGATTATCGCCCCAGTGTTAAGGCGGCGCGGCGTAACTCGCTTAGATCTATTGGCTATCAGTCATTTTGATTCGGATCATGCTGGTGGACGAGAATATATCGAGCAGCAGTTTTCACCTAAGCAGAAGCTAAGTAGCCAACATATCGATGGGTATTTACCTTGTATCGATAAAACAGAGATGGAATGGAATGGATTAACGCTATCGGTGGTTTGGCCTCCTAAAATAGTTAAAAGAGCCTATAACCCCCATTCTTGCGTGATTAAGGTGACCGATGGGACATCTAGCGTACTACTCACCGGGGACATAGAAGCAGTAGGGGAGTTGCTCTTAGCCCAAGAAAAGGAAAGAATACGATCGGATATTTTACTCGTACCTCACCATGGTAGTAAAACCTCTTCAACCAACTATTTTTTGGATGCAGTTGGAGCAAAAGTTGGATTAGCATCTGTTGCTAAGGGTAATCAATGGGGCCTACCCGACCATAAAGTGGTGAGTCGATATACAGATCGTGGTGCAATTTGGCTGGATACGGGAGAAAGCGGACAGATATCAATAGTGTTTTCTCATGAAGGCTGGAAAATAATGACTAAACGAAGTAGACAATCACTGACATGGTATAGGCAGATACTGCGTAAGGGGGTAGAATAAGAGCTTAATTAACCTAAAAATAACGTGTTCCTATGTCTGTTGATACCCATGATGAGACGACACTACAAACGTTTAAGCGTTTGTGGACGTATATTCGAAATTATAAGTCTGGTCTTATCGTTGCTGTTTTTGCGTTAGCAATAAACGCCGTTTCTGATACCTATATGATCTCATTGTTAAAGCCTCTTCTTGATGAAGGTTTTGGTGATGCAGAGACCGATTTTCTAAAAGTATTGCCGTTTATTATTTTAGGTGTAATGGTTATTCGTGGATCCAGCGGTTTTGTGTCTGACTATTGTATGAGCTGGGTCTCAGGCAATGTTGTGATGAATATTCGCCGTAAATTATTTAACCATTTTATGCATATGCCCGTTGCGTTTTTTGATCGTGAGTCTACGGGGGCTCTTCTATCTCGTATTACCTATGACTCTGAACAAGTGTCGGCAGCAACCAGCAAAGCACTTGTCAGCATTGTCCGCGAAGGTGTCAGTATCATTGGTTTGCTTTTCCTTATGTTTTGGAACAGTTGGCAGCTTTCTATTGTATTACTGGTCGTCGCACCAGTTGTCGCGTTGGCGATAGGTGTGGTATCGAAACGTTTTCGTAAGATATCTAAGAATATGCAGACTGCAATGGGTGTCGTTTCAACCTCTTCCGAACAGATGCTTAAAGGGCATAAGGTTGTACTAAGTTATGGCGGACAAGCGATAGAAGAACAGCGCTTTGATAAAGTCAGTAATTCTATGCGCCAACAAACCATGAAGTTAGTGGCCGCACAAGCGATGGCGAATCCGATAATTCAGCTTATTGCTTCGTTTGCTATTGTGGTCGTACTCTATTTAGCGAGCATTGATTCTATTCGTAGTGAACTGACACCTGGTACATTTGGTGTCGTATTTACTGCGATGTTTGGCATGATGAGACCATTAAAAGCACTGACTAATGTTACGTCACAGTTTCAACGTGGTATGGCTGCATGTCAGACTCTTTTCGCTCTGATGGATCTTGAACCAGAGAAAGATAATGGCACGCATAGTGTTGATCGAGCGGACGGAGAAATTGCCGTAGAAAACATAACCTTTACCTATCAAAGTAAGGACAAACCTGCGCTAAATAACGTTAGCTTTGATATCCCGATTGGAAAGACGGTAGCGCTTGTAGGGCGTTCAGGTTCAGGCAAAAGTACGATCGCCAACCTGTTCACTCGTTTCTATGATGTGGATAGCGGTTCGATAAAACTCGATGGGAAAGAGATCCAAGATTATACCTTAGAGAACCTACGCTCTCAGTTTGCTCTCGTATCTCAAAATGTACACCTGTTCAACGATAGCATTGCAAACAATATTGCCTACGCAGCAGAATCGGAATATAGCCGGGAAGAGATTGTCAAAGCAGCGAAACTCGCCCACGCTATGGATTTTGTCGAGACAATGAAAGACGGTTTAGATACAGTGATCGGCGAGAATGGTGCTAGTTTATCTGGAGGACAGCGACAGAGAATCGCGATTGCAAGGGCGCTTTTACGTGATGCACCGGTACTGATCCTAGATGAAGCAACATCGGCTTTGGATACAGAATCTGAAAAAGCCATTCAAGCGGCTTTAGATGAGCTGCAAAAGGATAAAACGGTGTTGGTGATTGCGCATCGATTATCCACCATTGAAGGGGCAGACCAGATTCTTGTCGTCGATGAGGGGGAGATCATAGAGCGTGGATCACATGCTGAATTAATAGCGCGAGATGGTGCCTATGCACAACTTCATCGTATACAGTTTGGCGAATAGCCTTCATGATTGAAAAGATATGGTTTGAGAATCATTTTTTAGGTTTGCTTTTATGGCCCGTCCTATGGCCATTAAGTAAGATCTTTAAATGGGTTGCAAGCTCACGTAGAGACCGTTTTCTTCAGAACAACGCTCAAAGCTATCGAGCGCCATTACCTATTGTAGTGGTTGGCAATATTACGGCTGGTGGAAATGGTAAAACGCCTGTTGTAATCTGGTTGGTGGAAAAACTACAAGAATTAGGGTTAAAGCCTGCTGTGGTTTCTCGAGGATACGGAGGCAAAGCCAACCAATATCCACTTATTGTTAATGAGAAAACATCAACTAAAGAGAGTGGTGACGAGCCAAAGCTGATATTTAAACGCACAGGTGCTCCTGTCGTTGTCGACCCTATACGGTCAAACGCTGTGAAGGCTCTTCTTAATAGCGATGTCGACATCATCATTACCGACGATGGCTTGCAGCATTACGCATTAGCTCGTGATATTGAATTCGTCGTTATTGATGGGCACCGTCGTTTTGGCAATGAGTCATTTATACCACTTGGCCCTTTACGTGAAGGGCTTGATAGGTTAAATAATGTGGACTTTATAGTGAACAATGGTGGGATAACTCGTGACGGTGAAATAGCCATGACGCTCTATCCGGGTTTTGCTAAAAATTTGGTGACGGGTGAAGAGAAAATGGTGAGTGAGCTAGATAAATTAGTTGCATTTGCCGCTATTGGTAACCCTAATCGTTTTTTCAAAACACTCGATTCGCTAGGTGCCGACGTTGTAAAAACACAAGGCTTTACTGACCATCAAGATTTTAAACAGTCTGAGTTGCTTGAACTGCAGCAACTTGGCTTGAATATGATTATGACCGAAAAAGACGCAGTTAAGTGTTCTTCGTATGCGAAAGAAAATTGGTGGTACCTACCAGTAACCGCGAGTTTCTCTCAGCAAGAAGAAAAGCAAATATTAGACAAAATATTGAATGTTAGGAATGAATATGGATCACCGTTTGCTTGAGATTGTTGCTTGCCCAGTGTGCAAAGGTAAGCTTTTTTATGATGCTGAAAATCAAGAATTAATTTGTAAGTTTGATCGTCTGGCCTACCCAATAAAAGAAGGTATTCCAGTTTTATTGGAACCAGAAGCGCGCACAATGGAAGTAGAAGAGGGTAGATAATGTCATTTACTGTTGTCATTCCGGCTCGGTATCAATCAAGTCGTTTACCTGGTAAACCGCTCGCCGATATTGGTGGTAAACCGATGATCCAGTGGGTTTATGAGCAGTCACTAAAGTCTGGAGCAGAACAGGTTATTATTGCTACAGATGATGAACGTGTTGAGGCCAAAGCGAGAGCGTTTGGTGCTCAAGTATGCATGACCTCCCCTAATCATGAATCTGGTACAGAGCGTCTAGCAGAAGTTGTCGATAAGATGGGTATAGATAAACATCAAATTATCGTTAATGTTCAAGGTGATGAGCCACTGATTCCACCAAGTATTATTAGACAAGTTGCACAAAACCTCGCCAAAAATAGTGTTGCTCCTATGGCAACGTTAGCGGTAGAAATTGCAGACGAAGATGAGGTGTTTAATCCAAATGCAGTAAAAGTGGTAAGAGACGAGAAGGGATTTGCGCTCTATTTTAGCCGAGCGTCCATTCCTTGGGATAGGGATAATTTTGCTAAAGATCCTAAAACCATCAAGCAGTCATTACTGAGACATATTGGCATCTATGCTTACCGAGCTGGGTTTATTGATACCTATATAAACTGGCAGCCAAGTGTGCTAGAAAAAATTGAAAGTTTAGAGCAGCTTCGAGTACTTTGGTATGGTGAAAAAATTCACGTAGATGTGGCAATCGAATCTCCACCAGCGGGTGTGGATACACCAGAAGATTTACAAAAGGTGCGGGATATCGTTGCTAAAATGTAATTATTAACGCCCGATAGTTTTAGAAAAAGCCATCGGGTATTAATATTCTATTTTACCCTGTTAAGATTCAGCCTTGTTCGGGCACGCACTAATAATATTTCTACGGCCAGTTTCGGTTAACTCTTCTAGTACAATATTAAATCCCCATAATCGATACATATGTTTCAGAACTTCATCGTGTCCATCGGCCAAAGGGACTCTATCATGAGGAATATATTGGAGCGTCATCGAGCGATCGCCTCTTACGTCCACATTCCATACCTGAATGTTGGGTTCTATATTGCTTAAATTATATTGCGCCGCTAATTTTTCTCTTATTTTTCTATAACCGGGATCATCATGAATATGGCTGACCTCTATGAAGTTTTGTCTGTCATCGTCCAAAACAGAGAACAGTTTGAAATCTCGAATCATTTTTGGAGAAAGATATTGGCTGATAAAACTCTCGTCCTTGAAGTTGTGCATTGCAAAGTGTAACGAATCTAACCAATTGGAACCGGCCAGATCAGGGAACCATTCCTTGTCCTCATCGGTAGGGGACTCGCAGATGCGTCGGATGTCTTGAAACATCGCAAAACCAAGCGCGTATGGGTTTATACCGCTGTAATACTGACTGTTGTAAGGGGGTTGTGCGATGACGTTGGTGTGGCTGTGAAGAAACTCAAGAATAAATTTCTCAGAGACAAGGCCTTCATCGTAAAGGTGATTCAAAATCGTATAATGCCAGAAAGTTGCCCAGCCCTCGTTCATGACTTGGGTTTGCTTTTGTGGATAAAAATATTGGCTTACTTTTCTTACAATACGAACGACCTCTCGTTGCCACGATTCCAATAGAGGTGCGTTTTTTTCGATGAAATAGAGTAAATTTTCTTGAGGTTCAGAAGGGAAACGACGCTTCTCTTCTTCTGATATATCTTTGGATTTTGGAACAGTACGCCAAAGGTCATTCACCTGAGATTGTAAGTAAGCCTCGCGCTCTTCTTGGCGAATGGTTTCTTCTGCAATAGAAATTTTCTCTGGGCGTTTGTATCGGTCTACACCAAAATTCATCAGAGCATGACAAGAATCAAGCGTTTTCTCTACCTCATCAACTCCGTGTTTTTCTTCACATTCGGTTATATAGTTTCTGGCGAACAATAGATAATCAATAATGGAACTGGCGTCTGTCCATGTTTGAAATAGGTAATTGCCTTTAAAAAAAGAGTTATGTCCGTAGCAGGCGTGTGCCATGACGAGTGCTTGCATGGTGACACTGTTTTCTTCCATCAGGTAGGCGATACAAGGGTCAGAGTTAATGACTATCTCATAGGCTAAACCCATCTGACCATGTTTGTAATTTTGTTCAGTTTGGATGAATTTTTTACCAAATGACCAATGGTGGTAGTTTATTGGCATACCAATACTTGAATAGGCATCCATCATCTGTTCAGAAGTAATCACTTCAATTTGGTTTGGGTAAGTATCTAAACGGTAGTGCTCGGCAACTCGTTTTATCTCTTGGTGATACACCTCGAGCATATCGAATGTCCAATCTGGCCCGTCTGGTAACATTTTACTGCTGTTCTTTTTTGTCATTGCAATACTCCCTAAGCTGTTTCCTTTTTAAACAGCTCCCTAAAGACAGGGAAGATATCTTCCACAGAGCGAATGTTTTTCATCGCGAAGTTGTTTGATGTTTCTTTAATCTTCTCATATTCATGCCAGAGAGTTTGGTGGCTCCTTTTGGTGATTTCAATGTATGAAAAGTATTGGCAGGTAGGAAGTAAGCTATCTCGCAATAGCTCCTTACACTTTGGAGAATCGTCCGCCCAGTTGTCTCCGTCAGACGCTTGTGCGGCATAAATATTCCATTCTCCTTGTGGATATCGTTCTTTAATTATCTTGTCCATCAGCTTTAGAGCACTGGATACAATAGTGCCCCCAGTTTCTTGCGAATAGAAGAATTCGTGTTCATCCACCTCTTTTGCTTGGGTATGATGTCGAATAAATATCACCTCTACGTTTTCATAGGTTCGAGTTAAGAACATATACAACAAAACATAAAAACGCTTGGCGATATCTTTTGTCGCCTGGTCCATTGAACCAGAGACATCCATTATACAGAACATGACGGCTTGGCTAGATGGGACCGGTCGTCTGTCGAAATTTTTGAATCGTAGGTCAAAGCTATCAATAAATGGGACACTTGAAATACGTCGCCTAAGCTCTACTATTTCGGCTTCGATTCTTGACTCTTCGAGTGGTTGTGCAGGCTCATGTTTTCCAATTCGGTCTAACTCAAGCTCTAATTCTTTGAGCAGGCGCCGCTTGCCTGCTGTCATAGCCGTTCTACGTGCAAGAGATTGTTGTAAAGAACGGACGACAGCAATATTGGAAGGAACCCCAGAGGTTTTGTATCCTGCGCGGGAGGTTTTCCATTCAATAATTTTATTTATCTGATTTTTCTCTAGATTAGGGAGCGCTAAGTCTTCAAACAATAAATCCAGATATTCATCTTTAGATATCTGGAAAACGAATTCGTCTTCACCCTCACCATCGGGACTGGCGTTACCTTCTCCAGAACCACCACCGGAATTGCCTCCTTTTGGCCGTTCCATTTTGTCACCCTTGACGAATTGATCGTTTCCCGGATGTATACGTTCTCGTCTGCCGCCTTGTCCCTGATGAAAGGTCGGCTCTTTAATATCTTTATGAGGAATAGCAATATCCTCTCCACTTTCAATATCGGTAATGGAGCGACGATTAACAGCATCGGCTATTGACTCTTTTATCCGCTCTTTATAACGACGCAAGAATCTTTGCCGATTGACAGTGCTTTTGTTTTTACCGTTGAGCCTTCTATCGATAAACTGCCCCATGAGTTACTCCTTGTAAACGCCATAGCGTAAGTATTCGCTTATCAATGAATGCATATAATGTGACGCGAATACTCCTTTCACTTGAAATAAATGCACTCGAGCGATGTTCAATCTACACATAGGCATTGGTTAAGGTCTACGTACTTAAGAGGATTTACGAACGCGTAAATACCACTCAGACAGCAATCTAACTTGTTTCTTGGTGTAGCCTTTCTCCATCATTCGAGCGACGAAATCGTCATGCTTTTTCTGGTCATCGGTCGATGTTTTGGCATTAAACGAGATAACGGGCAGTAGCTCTTCTGTATTAGAGAACATTTTCTTTTCTATTACAGTGCGAAGTTTTTCGTAACTGGTCCAAACTGGATTAGATCCTTTATTACTGGCGCGTGCGCGCAACACGAAATTTACTATTTCGTTACGGAAATCTTTCGGGTTGCTGATTCCTGCAGGCTTTTCAATTTTCTCTAGTTCACTGTTAAGCGCTGATCTGTCAAACAGTTGTCCGGTTTCCGGGTCGCGATACTCTTGATCCTGTATCCAAAAATCTGCATAAGTGACGTAGCGGTCAAAAATATTCTGTCCATACTCTGAATAGGACTCTAAATAAGCGGTCTGTATCTCTTTTCCGATGAACTCAATATATTTGGGTACCAAATATCCTTTTAAGAATTCGGTGTACTTTTCTGCTAATTCCGCTGGGAATTGTTCTCGTTCAACCTGTTGTTCTATGACGTAGAAAAGGTGTACAGGATTGGCTGCGACTTCTGTTTGGTCAAAGTTAAACACTCGAGATAGGATCTTAAATGCAAAGCGTGTCGATAAACCTGACATACCTTCATCGACACCAGCGAAGTCTCGATACTCCTGATAACTTTTCGCTTTTGGATCGGTATCCTTGAGCGTTTCGCCATCGTAAACCCGCATTTTAGAGAACAGAGATGAATTTTCTGGATCTTTAACTCGAGAGAGGATACTGAATTGCGCCAGCATTTCTAAGGTGCTTGGTGAACACGGTGCTTTGTAGAGTTCACTGTGTTCTAACAGTTTTTTATAGATTTTAATCTCTTCAGAAACTCTTAAGCAATAGGGCACTTTGACAATATAAACGCGATCTAGGAACGCTTCATTATTCTTATTGTTTCTAAAAGTTTGCCATTCAGATTCGTTGGAGTGGGCGAGTATCATGCCATCGAAAGGTAGTGCTGAAAGCCCCTCGGTACCATTGTAGTTTCCTTCTTGGGTTGCAGTTAGTAGTGGGTGCAACACCTTGATAGGTGCTTTGAACATTTCCACAAACTCCATTAAGCCTTGGTTGGCTTTACAAAGTGCACCTGAATAACTGTACGCATCTGGGTCATCTTGTGAATAGTGCTCCAACTGTCGGATATCGACTTTACCAACCAGCGATGATATATCTTGGTTGTTTTCATCACCCGGCTCAGTTTTTGCCACACCCACTTGATCCAAAATAGAAGGACGCAGTTTAATTACAGTAAACTTACTGATGTCTCCACCAAATTCGTGCAGTCTTTTCGCCGCCCATGGTGACATAATTGATCGTAGGTATCGTTTTTCAATACCGTAGTCTTTCTTTAGTAAGGTGGCATCTTCTTCAGCATTAAATAAACAGAAAGGATGGTCGTTAACCGGGCTACGAACTCCGTTTGCGGCAAGTATATAAATTGGGCACTGTTCCATTAGCGCTTTGAGTTTTTCAGCCAATGAGGATTTACCCCCACCAACGGGTCCCAATAGATATAGAATCTGTTTTCGTTCTTCCAACCCTTGTGCAGAATGCTTTAAGTAAGAAACGATCTGTTCAATCGCATCTTCCATACCGTAGAAGTCCTCAAAGGTTTTGTATCGAGAAATGACTCGGTTAGAGAAAATGCGGCTCAATCGTGGATCGTGAGCGGTATCAATAACTTCGGGTTCGCCTATCGCAAGTAAAAGGCGTTCGGCTGCATTCGCGTAAGCACTTTTATCTTTTTGACAAAGTGATAAAAAATCTTGTAATGAAAGCTTCTCATCCTTGGCCGCTTCATAACGCGCTTGATAATGGTCAAAAATACTCATGCTTTACCCCTCCAAAACCGTCAAACAGACAACAGCAAAATAGTAATCCTTCATTAACTAAGACTAGACGTTGTTTTGAGATAATGTTTAACAATTATGTATTTATTTATACTTTTTTCGAATAATGGTGTTGATTGATAACCTAAAAATATGGGTTATATGAGTCACATTTTAGATGCTTATCTTTAGTGGAAAACATGTGAAATTTCTGGTCAGTAGCATTAGTAGTGGTTATGCTTTGCAAGCTTGTCGTTAAATGAAGTTATTCGGCTATAAACAAGCGTTTAAATGCTAGGTTGATTCTAATGAGAAGGTTGAGCCGTGAGAAATTTTAATAAAATCGCAATATTGAGTGTAATTGCAATAAATAGTTCTTTTGCATTGGCTAGTCCGTCACCATGGTCAGTTGGTGTTGGTGCCGCTTATTCTCCTAAGGTCTATAAAGGAACACCGACCAACAAAACCGTTATCCCTATTCTCGGTTACGAAGGTGAGAACGTATTTTTTAGAGGGTTTAGCGCTGGATATCGATTCAATCCGAGAGGGTCGACTCATAACTTCATAGTAAGAGCGATCTATGACCCGAGGACTTTTAAACCGGGTGATTCTGATATTGCCAGTATGAGGTTACTCGATGAAAGAGAAGACACTGTTTTAGCCGGTGCTAGTTATCAGTATTTGACACCTGTTGGGCTGCTTGAAGCCGCGTTAGGCGCAGACATACTTGGCGTGCACAATGGACTATATGGCGAGTTAGCGTGGCGATTCCCTCTCCGGTTTAGCGGAGGTGGCATCACTCCTGCCGTAGGTTACTCATACAATGACAATAAAATGAATCAACACTTATATGGTGTCTCGAAGCAAGAGTCAGATAAGACGGGTGGGGATATAAGTGAGTTTGATATTAACGGAAGCGGGCAGTATTTCGTCGGCGTTAGTGGTTACGTGTTTTTAAGCAGAAGTGTGATGGTTCGGGGCGGTGTGAGGTACACCAATCTAGAAGGCGATATCGAAAAAAGCCCACTTTTGGATTCAACGGATTCTACCACCGCGAATATTGGAATTACCTATTCCTTCTAAAATTATTTTAATGAAACCAGAATGACTATGATCTGAATCAATAAATGCATTTAATAAATTTGTTGATTCAAACTTGTCAAAACATATGATGTGCTCATGTAATAGTACGCATTATATAGGTATGTATAAACATATATTTCACTGATCGAATTAAATAAGTAATTAATGTAATATCTCTACACAATCCGACTTAATTTTTCTTTATATTGACTGGCCTTAATCCTTATTGTGATTTCTATCTCTTAATTTAACTTTTGAAATAATAACAAATAACTATTTGAGATAAGTATCACATCTAATATAGAAGATTGGCGTTATTGTAAAAAAAACAAACAGATAGTGAGTGGTTTAAATGAACCATGAATTTGGTGACCCAATAGATAGGGTTGTACAAGAATATGTGCCTGGAAAGCAGATAACGCTAGCGCATATGGTTGCAAACCCAACAGAGGAACTTTGTGAACGGATTGGAGTTGTCCATAACGAAGCTATTGGGATACTAACGTTGACTCCGGGTGAAACAGCTATCATTGCTGGTGATATCGCCACCAAATCGGCAAACGTGGGCATAGGCTTCTTAGATAGATTCTCAGGCTCACTTGTCATTACAGGCTCTGTAGGGTCTGTGGAGGTCGCTCTTGAAGAAGTTCTGCGGACTCTGGCTGGTGATTTGTGCTATACAACCTGCAAGGCAACTCGTACATGAATGCGCCCCTTCATGAAGGTGCTAGTACGTTGCCTACTAATTTTGCCGTTATCGGCGAAGTCGATGCTGGTAAGTCTGCATTGATCACTCGTTTGGTTAATCCGCAAGGAAACCAAAGGAAAACACAAACGCCAATTTATTATTCTGGTTGCGCGATAGATACCCCAGGTGAATATGTAGATAACCGAGCATGGAATGGTCCTTTGCTGTCAACTATTTCGTCAGTAAATACAATTGTCTATTTGCAACCAGCAAATGCAAAAAGATTTTCTGTGCCAGAAGGTTTATTAAGGGTTTACCCTAATAAACGTATTGTTGGTGTTATCAGTAAGGTGGATATGGATACTGCTGACATAGGTAAAGCTGAGCGATTTTTGATAAGAAATGATATTGAAGGTCCTTATTTTCATATATCTATTTTCGATGAAGAATCTATAAATAAATTAAGAACTTTTTTGTGCAGTTTAAATAAATAAAGCCTTATATAATAAGGCTGTCAAGGTGAAATTAATGAAAAAATTAATTACTGCTAATGATGTACGCGACGCTAATGCAAAAAGTATAAAAGAGATCGCTATAAAAGCAGGGTTTACTATTGTTACGCCGGAAGCCTATGACGTTGCGAAAACATTCGGGATATCTCTAATCGAAGAGGGGTCTAGTGCTATACCGACGAAGCCGAATGAAATAACTGTACAAAAGGATTCATCACTAATCCCTCCCTCTCCTAAGCAACAAACATTACACAAAATTAAGGATGAAATTCAGTCCAGAGTCGGCACCAATGTAGAAAGCGGCTTGATAGAGTCATTGATTAAAAAAGCGATGGCGGATTTCAATGTAAAAGCACCGACATGTCCACGCCAGATCAATGATGATGGCATTGTTTTAGTCCGTGGTAATTCGGTAGAGCTTGATGTATTTGATGGTGCACCGGGTAAAAATGTGGGACTAACCGATGTGATTGGAACCGCACAAAATAGCACGTTAGGTGTTGGCTATATGGGTTGGGAAAAAGCGTTTTTCCCTTGGACACTCAACTACGACGAAGTAGATGTGGTACTTGAAGGTGAATTGCATATCAAAACGCCATCCGGCACAACGATAGGTAAGCCTGGTGATGTTATTTTTATTCCGAAAGGAAGCAGTATTGAATTTGGGACTCCAACGCATGTTCGCTTTGTTTATGTCGCATACCCTGCCGACTGGTCAGGGCAATAGGTGACGTAATGAATACCTTCATTACTGAGGATTTTCTGCGAGCCGAGTTTGGCTTAGCACATGGAAGTGAAGTGCATCTTCCAAAAGACTCTCGCTTTACGCCTTCTGCTACAGCATTACTATCAGAGCGTAAGATAACGATTCGTTATGTGAATGAACAAGGTGAAGTCTTTGTTCCTCAGCGTGACGGTTCAGGTATTGAAAAAGTTCATCCATTAAAAATAAATAACCAAAGGCCACAGAATGGTTGTTGGGCGTGCGGAAGTGATATCACTGACAAACCCTCGTACATGACACATTTAGATGACCAAGTTCTTGTGCCTAAGAATCATCCTCGTATAGCGCTTAGAGGAAAGATAGATACCGTTATTTGTTTGTGTGTTGAAGCGCAGTGTGTTTTGCAAGAACAACCACTCTTCATCACTCATGCAATGTCCGATATTCGCTCTTACCTTGGACAGTTATTGAAATCTGAGGTGACTGGTGAGCTATTATCTCTTCCTTCTTTTGGCGATATTGATTCTGAAATCATCCATACGTGGTCACATAATCCATTAAAATATTTAGGCTACGACCACATGTTGCCGGAAGCTAAATTTGGTTTGGATGTCGCTAAGCTCAATATATTGAGAGCCTCTATTCGAGAACTAGAATTGGAAGCGAGTCGAGTGTTTATTGATATCAGTATGCGTTTGGAAAGGGAAGATATTGTTGCGGGGCTAAACCGTCTATCCAGTGCTGTTTATGTGGTGATGATATTAGTATGGCAATGTAAGAACGGTAACGAAAGCGTCTTAGAGAGATTGAAATAACATGGAAATTCTAGAGCAGTGTAGACTCAAATGTCGTCAAGCTCCTAAGAGAATCGTCTTTCCAGATACGGACGATGTGAGGCTTCTTCATGCCGCAAATGAACTGAAATTAAATGGGTTAGCTGAACCAATTATTCTTGGTAACCCGTTTATGCTTCGTGACAGATCTTACAAAGCAGGTATCGCAATGCCTTGTTTAACAACATTGGCACCAGAAACCGCGGGCTGTTTTGATGAAATGGTTCAAATATTCGTCGACAAGCAACGCAAGCCGATAACGATAGAGGAAGCTCGAAAGCAGGTATCTAATCCCTTACAGTTTTCGGCACTTATGGTTGACCAAGGCTATGCCGATATATGTATAGCCGGTAATTTGTCGACAACTGGCGATGTGATTCGCAGTGCAATTCGAGGTATAGGTGTCGCTCCTGGTAGTAAAACAGTATCGAGTTTTTTCTTAATGTTGTCCCCGGATGGCACGAAGACCCATGCCTTTGCTGATGCTGGGGTTATTCCTTTACCGACGACAGAACAGCTTGCAGATATCGCTGTTGATACGGCTAACAATTTTCAACGATTGACCGGTATCGAACCTCGCGTTGCGATGCTGTCATTTTCTACTAAAGGTAGTGCATCACACCCTGCAGCAAGCAAAATTTCTGAAGCAACAGAACTAGTTAGACAACGCTGCCCTAATCTTATCATTGACGGTGAAGTTCAATTTGATGCCGCTATAGAGCCTTTAGTCGCCGCCCAAAAAATGCCAAATAGTCCATTAGGTGGAATGGCAAATGTATTTATTTTCCCTTCTTTAAGTGCTGGCAATATTGCTTATAAAGTTGCACAGCGTTTAGGGGGGTATATTGCTCTGGGGCCGATGTTGCAAGGGTTAGCAAAACCCATGCATGATCTGTCACGGGGTTGCAGTTCCGACGATATCGTCGATATATCAGTACTTACGTCATGTATGTAATTAATGTGAATAAACGTTAGGAGAATTCAAATGGAAGCTCTAGGCATTATAGAAACAAAAGGTCTAACCGCACTTATCGAAGCATCTGATGCAATGGTAAAAGCGGCTCGTGTTGAGTTAGTTGGCTATAAGCAAATTGGCTCAGGTTTAGTAACGGCAATGGTACGAGGCGATGTAGCAGCTTGTAAAGCAGCAACAGATGCAGGTGCAGCAGCAGCGCAACGTTTAGGCGAAGTAGTAGCGGTTCACGTTATTCCTCGTCCGCATGGTGATTTGGAAGCTATCTTCCCAATAACTCAGGCGCCAGCACCAACACCGGCAGCTAAAAAATAAACTATTTTACAAAAAACAATGAATTTATGAGGAAATGCTAATGGATGCGTTAGGCATTATAGAAACAAAAGGGCTTACCTCCTTAATCGAAGCTTCTGATGCGATGGTAAAAGCGGCTCGTGTTGAGTTGGTTGGTTATGAGCAAATAGGCTCAGGTTATGTAACGGCGTTGGTACGTGGCGATGTTGCTTCTTGTAAAGCGGCTACAGACGCTGGTGCTGTAGTTGCACAAAAATTGGGAGAACTCGTTGCGGTTCATGTCATTCCAAGACCTCACCAAGATCTTGAGAATGTTTTCCCTATTTCTTTGAAAAAATAAGTTGCGCGTCGCCTCCTTGCTAGGTAGGCGTTAGAAGACAAGGGGGAGACATGCGTGTAGCAAAAGTAGTAGGGCAAGTAGTGGCTACAATTCGTAGCCCTGATATGAGAGCGGACAAGCTCTGTTTAGTCGAGTTTGTTGATAAGAAGGGTAATTCGACGAGTGAAGTCCATGTCGCTATGGATCAGCTTGGCGCTGGTGAAGGCGAATGGGTGTTAGTTGTTGCTGGAAGCTCAGCTCGAATGGCCTATGGAACAAGTGGCGAGCATTCGCCAATTGATCTTTGCGTCGTTGGAATTATTGATGAGATCACATCAGATAAGAGTGTCCAATACCACAAAAGCTGATAAGTACCTGGATTAGGGGAAAATAGAATGGATCAGAGCGAAATTGAAGATATTGTCCGTCGGGTTGTTGTTCAACTAAAGTCTGACGACCAACCGACGGGCAGCGATCATGGTGTATTTGAGTCGTTAGATGATGCGGTTGCAGCCGCTCGAGATGCGCAGAAACAGATCCGTAGCTTAGCGGTTCGAGATAATATCATCACCGAAATTCGTCGCATGACAAAGAAGCATGCAAAAGAGCTTTCTGAATTGGCAGTTGAAGAGACTGGATTCGGTCGTGTGGAAGATAAAATTCGTAAACATTTACTGGTCGCTTCAAGAACACCTGGTACTGAAATTCTTACTCCTCAGGCGGTGTCAGGTGATAGTGGATTGAGTCTGATAGAGAACGCTCCATGGGGCGTTATTGCATCGGTTACGCCCAGTACAAATCCATCTTGTACTGTCATCAATAATTCGATCAGTATGATTGCCGCAGGTAATGGTGTTGTATTTGCACCGCATCCGGCAGCAAAGAAAGTGTCACAACGTGCTATTCAATTAGTTAATCAGGCCTCAGTTCGAGCGGGTGGACCACCTAATATATGCACTACGGTAAAAGTTCCGTCATTAGATAATGCGAGAAAGCTTTTTACTTACCCTGGAATCAAACTTTTAGTGGTTACTGGCGGTGATGCCGTTGTTGATGCCGCAAAAGAGATCACTGACAAACGTTTAATTGCAGCGGGGCCTGGCAATCCTCCTGTTGTGGTTGATGAAACCGCCGATATTGACCGCGCCGCTGTCTCCATTGTTGAAGGCGCCTCGTTTGATAACAATATCGTGTGTGCAAGTGAAAAAGAAATCATTGCAGTTGAGTCTATCGCAGACAGTCTAATGCATGCGATGACTCAGCATGGAGCTTATGAAATTAGTGCTAGCCAAGCAGAAGAGATCGCCAAAAAAGTATTGAAAGGTTATCCAGGTGATTCGCCAAGTGCAAACCCTCAATGGGTTGGAAGAGACGCAAGTAAGATTGCCGCAACCATTGGATTAGATATACCAGAGTCTACTCGATTACTCGTCTTTCATGCCACCAAAGACAATGTCTTTGCGACCACAGAACAGATGATGCCAATTTTACCTGTAATCAAAGCCGCTAATGCAGATCAGGCTATTGATTGGGCAGTAGAGCTTGAATCAGGCAATCATCACACCGCCGCGATTCATTCAAAAAATATCGATGTATTGACGCGAATGGCTTATGAGATAGACAGCAGTCTTCTCGCTAAAAATGGCCCTTGTATTGCTGCAATTGGTGCAGGTGGAGAAGGCTGGACAACCATGACCATCTCTACTCCAACTGGTGAAGGGGTGACTAATTCGTTGACCTTTACACGTAAACGTCGTTGTACGGCGGTTGATTCGTTTAGGATTATTTAGTCGATGAATCAGCTAGAAATTGTCACTCAACGTCTCGCGGTCATTAACGATATTGTCAATGATGATACGCCAACAGATACGCCGGAAAGCTGGATCATAGGCGTAGATCTTGGCACCGCAGATATTCAAACTGTGGTTCTAGATGGAGAAGGTGTGCCAATCGCCGCCTTCTTAGACTGGGCAAATGTTGTCAATGATGGCGTAGTTGTTGATTATATGGGGGCGTGTCGGATTGTGCGTTCTCAAATAAAGCGGGTTGAAGAGAAGTTATCTATCACGGTTGAGAGCGCGATTACGTCGTATCCCCCGGGTACTGATCCAAGAATATCAATAAATGTTGTTGAGTCGGCAGGTATTGAAGTGACGAAGGTGATTGACGAGCCTTCAAGCGTCGCAGACCTACTGAATATAGAAAATGGCGCGGTAGTCGATATTGGCGGTGGAACAACAGGTACTGCGGTAATTAAAAATGGGAAACAGCTTTATTCACTAGACGATCCTAGTGGTGGTAGACATGTTTCTTTAGTTATCGCAGGTAGCCTAAAAGTTGATGACGATGAAGCGGAACGCTTGAAGAGAACAAGCTTTGAAAAGAATGATATTGCCATCATTGTAAGGCCCGTTATCGAAAAAATGGCGGATATTGTTAAGCACCATATTAAAGAAGAGACACCTTCTCATATGTACTTAACGGGTGGTGGAACTCTGGTTAACGGCGTGAACAAAATCTTTAGCGCCACGTTCCCAGAAACGGAAATTGTAACCTTCGAGCACGCTCTATATTTAACACCGCTCGCGATTGCAAATTATGGTTTAAATCCTGTTGTTTCTAGAGTAGTGGAGTAACTGACAATGTCGTTTTCTCGTGAAGAATTAGTTCAAGTTGTCACTAATAGTATTCAGCAGTCGAAACTCTACAAAGGCTTTTTCTTCCGTTCACCTGCTATAACTTTAACGGGTGGATATAGCGTCAATCAAATTGGTGATGTGCTGATTGAGTTAGGTGTAACCAAAGTGTTCATCGTTGTAGATAAAATGGTATATCAACTTGGCTTACTTGAAGGTTGTCAGCATTCTCTGACCTTTGCTGGAATTGAATACACTATTTTTAGTGAAGTAGTTGGCGAACCAGATTCAGACATCATCAGCAAATGCATACAAAAGATGAAAACCGCTGATGCTGACTTTGTTCTTGGCATTGGTGGAGGCTCTGCTTTAGACGTAGCAAAAGCCGTGGCTGTTATGGTCGATTATACAGGCAGTATCAGTGATTTTAAGGTCGGAGGACTGGCGTCTCGTCGGGTTGGTTTAGGTGCTATACCGACAACGGCTGGCACGGGCTCAGAAGTCACCGACATTACAGTGGTTAAAGATCTTGCCACTGGTGTAAAACTACCTATTAAAGGACCAGCATTGGTTCCTGATTTAGCCATTATTGACCCCGCTTTGATGCTAGGTGTTCCACCGGAGGTGACCGCTGCAACAGGTGTTGATACATTAACGCATGCAATTGAAGCGTATGTGTCAAGAGGGTCTAACCCATTATCTAAAGCTTATGCCTATCATGCAGTGGAGGCCGTCGCCCGATCGTTACGCAGAGCCGTTGGTTGTGGCGATAACTTGGATGATCGATACGACATGGCTGTCGCTGCTTATAAAGCAGGGCTCGCTTTCAGTAATGCGGGTCTTGGCTTAACTCACGCAATATCACATCAAATCGGTTCTCAGTTTCATATTCCTCATGGGACAGCTAATGCCATTTTGCTTCCTTATGTCATGGCATTTAATGCCCTTGTCAGCGAGGCAGAATATGCAGAGCTAGCCGTCGCTTTAGGTGTAGCGAGAGAAAATATGACTCAAAGAGAGTGCTGCTGGGCTGCAATTAAAGCCGTCAGCCAACTCGTTCAGGATCTCGGGCTACCCACGTCGTTAGCTCATGTAGATATACATCTTGAGTCCATGTTGTCGCTTGCTGAAGATGCATTGGAAGATATTTGCCTAGGCGGTAATCCCCGCACAGTGACAGCAAAGCAGATCATCTCGTTACTACAAGATGTTGTTAGCGGCTCGATTTCTGGTGAGGTTATTGTATGAATACTAAGTTAATCACTAGTGTAGGAATTGATGTTGGTACCACCACAACTCAAGTCATATTCTCGCGATTAACATTGGTTAACCGTGCACCAGCATCGCAAGTGCCTGTCTACGAATTCATCGATAGAAAAGTCATCTATCAAAGTCCTGTCATATTTACACCGATCAACTTTGATGGCGTTATTGACAATGAAAAAATCAAACAGTTTATAGAAGATCAAGTATCCCTTGCAGGCATCACGCATGATGACATAGAGAGTGGTGCGATTATTATCACGGGTGAAACCGCGAAAGCGAAAAATGCGCGTTCTTCTCTTCTCCATCTTTCACAAGAAATGGGCGACTTTGTTGTTGCCACTGCAGGTCCGCATTTAGAGTCAATTATTGCTGGTCGGGGTAGTGGTGCTCAACAGGTGTCCGAATCGAATCATCGTCGTGTTATGAACATTGATATCGGTGGTGGTACCGCCAACTTTGTTGTTTTTGATTGTGGTCGAGTAGTCGATACCGCATGTATCAACATAGGTGGCAGACTCATTCAGCTTGGAGAGCAAGGACAAGTGACCTATCTATCCGAAGCTGGAGCCATGTTGGTAAAAGAAGTCTTTGGAGAGCAGATCAGTCCCAATGCATTAACGAAAGACCATATTAAACGTATTAGTAACAAAATGGCCGATATTTTGTTCGGGTTGATAAGAGGGGAGAACACCCAAATTACCGCTCGACTATTACAAACGGCAGAACTTAAGCAACTTGATGATATTGATTCCATTTATATCAGTGGTGGTGTGGGTAAGTGTTTGTTTGAAGAACGGGTGAAACCCGTTGATGATCTGAAATTTGGTGATATGGGTCCGATGCTCGCTCGATCTATGCTAAGACACACTGAATTTGAAAGATTGCCATTTATCGAGCCAAAACAGACAGTGAGAGCAACCGTTATTGGTGCTGGAGCACATTCACTTTCTCTTTCTGGTTCAACTATATGGTTAGAATTAGAAAGCTTACCAATAAAGAATGTTCCGGTTATCCACCCAACGATTGATTGGAACGACCCAGATTTTGATGTTAGCAAGGAAATATGTATCTGTGCTGAACGGATGGATATTGCCCTTGCTACGGACCAATATGCTATTGCATTAGATAGTAGCATGCCAACTAAATACCGCGCGGTGCTCCAAGCTGTTAAAGGACTCGAGCAGTTTTATCGTTTACATGGTAATCACAACGATTCAGCACTAATAATTTCTCATAATGATATAGGCAAAGCACTCGGAATGGAGTTACAACCGTTGCTTTTACCTCAACCGCTTGCGGTTATTGATGAAGTTGCTACCCGAGAAGGGGACTACATCGATATTGGTAAAAGTTATTTTGGAGGGGAGATTGTTCCCCTCACGGTGAAATCTCTCGCGTTTCCGTCATAAAGGAGTGGCTAATGATTTTGAAAACTCGTCTGTTTGGTCAGACATATCAATTCTCAGACGTGAAAGAAGTGATGGCGAAAGCGTCCGATCTTCGCTCGGGAGATGTACTCGCTGGTATTGCAGCGTCTAGCTCTCAAGAGAGGGTTGCTGCGAAACAGGTGTTGTCTGAATTGACACTTAGAGATTTACGTGAAAACCCTTCAGTTCCATATGAACTCGATGTGATCACGAGGATAAATCAAGACAGCTTGAATCGAGCTGTTTATGAAAAAATCCAGAACTGGACGGTAAGTGAACTACGAGAGTATGTGCTTTCTAACACGCCGAGCAGGGAAGAATTCCAGAGGCTCAGCAAAGGGCTAACGGCTGAAATGATTTCTGCAACAGCAAAGCTTTGTTCGAATGCCGACCTAATGTTTGGCGCGAAAAAGTTACCCGTTGTGACTAAAGCGAATAGTACCTTAGGTATTCCCGGCCACTTTAGTTGTCGATTACAACCAAATGACACGCGTGACAATATAAACTCAATTTTGGCACAAACCTACGAAGGTCTTACGTATGGATGTGGCGACGCAGTAATCGGTATAAACCCTGTAACCGACAGTGTCGAAAATACCACTCAGATGCTTAACGCAATTCAAGATGTCATTAACAAATTTGAAATTCCGACACAACCTTGTGTACTGGCACATATCACCACTCAAATGGAAGCGGTTCGTAAAGGCGCTCCAGGTGGTCTTCTATTCCAGAGTATTTCTGGTTCTGAAAAAGGGTTGTCTGAGTTTGGCGTCTCTGTAGCGATGCTTGACGAAGCCTATGAAATAGGCAAACAGTATTGTCATTTAGCTGGCGACAATATGATGTATTTTGAAACAGGCCAAGGTTCTGCGCTATCTGCTGATGCTCACTATGGAGCAGACCAGATGACAATGGAAGCGCGTTGTTATGGACTGGCTCGCCGTTATAAGCCGCACCTAGTTAATACTGTGGTTGGATTTATTGGCCCTGAATATCTCTATAATCACCAACAGATTATCCGTGCAGGTTTAGAAGACCACTTTATGGGCAAACTGTCTGGCCTGCCTATGGGTTGTGATGCTTGTTATACAAACCATGCCGACACCGATCAGAACTCAAATGAGAACTTAGTAACGTTGTTAGCAGCATCAGGTATCAACTTTGTTATTGGTATGCCTATGGGGGACGACATTATGCTGAACTATCAGACAAATGCCTTCCACGATACTGCGACGGTTCGTCAATTATTAGGGCTAAGACCTGCTCCAGAATTTGAAAAATGGATGGAGAAAATGGGGCTGCTAGAAAACGGGCTATTAACCGCAAAAGCTGGTGACCCTTCAATTTTCTTTAATCGATAAGCGGAGATAACAATGAACGATAAAAATATACAAGATATTGTCTCAGCTGTTTTACAACAGCTTGGAGAAAAGGATGTCTCCGCTTCAACAGTTAAGAGAGTTGTTAGTGAGGAAATGACACCGGTTGTAAGTGATGGCTCACTGCCTGATTTAGGCGACGATGAGTTCAAAAACTGGAACGGTGTGGTTAATGCTCAAGATCCTAAAATAATTGAGGACCTGATGACTCAAACAGGGGCTCGGGTTGGAAATGGCTGTGCGGGTCCTCGTCCTAGGACGACGGCATTGATGCGTTTCTGGGCCGATCACTCCCGCTCGAAAGACACAGTAATTAAGAACATCAGTGAGCAGTGGTTGAAAGACCATGATTTAGTAGAGGCTAAAAGTCAGGCTAAAGATAAAGATGAATACCTAACGCGTCCAGATCTAGGTCGAAAACTTTGCCCTGATAGTCGAGATATTATCACCAAAAATTGTGAGCAGTCACCACAGGTTCAAGTGGTTCTGTCTGATGGATTGAGTATGGATGCTATCACAAGCAATCTGGATGAAATTCTCCCTCCGTTGATGAATGGTATAAAGAATGCTGGGCTTAAAACGAACGCGCCTTTTTTCCTTAGATACGGTCGTGTAAAAGCTCAGGATGAAATCGGTGAACTACTCAATGCAGAAGTAAATATTCTGTTGATTGGTGAGAGGCCAGGGCTTGGACAGTCGGAATCGTTGAGCTGTTACGCGATCTATAAACCGACTAAAGATACCGTGGAATCTGATCGTACCGTTATTTCGAATATTCATAGCGGTGGAACTCCACCGGTGGAAGCGGCTGCCGTAATAGTCGATTTAATTAAAACGATGCTGGAGCAAAAAACCAGCGGCATCAATTTAAAAAGATAGAGGTGAACGATGGCTATTCAAGACAAAATTCCAGCATCTGTATTAGCAACCAGAGTGATTGCATCGGTTGAATCAGAATATGCTAAAGCACTTAAGTTAAAGCCGAATCAAGTCAGTATTGGTTTGATTACGAGTGATTGTGATGATGTTACGTATTGTGCGCTAGATGAAGCAACAAAAGCCGCCAACGTAGAAGTCGTATACGCTCGTTCATTCTATGCTGGTGCGGCACACTCATCTGGACCTACATCTGGTGAAGTCATCGGTATCATTGCTGGTGAATGTCCGGCAGATGTCATTGCAGGTTTAGACCGTTGCAAAGAAGTAATAGAAAACGAGGCAGCGTTTCAGACAGCAAATGAAGCGGGAGATATCGCTTATTTTGCACACTTAGTCACCTCAACAGGTAGTTACCTTTCTGCGGAAGCGGATGTAGAACAGGGTGATGCATTAGCGTATCTAATTGCGCCACCATTGGAAGCAATGTTTGCCATTGATGCGGCTCTAAAATCAGCTGATGTTCAATTGAAAAACTTGTTTGAACCACCATCAGAAACAAACTTTGCTGGCGCTCATTTAGTTGGTTCTCAAGCGGCTTGCCGTGCTGCCTGCGAAGCGTTTGCTGAAGCAGTAATTAGCATCGCTAGCAACCCAATCTCTCACTAAGGCACGTTAACATGAGCTCATTTTTAGATAAAGTCAGAGATGCTGGGGTCGTTGGTGCTGGAGGGGCCGGTTTTCCTACCTACGTAAAGCTAGATTGTAAAGTTGATCTGGTTCTTGCGAATGGTGCTGAATGCGAACCTTTGCTAAATAAAGATCAAGTCGTTATGCAGATCTGGGCAGATGAAATGCTCGGGGGCATGTTACTCGCGATGAAACAAACGGGGGCATCGCAAGCTATTATCGGTATCAAAGACAAACATCAAGATACTATCGAGATAATAGAAAGCGCAATTCAAAAATTAGCAAAACCTGAAGAGTTTTCGGTATTACAAATGCGTGACGTCTATCCAGCAGGCGATGAAGTTGAGCTGATTTATGAGGCGACAGGGAAGCGAGTGCCTTCAGGCGGTCTTCCGAAAGATATTGGCGTTTTGGTGCAAAATTCCGAGTCATATATAAATATATTTAGAGCGGCGATAGATCAACCTGTTACACATACGATGCTGACCGTTCATGGTGAGGTGCAGTCGCCTTATACGGCGTGGCTGCCTGTCGGTATTTCAGTCTCTGACGCTCTGGACATTGCGGGTGGAACAACCTGTGATGACTTCATTATTATTGATGGCGGTCCAATGATGGGTGGTGTGGTCAATTCTCTTGATCAGCCGATAACACGGCTCTCAAGTGGCTTTATCGTTATTCCTAAATCGTCGTCATTGGCGGTCAAAAAGACGATGCCAGAGTCGACGTATCGACGTATTGGTAAAGCGGCTTGTGACCAATGTAGTTTGTGTACTTCGATGTGCCCACGAAACATGTTGGGGTATCCCATAAAACCTCACTTAGTCATGCGAGCATTACAGACATCAGGTCCGAATAGTGAAACGTATGCCTTATCGGCTCAAGCGTGCAGTGAATGTAATCTTTGTTCGATGTGGTCTTGTCCTGAAGGTTTAGACCCAAGGAATATGTGTGTAACCACGAAGCGTGATTTACGTGAATCGGGAAGGCTGATGACCCCTGAACAGTTGCAAGGGCAAACCGTAGAGGTGCATCCAATGCGTGATTACCGAGGTGTTCCTACTAAGCGATTGATTCAGCGATTGGGCTTGGTGCAATACAGCAAAACAGAAGCCAAAAACCTAGAAGGTGAATTTGACTTTAAACACGTCAACATTCCACTAAAACAGCATATCGGAGCGCCTGCTCAAGCGTGTGTCAAAGTGGGTGAAAATGTGACGGTTGGTCAGGTGATTGGTTTGGCATTAGACGATGCTTTGAGCGTCAACATTCATGCAAGCATCGCTGGTAAAGTGGCGTCTGTCACCGAACAGCATGTCGTGATAACGAAATAGATGAGTAAAAATATGATTAATGCAATTGGATGTATCGAGCTTAATTCTATCGCACGTGGTTTTTTTGTTGCTGATGTAATGTTAAAAGCGGCGCAAGTTGAAATAATTTTTAACCGTAGTATCTGTCCGGGAAAATTCATGGTGATGATATGCGGAGATGTTGCTGCGGTAAACGCATCAGTAGAAGCCGGTATGATCGCAGGTGGTACAGAGATTGTAGACGACCTAATAATATCAAATGTTCATGAAGATGTGTTCCCTGCAATCTCAGGTACACGAGTCGTTGAACGTACCGATGCGCTTGGAATTATTGAAACATTTTCAGTCGCTTCTATCGTTGAAGCTGCAGATGCTGCCGTAAAAGCAGCTAACGTTGAATTGCTTGAAGTCCATATGGCAATGGCCATTGGAGGCAAGGGATACGTCACTTTAACCGGAGACGTCGCTTCAGTAACTGCCGCAGTAGAGGCGGGTGCTGAGTGTATTAAACATAAAGGATTGCTCGTGGATAAGGTTGTAATTGCCCAACCACGTAAAGAAATATTGGCTGACAAAGTATAAAAATAAGGAGCAATAGCTAGTTAGTAGATAGAAAAAATCAAATAGAAAATAAATTAGAACAAACAGTATGTTAACTAAAAAATTATAGGGATGTATCAATCCGTACCCTACAAGAAGGATTGATCCGTCATATCACTTGGTAGTCAGACGATGATTACTGAGTCAAAAATTAAATCATACGGGTGGCTTATGTCTGAAAATAAAGCAAGTGATTTTGGTTCCTCCGAGTTTATGCATGAACGACAGCTTAAGAAAGGTGTGGCTGGTTGGTTTTTGCTCGCGACGCTTGGGGTTTCCTACGTAATATCAGGGGACTATGCAGGGTGGAACTTCGGTATCGCCACGGCTGGTTGGGGTGGCATGTTAATCGCATCAGTGTTGATGGGAATAATGTATTTAACATTGGTTTTGTCACTGGCAGAAATGTCGGCAGCGATACCAACAGCAGGTGGTGGTTACAGCTTCGCTAGGAAAGTAATGGGGCCGATCGGTGGTTACGCCACTGGATTAGCAGTATTAATAGAGTATGCGATAGCACCCGCTGCCATTGTCATCTTTATTGGTGGTTACCTTGAAGCATTAGTTGGGTGGAACGGACCAACGGTGTATGCGGTCTTTTATGCAATATTTATCGGTATCCATTTGATTGGTGCTGGTGAAGCACTACGTATTATGCTTGTTATCACAGCATTAGCTGTTGTTGCAATCATTGCAACTGCATTTGGGTTGATCCCCTATTTTGAAGTGGCTAACCTTTTTGATATACCAGCCAACCCAGCAATAGCAGGTGCAACGACATTCTTACCTCAAGGTTGGAATGGTGTTTGGGCTGCATTACCATTTGGTATGTGGTTATTCCTAGCAGTAGAAGGTGTACCTTTGGCTGCGGAAGAAGCAAAAGACCCGGCAAAAGATATGCCTAAAGGCATCATCGCGGCGATGATATTCCTATTAATCACGGCCGTTGGGGTTATGTTATTAGTTCCTGGCGCTGCCGGTGCTAAAGCGACCGCTGGGTATGCCGCGCCGTTAGTCGATGCGTTGCGTGCTGTTCATGGTGAAGATTCCATGTTAGCTAACTTCGTGAACGTGGTTGGTTTGACTGGTCTTATTGCGTCATTCTTCTCAATTATTTATGGTTATAGTCGTTTAGTCTTCGCACTTTCGAGAGCGGGTTACTTACCAGCGTTCTTATCATTAACAGGTAAGCGTAAAGTACCAGTTTGGGCATTGATCATTCCAGGGATTGTAGGTTTCTTAGCATCACTAACTGGCGAAGGTGATCGCATGATCATGATCGCGGTGTTTGGTGCAACAATCTCTTATGCTCTACAAGCTTATAGTCATATCTTGTTGAGAAAAAATGAACCTGATTTGGAACGTCCTTATAGAACACCAGGTGGCATCGTTACACCTTGGATCACGATAGTTCTTTCGTTACTTGCTCTATCATCATGTTTTGTATATGACGCAACAGCGGCATTCTGGGCTGTAGGTTTATATGTGATTGGTATGGCTTACTACTTTATCTTTAAGCATAAAGAAGTATCTAAGCATACTGCGGAAGAAGAATTTGAAGCAATCTTTAAAGCAGAAGCGGAACTGGATGATTAATCTAGTTTTATAAATGCGTAAAAAGGAGGTCAATTGACCTCCTTTTTTATTGGAATTATTTACTTATTATGCGTTAAATATCTGAGTAAACTCAGTAGAAGATAGGTGATATTGACGCGGGCAATTACGCCATGTTGTTAGCATACGGGTATATTTTTCTAACATAGGCATTTGGGCATTAAAGTGGTGGTCACTCTTCTCAAATTGAGGGTAAAGCCCTTCAGAATCAACGAGAAAACGAACATAATTGACGAGTTGATGTTCACTTGCGATGTCAAAACCCAAGAATTGTAGTCTACGTTGGTCAACGTTGTTCCTATCCGCTTCACTTAACATTTTGTTTGACTCTTGCATCGCGTGGTACATTTCCATGATGTTGATCACTTCGCGACATTCTTCTTCGGTTATCTTACCGAAATGTTTATCCAATTCACGCATTTGTAACTCATAGCCTCTCTCCACAATCGTTTGTAAACGACTATATTTAGCTTCATTTTCAGGTCGGAGCTTAGACATAAGGTAGTATTGATTTGAAAGGATCAAGCGTTGAGCGTTCGTCATTTCCATTGTGAGGCCTCGAAGTAATTATTATCTGTTTGTTGTTACTTTATAATCAAAGTACTAATATTTTACGTTGTCGACATACTGTTCGAGTATACCCACCATTTTATCCATGGTTTCTTTACTTGGTGGATTGACCCCTTCTAGAGGGTAGTCATAACCAAGTGCTTCCCATTTATGAGCGCCCAATTTGTGATACGGCAGCAGCTCAACTTTTTCGATGTTATCCATTTCTTTAATGAACGCACCTAGTAGATGTGCCGACTCTTCATCATCGGTATATCCGGGTACGATGACATATCGAATCCATGTTGTTTTACCTATTTTGTGCAGGTAACGCGCAAAGTCCAGAGTGCGCCTATTCGATACACCAATAAAGTCGTGATGAATTTCATCCTTCATATGCTTGATATCAAGCATGACTAAATCGGATGCCTCTAATACTTCATCGACTACATCGGTATGTTTACGAATATAACCGTTGGTATCAAGGCACGTATGCATCCCTTCCCTTTGGGCTGCACGGAAAAAATCACGAACAAATTCTGGTTGAAGCATCGCCTCGCCACCGGAGCAGGTAATTCCGCCGCCAGATGCTTTCATGAAGTGTCGGTACGACTTAGCTTCGTTGATTATTTCATCTACGGTAACTTCTTTACCACCATGTGTATCCCACGTATCGCGGTTATGGCAATACATACAACGCATTAAGCAACCTTGTAGAAACACGATAAAACGAATTCCAGGTCCGTCTACGGTACCGCAAGATTCGAATGAATGGATACGACCAGATGTTGACATAGGTTCTTCTCAGAGAGTTTTTCTTATCTGTTATTTTATTACATTTAAGTTCCATAACCTAGTCTAACTTTCTGCTATTACGTATGTTCTTTGATTAATGAATTGCTTTGATGGTGGTTTTTTCCATTCGCGTTATAATTGTTATGATATTGTTAAATTTATCGCAGGGCGCATTTTGGTCGCGCTGTTATTACTGGTGTGGCTAAGGAAAATACATGGAACGTTTTTTATTCTCACAAAAAGAAAAAATTTGGATTGTATTAGGGGTATTGATTGTCGGTTTTATCGGGCTAGCTGCTTACACAAGCAATAGCTTCAAAGCAATGAATTCAGAATATCGCTTGAGTATAGATGTCACCAATGGTTCCAATGAGATTGAACAGACCCAGGTGAATCTGTTCAAGTTAGCTAACAGTTTAATGACCATGAACTCAGAGAAAGTAGAAGCAGTTAAGCAATCTTTATCTGTCATTCAAAATAAGGGTCAGATTAATAGAGAATACTTAAATAATGTTGGTATGGAAAACCGAGCAAATGAGCTGACGAGCCTAATTGAACGCTATCAGAATACCGTCGAACCATGGTTAGTTCTTCGACGCGAACTGGGTTTTAATGCAGACGATGGAAAGTTAGGTAGGCTGAAAAAGATCGCGGTGATCATAGAACAAAAAATCGCAGAAACCGGAATGGTAACGCTCAACTCCGATTTTCAAACGATGATAAAAGCGCAGCAAAACTATCTACTTACTCCTAGTGAGCAGAACCTGAAGCTTTTTAATCGTGCGAAAGCGGGATTTAAGAATATGTCCAATACCTATGCGATGCTTGAGCTTTATGAAAAAGAGCTGGAAGCGTTTTCGGTTACCTTTGAACAGGTATCCGTGCTTTCTGGGCAACTAAGTAATATTGAATCTGATCTTTACGCTAATCAGGATGTGTTGTTAACGGCTGTAGAACAGATTACAACTGAACTTGCGGCAATTAGTGAACGTTATCAAAATTCAGCGTCCGCGACAGCAGATGTTTCACTTTGGTCCGTTCTCATCGCTTGTATTGTCCTCGCGGTGATAACCATAGTGATATTTATTACGCTATCTTTATCTATAACACGCTCGCTTAATCAAACCAATACGGCACTTGACTCGATTTCGAAAGGGAACCTAAGTGTACGGTTGCCAGTGACCCTCAACAATAAAGATGAATTTAACCAATTGTCGATGGCAATTAACCAAACCTGCGAGAACTTAACAGAGTTAGTTAGAGAAGTGCAAAGTAATAGTGACGCGCTTTCACTTAATGCGAAAGAACTTAATCGAGGTATTGAAAGAGTGGTGGTAGGGCAGTCAAAGGCCATTGAACAGACGCATATACTTGCTTCTGCCACAGAAGAGGTGAGCGTAACCACGAAAGAGGTTTCAAACAGCTTAGAGCGAGTTTCAGTAGTGAGTAAGTCGTCGGCTCAGTCTGCCGATGACGGAGGTAAAATTATTACGCTTGCCATTGAGTCAATTGAACAGGTAGGTAGTATTTTAACTCTGGCAGCGACGCATATTCAGCAATTAGAGTCGGCGTCGAACAAGATAGACTCAGTCATGGACATTATTAACGGTATTGCCGAACAAACTAACTTGTTAGCACTGAATGCGGCGATAGAAGCGGCTCGCGCGGGTGAACAGGGTAGAGGCTTTGCCGTAGTTGCTGATGAGGTTAGGAACTTGGCGGTTCGAACCGTTGAGGCTGTGTCTGAGATTTCAGGTACTATTGAAACGCTACAAACCGAGAGCGGTGAAGTCATTCAATACATTAATAAATCTCAAAAATCGATGGAGGCCGGTAGACAAAATGGTCATGATGCTGTTCAAGCGTTATCTGAAATAACGAATAAGGCTGAAGAGGCGAGTCAACAGACGGATATGATATTTTCGTCAATCCGAGAGTTGGCAATAACAAGTCAGTCAATGGCCGATAGTATGTCTCAGATATCAACCTCGATGAGCTCTATCGCCCTTAGCAATAATGAACTCAAACAGACGAGTCAACGAGTGGATAAACGTTCAACAACCTTAAATCAAAAATGCCTCAAGTTTACCTTGTAAAATATGATTTTTAGAATCAAGGAGCGGTCTTGGACCGCTTAAAACATCCAAAAAAGTGACATAGACAGATTTGCTGAGTAGCCATTTAGGTCTTGTTCAAAGTCTTCTGATTTGAATGCTAATGTCGCGCTACCACCTATAGATTCGCCATACACTGCGCCGCCAAACACAGCCGTTGCTTGAAGGTGTTCTACATCGGTAGGGTATACTTCATCCGGGCGATCGCCGTCTATGGTAATATCATTAAATCGATATCGTGCTTCAACACCGGCGAATAGAAAAGCACCGGTTGTTTTACCTTGTACCATAAAGGACTTAAAGCTCATTTCATTCTCTGTTTTGGTGCTGCCAATACTGTCTTGCAAGTTCAACCCCCATCGCCATAGAAGCCCGGTCGCGATTTCGCTTCGATAATTGCCCGCCAAAATTCTAATCGGTGCGCTGATCTCGTGGGATAGACCCGACGACTTATCAATGGTGTATAACTGGTAACTACTATCGTAAGAAAGGTTAGCAATGAAGGTGCCTTCTATCTGATAATCCCATCCTTGAGGCGTGTCGGAGCCGACAATTTCATGCACAATTTTCTGAGCGCCTTCGGCAAAAGATTTCGGGCCCGTTACACCAATCATCAAACCGAAAGCCTGGGTGTTTGTATCTGAAATCGCGATGAGTTCTCCTTGTGTATATAAGAGGCCTGCGTAGGCTCGCTCGTTTGGTTCTGGTTGTTCTTTTTTTATGTCTGAAGGTGTCCACATTTTCTGACCAATACTTATATGCCATTTATATGTATTGAATTCGTGATTTTCAAGCAACGATAGAGGTGAGTACGCAATCAAAGCGCTGTTTAAATCTAAAAGCGATGTCGAATAATCGACTTGGATTCCGTTCGTGTAATTCTGATCAGTACCGAATGGACCATCATTATCGAAGGACATAGAGATAATGTTTTCGTTGGCGTTTGCTGCAAATGACAACAAAAAGACAGATGAGATAAATAGATGTTTTAATTGGATAATATCAGCCTTAAACAACTTTTATTATAATTACGCCTAGTGTAGCCTTTTTTTTATAAAAAACAAAAAGCCCCGCATAAATGCGAGGCTTTAATCAATGTTCGCTATAACTAGCGAACATTGAATGACGTTTACTGGATTACATCGTCTCAGTAAAAGTACGCGCGATTACGTCAGCTTGCTGCTCTGTAGTTAGAGAGTTAAAGCGAACTGCATAACCAGATACACGAATTGTTAGCTGAGGATAATTCTCAGGGTGCTTAACAGCGTCTTCTAGCGTTTCACGATTAAGAACATTAACGTTAAGGTGTTGACCACCTTCAATGCCAGTCTCGTGGTGGAAATAACCATCCATAAGACCTGCAAGGTTCGCTTTCTGCGAGTTATCATCTTTACCTAGTGCGTTAGGTACGATAGAGAACGTATACGAGATACCATCTTTCGCATCAGCAAACGGTAGTTTACCGACTGATGTTAGTGATGCTACAGCACCTTTCTCATCACGTCCGTGCATTGGGTTAGCACCAGGAGCAAATGGAGCACCTGCGCGACGACCGTCTGGTGTGTTACCGGTTTTCTTACCATACACTACGTTTGAAGTGATAGTAAGAATAGACTGAGTAGGTACCGAGTTACGGTAGGTTTTCAGTTTACGGATTTTGCCCATAAATACGGATACTAATTCACAAGCGATATCATCTACGCGAGAATCGTTGTTACCAAATTTAGGATAGTCACCTTCGATTTCAAAATCGATAGCGATGCCGTCTTCGTCACGTACAGGTTTAACCGTCGCGTATTTGATAGCAGACAATGAATCAGCCGCAACAGAAAGACCAGCAATACCACATGCCATTGTGCGATAAACATCACGGTCATGTAGAGCCATTAATGATGCTTCGTAGCTGTACTTGTCATGCATGTAGTGAATGCTGTTTAGAGCTGTCACATATTGCTTAGCAAGCCAATCCATGAAGTGGTCCATCTTGCCCCAAAGTTCGTCGTATGAAAGCACTTCAGAAGTGATTTTATCCATAACAGGACCAACTTGAGCTTTAGACTTCTCATCAACACCACCGTTGATGGTGTAAAGCATGGTTTTAGCTAGGTTAGCACGAGCTCCAAAGAACTGCATTTGCTTACCAACAATCATTGGTGATACACAACATGCAATAGAGTAGTCATCAGACGCCATATCTGGACGCATTAGATCATCGTTTTCGTACTGGATAGAAGAAGTATCGATAGATACTTTCGCACAGAAACGTTTGAATCCGTCAGGTAGTTTCTCAGACCAAAGAACCGTGATGTTCGGCTCTGGGCTTGGACCCATTGTGTATAAGCTGTTTAGGAAGCGGAAGTTACTACGTGAAACTAAAGTACGTCCGTCAAGACCCATGCCGCCCATTGATTCTGTTGCCCAGATTGGGTCACCAGAGAATAACTCGTCATATTCAGGAGTACGTAGGAAACGAACCATACGTAGCTTCATGACAAAGTGGTCGATCATCTCTTGAGCTTGTGCTTCAGTGATAGTACCAGCAGCGATATCACGTTCGATGTAAACATCTAGGAAAGTCGAAGTACGACCTAAAGACATTGCAGCACCGTTTTGAGATTTAACAGCGGCTAGGTAACCGAAGTAAGTCCACTGTACCGCTTCTTGAGCCGTCGTTGCAGGACCAGAGATATCACAACCGTATTTAGCGGCCATTTCTTTGATTTGCTTAAGTGCACGATGTTGCTCAGCAATTTCTTCACGAAGTTGCATTGTTGCTTCTAAATCTTCGCCATTCTCAAATCTCTCTTGAAGAGAATTGAATTGAGCTAGCTTATCCTTCATCAAGAAGTTAATGCCGTATAAAGCAACGCGACGGTAATCACCGATGATACGACCACGGCCATAAGCATCAGGAAGACCAGTTAGAACACCAGACTTACGACACGCCATAATATCAGGCGTATAGATATCAAAAACACCAGCGTTATGTGTCTTACGGTATTCTGAATAGATTTTGCTAACCATAGGATCAAGTTCGCGATCATATGCTTTTGCAGAACCTTCAACCATGCGAATACCACCGTTAGGGATGATAGCGCGTTTCAATGGAGCGTCAGTTTGTAAACCAACAATAGTTTCTAGATCTTTGTTTATATAGCCAGCATCGTGCGCAGTGATGGTAGAAATAAGAGAAGTATCGAAATCTACAGGAGCATGAGTGCTGTTTTCCTGTTTGATGCCTTCCATTACTTTAGCCCAAAGCGAATTAGTTGCTTCAGTACCTTCAGAAACTAGGAAAGATTCGTCACCTTCATAAGGCGTATAGTTCTTTTGAATAAAATCACGAACGTTTACTTCGTTTTGCCAATCTCCGTTCGCAAAACCTTCCCAAGCTTTAGCAAATTGCTCTGCCATGATATACCTACCTTTTTCGTAGAAAAATTACGTACTGTTTTTACTGATATTAGCTAGTGCCGAAGCACGCAGTACACTTTTTAATTAATAACAATATTTATGACCAAATGATACGTCATTAAACCATAGATATTGTAACCAAAATTGCCATTCGATTTTGTGATTCAAATTATATTGTAAAATTTAAAAAAAATATACAAAAAAATGGGCAGCATTTCTGCTGCCCAATTTTTATCTATTTATAGAAAGCCCGGAATGCCATATTTTCCTTCAAACATACCGACTGAAAGCATTGCAATTAAACAGATGACGAGCACAGAAGCAGGGATAACGACTTTATCAATGATGGTCAATTTTTGAGCGCGTTCTTTGTTGCCGATCAAACCATTGTTATCAAGTAACATCGTTAAGGCCCAAGCCAATACTGGGTTCGCTACAGCAGAAGCGAAAATACAGATGCCGGCTGCATGAGAGTCTTTCGTATCTTTAACCATTTGCATGCCCGCTTCCAATAGTGGAAGGAACACACCAACTAGAAGAGCAATACGCATAACAGGAGGCCATACTGCCACATCCATAGGGAAACCTAAGATTGCAATAATCATGACCAAAAGACCAAGCAGAATAGCACCACCCGGGATAGGACGCTTAGCAATAGCCGCTGGGATCATATAAGTACCCCAAGATGATGTAATGTTACCACCACCCACTGCGGTACCAACCATCTGACGGATAGAACACATTGTCATCGTATCATCTACATCCATAAGTACTTTTTCAGTACGCTTAGGATAGTTAAGCTCTTGGAAAATACGGTGACCAAGGAAGTCAGGCGACCACATTGCAACCGCCAGAATAGCAAACGGCAAAGAGGCGATGAAATGTTGCAGATTTGGTAAACCTAACATCCATCCTTCTTGTGTATTACCCCACCAGTAAACTGGGTTTAGGTTAGGAAGACCCATCTCTGTTTCAAAGGTCAGGTCAAAACCAGCACCAAATATTAACGCGATAAGTAGTCCAGTTACTGCACAAGCTGGGATAGCTAACCAACGCTTATTTATCTTCGCAAGGAATGCGTAAAGAACAATGTTGACGCCTAACACAACCAGACCGATGTAGCCCATGCTGCCTTTCGCAATCTCAGCGGACTCAAGACCTACTGCCCAGCTTTGAATCTGGCCAATCTGACTCATGGTTCCGGTAAAACCGAGGAAAACAAGCAAACCACCTGCGACCCCTTCACTGGTTAAGTTGACTAACTTAGACCCACCTTTGAAGTAACTAAGTAGAAGACCAAATACACCGAGTAAAATAGCAAGCGCTAGAGGGTGAGCACCGGCAAGTGCAATCGTACCGATAAGTGGAATCATCGGACCGTGGTTGCCTGCAAGGTTGGCACGTGGGTTAATAAAACCAGAAGCAAGAACACAGAAAAGTAGAGCAGGAATAAGCATTTCTACGCGAGCAACTTCAATCGCAAAATCTTTTCCTAAATTGATGTGGTCCCATGCTTGAGTTAGGCCATCAGCCCAAGACATCATCACAGCCGAGTACATCGCGATTATACCAATAGTACCCGCAATGGCAGGTACCAGATCTTCAATTTCGAATCGGAAATCACGGCCCGGAAGGTTTAAAGCATAACGGCGTGGTTTCATTATTTGAAGTTCGTGGTCCAGATATTCAGAACGACTAGAGAACTCAGAAGCAGGGCGATGTAGCTCTGAATAGCTTTTCTCGTCGATTTCTGAGTGGTCTGTGTTGACTACGTCTGACATAGATTCCTCATTTAGTATTGTTAGTGATTTAAATTTTAAGTAGCTGTATAGCCATCATAATTGTGTTTTGTCATCGACATACTGTGCCACATGAATGTCGTGTTTTAATCATACTTCATATTAAAGTGACAAAGGACTAAAATTTGCCCCATATTTGTTGACGGAGTCTAACAAGCTCCCAATTTTGGGTGATTGATCCTGATCATTTTATGAAAAATAGTGAAATAAAACTACGGGAAAATTGGTGGAAATGTGAGTTGGTAATCAGTTTCTGTAACTGCCTTTCAATAACTCACGCATAGAAATATCTACTTTCACAACAGTCAACATGAATTCGGCAAGATAATTAAGAAATAAATGACCAATTATGAGGGTTTACAGTTGGGGTGAAGAGTTTAAAAAGTTTATTGGTTTAAACGGATGTTCAGCGCCTTAAAACATGCCGTATATTTGTTCACAGTGACGTTGTGAAATTGAATATTTGATTGAAAATATCATAAGATCTTATTTATCTAGGGTATTAGTCTGGGTGTGAAAGATTTTGTGACAGTTATCACTAATTTTACTACTAATATCGGAATTAATTAACTTTATATTTACATGCCTCGTTATTTGCTTTTCTCGGGTTTTGCTGTTTTATGCGTTCGTGGCTAGGTTTATAGTCTGTATTTGAATAAAAATGCAGCACTATCGCTTGTGTATTGCTATCTTGTCAGTTAATGATTTGTTGCATGTTTCTAGGATGAATGCTAATTTGTAGCGACTAAAGAGGTCGGATAACCTCTCGATATTGCACAGGGAGTAGTGGCGCATGAATGATGTACCAGCGCTGGACATTAAAGATCTACATAAGACATTTGGTCAAAATGAAGTACTCAAGGGTATTTCGCTTCAGGCGCACAAGGGTGACGTGATTTCGATTATCGGGTCATCTGGTTCAGGTAAGAGTACCTTTCTCCGCTGTATCAATCTTTTAGAGACACCAACCGCAGGTCAAATCTGGGTAGATGGTGAGCTCATCGAAATGAAAAATAACCGCCAAGGTGAATCTGTCCCTGTTAACGAAAAACAGGTGCAACGAATTCGTTCGCGTTTAGCGATGGTTTTTCAAGGTTTTAATCTCTGGTCACATCTCACTGTACTAGGAAATGTAATAGAAGCACCTATTCACGTTCTTGGCGTGCCAAAAGCTGAAGCGATAGAAAAGGGCGAAGCGCTTCTTGATAAAGTGGGGCTATTGGAAAGGAAAGATTATTACCCAGGGCATTTATCTGGTGGTCAGCAGCAACGAGCGGCTATTGCCAGAGCTCTGGCGGTTGATCCTGAAGTGATGCTTTTTGATGAACCAACCTCTGCGCTCGATCCGGAGCTTGTTGGTGAGGTACTTGGTGTAATGCGCGATCTAGCCGATGAAGGACGAACCATGCTTGTGGTTACGCATGAAATGGCATTCGCCCGTGATGTATCAAATCATCTTATGTTTTTACATCAAGGCGTAGTTGAAGAGCAGGGCGATCCCGCGAAGCTGTTTACTGACCCGAAATCAGATAGGTTAAAGCAGTTTATCTCTTCAATATACTAACAATATTTTAAAAATAGAGGTGGTGTTAATGTCTATCTTTATTAGAAATGTAACAACATGGACACGGTTTCGTTAAAGGCGGGTTTAATGAGGAAAAGCTAAGTCAATTTTCTTATATAACTCAAAGCTTAGAAACCGAATTGTAAACACACAGGAGTATGGAAATGAAAAAGTGGTTATTAGCGGCAACATTGGCTGCTACAACAGTAACAGGCGTAGCTCAAGCAAAGGATTGGAAGGTTGTGCGTTTCGGTATCGAAGGAGCCTATCCTCCTTTTAGTAAAACAGAAGCAGATGGCTCACTTAGTGGGTTTGATGTAGATATGGCTAACGCATTATGTGCGGAAATGAAAGTAGAGTGTAAGCTCGTTGCTCAAGATTGGGACGGTATTATTCCTTCTCTTTTATCTCGTAAATACGATGCGATAATCGCGGCTATGTCGATTACTGAAGAACGTAAGAAGAAGATAGATTTCACAGGCAAGTATGCTTTAATCCCAAATAAATTTATTGCCAAAAAAGACGCTGCTCTTGATTTCTCAAATCTTGATGGTGTGAAAATTGGTGTTCAGCGTGCAACAACCCATGACAAATACCTGACTGACAACTATAAAAATGTTGAAGTTGTACGTTACGGTTCATTTGATGAAGCGTATCTCGACTTAGGTAATGGCCGTGTTGCCGCCGTTCTAGGTGACGCCTCTGCGCTAGAAGAGGGTGTGTTAAACCAACAAGGTGGTGAAGCTTATGAGTTTGTTGGCCCTTCATTAACGGATCCTAAATGGTTCGGTGACGGGTTCGGCATTGCTGTTCGTAAGCAAGACAAAGATTTAACAAAGACGCTTGATGCTGCGATACTTTCTTTACGTGAAAAAGGTATTTATCAAGAGATTCAAGCTAAATACTTTGACTACGATGTCTATGGTGACTAAGTAGTAAAATGAAGAGGTGGCGGTTATTGCCACCTCTTACCTAAAAGGAGTGTCCATTCAACACGTAATTTCGCCAAAGCTATAAAATATGAGGCGGAGTAATATGTTGAATGGTCATAACTTCGGCCTAGCTGGTTTGCTGAATAATGGACTAACGACGATGTTCGACTTACAAGGTTACGAAGCCTCTATATTATCTGGTGCACTATTAACGATACAGGTTGCAGTATTGTCTCTGCTTCTTGCAGTTGTGTTAGGAATGGCCGGAGCGTTAGCAAAAATGGCGCCATACCGATTTGCAAGATCGATTGCTACCTTGTACACAACCATAATCCGCGGTATCCCTGATCTCGTGCTTATGATGCTGATTTTCTTTGGTGGGCAAATTCTTCTTAACAATAGTCTTTACGCTGTGAATGAATGGATAAATGAATGGATGGTATCTTCTGATCCTGCCCATGAATGGACAGCTTATCTACCTGACTATATCGATATTAGTCCGTTTGTTGCCGGTGTATTAACCATAGGGTTTATATTCGGTGCCTACATGGCGGAAACCTTCCGTGGTGCCATTATGGCGGTCGACAAAGGTGAGCTGGAAGCGGCGAAAGCGTATGGGATGAGTGGCCCAATGGCATTTAAACGTGTTCTGCTACCTCAAATGATTCGTCACGCTTTACCTGGTTTTGGTAATAACTGGTTGGTGTTATTAAAAACCACCGCATTGGTGTCTATTATTGGATTAGAAGATATGGTTCGGGTTGGTTCATTAGCCGCAGGGTCAACAAAAATGCCATTCACTTTCTATATGACAATTTCGATTATTTTCCTATTTTTCACCAGCGTCTCGACAGGTTTACTTAAGCTTGCAGAGCGAAAATTCAGTATTCACACGAGGTAGATGATATGGATTTCTCATTGATAATCGAAAGCCTGCCTATCTATTTCGAAGGGCTATGGACGACGCTTTGGCTAGTATCGGTTGCTCTTTTCTTGGGTTTATGTATTGCGATTCCATTAGCGGTCGCAAGAAATAGTCGTAACCCGTTGATTAGTTTTCCTTCATGGGCTTACACCTACTTTTTTCGTGGAACACCGCTATTAGTCCAGTTATACCTGATTTATTATGGTATGGACCAATTTGTACCAGTCAAAGATACGTTGTGGGAAAACGCTTGGTTCTGCGCCTTGGTGGCTTTTGTATTGAATACTTCTGCGTACAGCGCAGAGATCATTCGCGGCTCTATAAACGGCTTGCCGAAGGGTGAAGTTGAAGCCGCCAAAGCCTATGGTATGAGTACGTGGAAAACGTATCAGCGGATTATATTACCAAGTGCTTTGCGCCGTTCTTTGCCTGCCTATAGTAATGAAGCGATATTCATGCTGCATGGTTCTGCGGTTGCAGGTATTGTGACTATATTGGATCTAACAGGAGCGGCTCGATTGGTTAACTCTCGCTACTATGCGCCTTTTGAATCGTTCTTGACCGCAGGGTTATTCTATATGTGCTTAACGTTTTGCATCCTTTGGTTCTTCAAATGGGCAGAGAAGAAGTATTTGGCTTATCTAAGGCCACTGAGCTAACGGTCAATCATTAGGAATAAAAAAAGCAGCGTTATGGGTCCACTTCATAAGCTGCTTTTTTTATTTAAGGCGTAACCTAAATCACTTATTCTGTTCAGTTGCGTTTGTACGTCGAACAGTTCAATCAATATTAGCCAAATTCAGACCAAATTGGCGCGTGGTCAGACGGTTTTTCTATGCCTCGTAGTTCGTAATCTATGCCCGCTTCGGTGCATTTAGCCGCTAACTTAGACGTCGCAAGGACCACGTCAATTCGCAATCCACGGTTATCATCAAATCCACGTGAGCGATAGTCGAACCAAGAGTATTGATCTTGGACCTCAGGATGCAAGCTTCTAAATGTATCTTCAAATCCCCAATCGAGTAGTGTTTTTAGCCATTCTCTCTCTTCTGGTTGGAACGAACATTTACCTGTTTTTAGCCAACGCTTACGGTTTGCATCACCGATGCCGATATCCAAATCAATCGGGCTAATATTGATATCACCCATAACGATGAGGTTATCTTCGCTGGTGTGATGACCGTTTAAGTATGCCATTAAATCTTTGTAAAACTGGCGTTTATATGGATATTTTGTTTCGTGCTCGATATTGTCGCCTTGAGGAAAATAGCCATTTAGTACGGTGGTTTTTTCACCTTCTGCATTTTCAAAGGTTGCCATTATCATACGCTTTTGATGATCTTCATCGTCAGTCGGAAAACCGTATTGAACAGATACAGGCTCTTTTTTACACATCATGGCAACACCGTAATGAGCTTTCTGTCCATGAAAGTAGACCTTGTAGCCCATTGCTTCAACATCTTCTATAGGAAAAGCGTCGTTATGCACTTTAATCTCTTGTAGACCAATCACATCAGGCTGATGCTTATCGATGATCGCTTGAAGTTGATGCAGTCGAGCGCGGAGTCCATTTATATTAAAACTGATTACTTTCATTATATTCTCAATGTTCTATTAAATGAGTAGCAATATATTAACATTTTTCTAAGCAGGTCAAATGACAAGTTGACATAAAAGTGCCGGTTTTTTCGGTTGTCCACCGTCTGGCTCATAGAATGGATAACATGCTCGTTTCAAAGGTGAAAATTGTGATCGATAAGTGCTAGTGGAAACGTTTTCATTCAAAAGAGGTCATTTCTGTGGTTAATTTGTGTAGGAACAAATAATGACCAGATTGTCATTGTGCTATTAGGTTTATAGTCGACAGTGACGTCGGTAATAGATTTGATGCGTTAAATTTATAGGGCATAAATATGAAAAAGTTATCCGTTCAGTGGAAGATCACCTTTCTTTCTGGGCTTTGTCTGATACTTACCTCCATCGCACTTATTAGCTTTTCAGTTTATAACGCCAAACAGAATCAAAATATCATTAAAGAAAGCAGTGCTGAGTCGGTAATCAAGAAGTCAACTAAGATCTTAGAAAGTGAGTCTCAACTCAACTCTGTAGAAATACAAAAATACCTATCTGAAGCCTTTTATCGTGCCGAAATGATGGTAGAAACAGCTCTGTTAATGAAAGAGAACGCAGAATTCAACGAAACCCCAAGTGAAGAGCTTAGAATGGCGCAAGACGAACAGATTAGACGTTCAGTTGAGCGATTCGATACCCTACAAAGTGCATTCCTCGTTTTCAAAAAGAATGCATTGGACGGAAAAGACGAAGAGTTCATGGGTGCCGATTATGCGGGTTCAAATGAGATTGGTCGACTTGCCACATACTGGGCAATAAACGTTGAAGGGACGAAAGCGCTCTCTAACATTCTTTATGAATCACTATTAGTTGAAGAGAGCAACCACGAGCGTTTTACCTGCGTTTTGGAATCCAAGAGTAGTTGCTTGAGTACACCGAGGTTTAGTGACTATGGTGATATCAGTACATTAACAACGACGATATCTATGCCAATACTTGTTGATACCGAAGTGATAGGTTTTTTGGGGATAGATCTTAAGCTAGACAACCTAATTGCAATGGCAAAGCAGACAGACAAAAACCTCTTTGATGCAAAAGGGTCAGTGTCAATTCTAACTGACCAGATAATGCTTATCGCCAGTGATAACCAAGATATAAAGATTGGAGAAACCTATCACAGCACACATATTTCAGATTCTGATATGAATGGATTAATGAGTCAGAAGACGGTTGCGACGCAATGGTCGCAAGACGGTGAGTGGCTAGTGGCCTATGCGCCAATCAATATAGCAAACAGGACATGGGCTGTTTTATTGGAGATGCCAAAGTCTAGTGTGGTTGCGGATGCAGAACACCTAGATGGCATAATTGAACAACAAATTGATAAAGGTATCGTTGCTGAATTGGTGGCAGGAATCGTCTTCATTGTGGTCGGTTTTATCATCATCGCCATCGCGGCATTAAAACTAGTCACGCCTATCAGAACGGTAGTGGCGAGCCTAAAAGATATTGCTTCTGGCGAAGGTGATCTGACGCAGCGGTTAGAAGTAAAATCTGAAGATGAAATTGGTCAGTTGGCGAATAACTTCAACTTTTTCCTAGAAAAACTACAAGGAACAATTAAAGAAGTTATTCAAACGTCCAATCAAGTGGCAGATACTACCGCGAGAGCCGAACAAGCCGCGACTCAGATTACAAATAGCAGTGACTCACAGTTTAAAGAGGTTGATTTGGTTGCTACGGCTTCCGAAGAGATGACTCAAACTGCTGGACTTGTTTTTCAGAATGCAGATATGGCGGTTAATTCAGCGACTAAGGCCAATAAAGCGGCGACGGAGAGCCAACAGGTCATTGAAAATTGCGCTGTTGAAATGAGTCGTCTGGTTGAGCAGATGAGTGATGCAGTGCCGATTGTTGAAGAATTAGCAAAACATAATTTGAGTATTACCGAGATCCTTGCCGTCATTGAAGGTATTTCTGAACAAACCAATCTACTTGCCTTAAATGCAGCCATCGAAGCCGCGAGAGCGGGTGAGCAGGGTAGAGGGTTTGCAGTGGTTGCAGACGAAGTGAGAAACCTATCGAGTCGTACAAAAGATTCGTTGAGCGAAATTGGTAGCGTAATTGATAATATTCAATCCGGAACTAAACAGGTCGTTACTGCTATCCATAGCGGAAATGAGTTAGCAAATAATGCGTCGACTCGGGTTGTACAAGCAGTAAGTGAGCTGGGCTCGGTATTTGAAGCCATTTCTGAAATAACAGATATGAATACTCAGATAGTCCGAGCGGCAGAAGAACAGCAAGCAGTGTCTACGGAGGTCAATCATAGCGTCTCTAAAATTCGCGATCTAAGTGCTGAAATTTTAAGGCAAGCGAGCTCTGCAGAAAAAGTTGGTAAGGACATCGCCCATATTTCTATAGAACAACAAACTATATTGAATCAATTTAAAGTGTAGTATTCACAGGTGTTATACAAGCAAAGCGCAGGAATCTACTTTCTGCGTTTTTTGTTTTTAATAGTTTGAAACAAAAGCAAATGTAATTAAACTTATCGGTCAAAGTGTCGATAACTAATTACTCTCTGTATTAACGCTCATTCGCAACGTAAAAGGATTTAACATGCGGTCAATGTCTGTTCAATGGAAAATTTCCCTGCTCTCAGGGTTGTGCCTTGTTTTGACTTCCATATCCCTCATCGGTTTTTCTGTTTTCAATGGGTATGAAAACCAAAAGACGATAAAAACGTACAGTACCGAATCGGTCATCTCTAAATCGGAAAAACTGCTCGAAGCTCAATCACAACAAAACGCGACAGAAGCAATTAAGTATCTAGATGAAGCATTGAATCGCGCAGAGATGTTAGCTAAAACAACGCTATTCTTGCAACAGAACGCGGAGGATAACTTTACCGCTAGTGAGGTATTGAGAACCTCTTTGCAAGATATGTTACGTCAATCTGTAGAAAGTTTTGACGCCATTAAAAGCATCTATTTAGTGTTCGAGCAAGATGCTTTAGACAGTGAAGATAGCAACTATCATGGTGCGGATTATGTTGGATCCAATGAAATTGGACGGTTTTCTACATATTGGCGCCAGATGGAATCCGGGGATGATGCAGTTTCTAGTGTATTATCTGAACAAGAATTAACCAATAAAACCAATGCAGAGAAATTTATCTGTCCTAAGAATACGGCACAGAGTTGTATCTCGACACCTACCTTCACCGATTTTTCTGGTACATCTGTATTTACGTCTTCAATCTCGTATCCATTAATCAAAGATGATGAAGTTATCGGTGTGTTAGGGATCGTTTTAAACCTGAGTGATCTGCAAAATATTGCACTTCAAACCGATAAAAAACTCTTTGATGCGAAGGGGAAAGTCTCCATTTTAAGTGCAAATGGTACTCTGGTTGCTAGCGACGAAATGGAGAGTGAAATAGGAAAGAGTTTTTCTCCTACAAGTATTTCTAACGATGAACTCAAGAGTTTTCTTAGCGCTGCGGTTTTACAGACAACGTGGAGCCAAGATGAAAATTGGTTGATTGTGTTTGCTCCTGCAAAGGTTGCAAACCAAAACTGGGGCGTTCTGCTTGAGATACCTGCTGCGAGTGTATTGTCAGATGCGAATCAATTAGATGACGTAATTACAAAGAGTATTAGCAATACCGTTAGCTCTGAAATAATGGTTGGTGTTTTTCTAGTGGTTATTGGGTTGAGCATTATTGCCATCAGTGCACGTGCCTTAGTTAAGCCGATAAAAGAAGTGGTCACTCGATTAGAAGATATCGCTTCTGGCGAAGGCGATTTAACCCAGAGAATTGACGTTAAGAGTAACGATGAAATTGGTCAGCTCGCCGACGGATTTAATCATTTTCTAGGAAAGCTGCAAACGACAATTAAGCAGGTCGTCGACACCAGTTCTCAAGTCGCGACTATGACGACGGAAGCCCAAGATGCTGCGATTGTCACTCGCAATAATAGTGGTTCACTATTTAAAGAAGTTGACTTAGTGGCGACGGCTTCAGAAGAGATGACACAAACCGCTGGGCTTGTCTTCCAAAATGCGGATGTGGCCGTCGTGGCGGCGACGAAAGCCAACGAAGCGGCAACTCTCGGACAGGACGTTATTTCTCGCTCCTCGGTGGAGATGGATCGGTTGGTTAGCCGCATGAGTGCAGCCGTACCAGTGGTAGAAGAGTTGGCGTCGAATAATGTTAACATTACAGAGATTTTAGGTGTGATAGAAGCGATCTCTCAACAGACAAATTTACTCGCTCTAAACGCAGCAATTGAGGCGGCAAGAGCAGGAGAATATGGCCGTGGATTTGCGGTAGTTGCTGATGAAGTTCGCAATTTAGCTAGTAATACTCAATCGTCAGTGGATGAAATCAAGCAGGTGATTGAGAGAGTTCAGGTGGGCACTAAGGACGTTGTTAAGGCTATCCAAGAGGGTAATGACCTCGCGATGAATACATCGACAGAGGTACAAAATGCAGTTGAGAAGCTAAATGCTGTATTTGAAGCTATTGCAGAAATTAGTGAGATGAATAGTCAGATAGTGCGGGCGGCGGAAGAACAACAATTGGTATCGACGGAAGTGAACCAAAGTGTTTCTAATATCAGAGATCTTAGTGGGCAGATATTGAACCAAACGGAGTCTTCGGAATCCATTGGTAGACAAATTGCTGAGCTTTCCGCTGAACAGCAAACACTAGTAGGACAATTCAAAGTCTAATTTGATGTGTTCGAAAACGTCTCGCAATAAAAAGAAGAACTCAAATGGTCGACGTTTTAAAAAGGCGCACCTTCAAGTTTAACTGGTTCTTCCGGCCAGTGGGATGCAATACCGCACGCCATTGCTTTGACTGGTTTCCATTGTCCATCTAAAAATACAGTGAGGTTGGTGACATCTTGATACCCGTTTGAGTTATAGACGCAGTAATCGCCAAATAGTATTGAAAAATGAATGCCATTTTTTTCTAACTGTTTGTGAATATGGTCCAACATGTCATGAACTAAACCTTGCTTGCGATGACGGGGAAGAACGCATACTTCAGCTATTCCAGCGACGGGTAGCTCAACATCATCGATGATAACGTTTTTTTCATGTACCGCGATGTGTGCGATGATGTTCTCACAATTGTCGAGAACGAAATAACGATGCTGCGGCATTTCGTTGAAGAATCGTTGCTGGCTAAATATCGCCGTGTCTTTTGCAAAACAGGTGCTCAAAATATACCGGAGTTGTGCGTCGATAATGGGTGTCACATCCTTATCGGCGATGTATTGAATGTTCATTTAGGTCACATAGCTAATGGATTGAAAATAAAAAAGGTTGCTATCCATCAGCAACCTTTCTAATTCGTTACGCTTTAAAATTATAGTTTATCTGTTAACTCGATAGCTTGGCCAATGTAGTTAGCTGGTGTCATCTCTTTGAGGCGTATTTTCTCGTCCTCAGGTATCTCTAAGCCGTCGATAAAGCGACGCATCGCTTCGCCATCCACACGTTTACCACGGGTTAACTCTTTTAGTTTTTCGTATGGTTTTTCAATACCGTAGCGGCGCATGACAGTTTGAACCGGTTCGGCTAATACTTCCCAGTTTTTGTCTAGTTCAGCAAGAAGCGCAGCGCGGTTGATTTCCAACTTGCTAATGCCTTTAAGTGTAGAAGTGTAAGCGATAATGGCATATCCACAACCCACGCCGAGGTTTCTAAGTACCGTCGAGTCGGTAAGATCCCGTTGCCAGCGTGAGATAGGTAGTTTTTGGGCAAGATGACCAAAAACGGCGTTAGCAAGTCCTAAGTTCCCCTCTGAATTTTCAAAATCGATTGGGTTTACTTTATGTGGCATTGTAGAAGAGCCGATTTCACCTGCAATCGTTTTTTGTTTGAAGTGACCTAAAGCAATATAACCCCAAACATCACGATCGAAATCAATAAGAATAGTATTAAAGCGAGCGATAGCATCAAACAATTCAGCTATATAGTCATGCGGTTCAATTTGAGTAGTATAAGGATTCCACGTTACGCCTAGTGACTCAGTGATAAAGGTTTCACTAAACTCATGCCAGTCAACGTCAGGATAAGCCGATAGATGGGCGTTATAGTTGCCGACAGCACCATTAGTTTTTGCCAGAATCTCGACATCTTGGATCTGCTTATATTGACGCTCCATGCGATAAGCAACGTTTGCCATCTCTTTACCCATGGTAGACGGAGACGCAGGTTGACCATGTGTACGTGATAGCAGAGGAATATCTCTATATTCTACGGACAGGGCTTTTATCGCATCAATAATGTTGCGAAGCTCTGGTAGAATAACCGTCTCACGTGCTTCTTTAAGCATTAGTGCGTGGGAGGTGTTGTTGATATCTTCAGAGGTACATGCAAAGTGGATAAATTCATTTACCGCATGCAGCTCAGGTACGTCGGCCACTTTCTCTTTTAAGAAATATTCAACGGCTTTAACATCATGGTTTGTTGTGCGCTCAATGTCTTTGATACGTTGGGCATCGGCTTCGCTGAAATTTGCGGCGAGTTCATCAAGGAATTGGTTTGCTTCGGCACTGAATGCTGGTACTTCTTTTATTGCATCCGTTGCAGAAAGCTTCTGTAACCAACGAATTTCAACGATAGCACGATACTTTAGTAGACCGTACTCGCTGAAGATACTGCGTAACGCAATCGTTTTACTTCCGTAACGTCCGTCTACGGGTGAAACAGCAGTCAATGCTGACAGTTCCATGGTGATTCTCCTGAATAAAGTGGGTGTTAGATGTTAAAGTCGAGCTAAAAGTATTTGTGCCTGTTCGACCATTTTTTTACGGCCAAATACCATATGGCGGCGCTTACCACCAACCTGCCTCCAAAGTACAGTACTACGGATGCCAGATAGCAAAAGAGCGCGAACTTTGTGTTGGTTAGTGGTCTGCTGTAATACGGATGGGGTGCCAGTTACCTGAATACGAGGACCAATAGGGCTGATTACCTCGAGGTAAATACTTGCTATGTTGCTTATCATCTGCTCATCGAAAAGGTCAAAATGATTCACTTGACGTGCGATCATTTGAATGCGTTCGCCTAACTGTGCCATCGCTTCATTTTTTTCATTTAACTTGCGTTCTAATGCCATCAAACTAATGATATAGCGAGTGACTTCACTTCCAGCTGGTGTGCTGTCAATGCCTTTAACCATACACTCAAGTCCGATCTTTAAGTCAGACTCTCGACCGTAGACCTCCAGTGTGTTGGAAGGGTTGGTATTAATAATGGCTTTAACAGAAGCTTCAAACGCGTCAGTATCACAATAACCGTCTTTTGCTACCTGTTGAACTAGTGCAACAGCTTGGCATATGCCAGCAAAAGCAATCGTACGATCATAAAGTGTATTTGCCACGTAAAGCTCCTATTCAGGTGTTAAATTCGTTTTGAATTAAATTCTTTGTTCAATGATACCACCACCAAGGCAAATATCATTTCTATAAAATACCGCAGATTGCCCAGGCGTCACAGCAACTTGTGGCTCGTCAAAGATTACTTTGATATTTTCATCATCGATAGGGATGATTGTACATGGAATATCTTGTTGACGATAACGCGTTTTTACTGTGCAACTCATTGGTTCTGAAATTACACCTCTGTTTACCCAATGCAACTGCGAGGCGAGCAATCCAGTTGATTTTAGAAGCGGATGGTCAGCTCCTTGAACCGCAATCAGTATATTTCGCTTTAAATCTTTGTCAGCAACATACCACGGATCTTCATTACCACCACCACCTTTCTGACCACCGATATGTAACCCTTTACGTTGACCTAGCGTGTGATACATAAGCCCTTGGTGTTCGCCAATTACTTTTCCATCTGGCGTTTCTATTTGTCCCGGCTGTGCTGGCAAATAACGACCAAGAAAATCGGTGAACTTTCGTTCGCCAATAAAGCAGATACCAGTAGAGTCTTTTTTCTCAGCCGTAACAAGGCCTTGTTCTTCAGCGATACGGCGGACCTCAGGTTTTTCCAGTTCACCCACGGGGAAAAGGCTTCGTTCAACCTGTTCGTGGCTCAATGTATAGAGGAAGTAACTTTGATCCTTATTGCCATCAATCCCACGCAACATCTGTGGTTTCTCCCCTTGTTTTGGGAAGGTTCGACGGACGTAATGTCCCATGGCGATATAGTCAGCATCAAGGACTTCATCTGCAAATTCTAGAAAAGCTTTGAATTTGATCTCTTTATTACAAAGAATGTCAGGGTTTGGTGTACGTCCTGCTTTATATTCAGCTAAAAAGTATTCAAATACATTATCCCAATACTCGGCTGCGAAATTAATGGTATGAAGATAGATACCTAGTTTGTCACACACCGATTGAGCATCGGCAAGGTCTTCAGCTGCGGTGCAGTACTCTTCACCATCGTCTTCTTCCCAGTTCTTCATAAACAGGCCTTCTACTTGATAGCCCTGTTGTTGGAGAAGATAGGCAGATACGGATGAATCTACACCGCCGGACATTCCGACAATGACTTTCTTTTGGCTGTTATCAGACATTGTTTTTTCCACTAAGATCATACGGGCGATGATTCTACCAGAAAGATTTTAAAGGATACAGTTTAGCGACGTTGTTCACAGTTTTTGAGCTTCTCAGAAGAGTAAAAATCGAATTAATGTGGAATTATTTTCGAGTTTTAGCAATTATCTGTCATAGTTTAATCAGAATTTTAGAAGAGACAACAAAATGACCGATCAAAATGAATTTATGGGTGAAGCTGAATTGCTCGAAACAATAGACAATCAGTTGGCAGATGGACAACCCAAAAAAGTTACTGAGACTTTAATGAGGTTAATGATGACCGGGTCATCAAAGGAAGATGCTAAAGCGATGATGGCGTGTGCATTAACTATAGAGATATTTGATGTGATGAAAAATGATGGTAAGTTCGATGAAAAACGCTACGCACAACACCTTGATATGCTACCTGACTTGAGCTTCATGCAAGGAGAGTAGTGTCACCACAAACGGTTCAATCACATCGTTAATATCGTGGGCTTACATGTCAATGACTCGGAACTCACCAGGTTTCAGTTCTTGAAGATTCTGGTTCGCCATTGAATAACGGATAAGCCGTAAAGTAGGGTGGCCAATATTCGCGGTCATTCTACGCACTTGGCGATTCCTACCTTCATAAATAGTAATCGAAAGCCACGTTGTCGGAATAGCAGCTCTAAAACGAACTGGTGGAGTTCGCGGCCATATATTCGGTTCGTTCATCACTTCGACAATCGCTGGAAGCGTTAAACCATCTTTTAATTCGACTCCCTTTCTAAGTTTGTCTATGTCCGATTCTTTTGGCGCTCCTTCGATCTGGACCCAATAAGTCTTAGGTTCCTTTGAGCTCGGTTGAGTTAACTTGGCTTGCAAGATGCCGTCATTGGTTAAGATCATCAATCCTTCGCTATCTCTATCAAGTCTGCCTGCTGCGTAAATATCTTTAATGGGTATGTAATCCGCTAACGTTTTTCTTCCTTCACCATCGGTAAATTGACTTAACGTATCGTAAGGTTTGTTGAACATGATCACTTTTCTTTCTTCCGGCGATATAGTTGGCTTAACCCTTCGGCTCTTTGCTCTGTTTTTACTCGAAGAAACAGGGTGTGCGTGTTTAAAATGCGAAGAACTAGACTTATTGAATTGTTTGGATTTAGTGCATTTTAACTGCGAAGACATGTTAACTACCTTACATTTATGTAAACAAATTGTGTGTAAAAGTTTGAATATTAGGAAAACTAAGCTATTATTTTTGCGCCGAAAATATGGATTGCTGCACGTTATGATAGACTAACTTACGTTAATTGTTTAATTATAACGATGTAACTGCTTATGGAGTGGTCAAGCTCACTAAACTTGATCGTAAAGAGCAAACAAGCACAGTTGAATCTTGAGGATGTTTTATAGTCAATTGTGTTAATTAAATTCGGGCTTTCTTCTCATCCAATTAGCCTGCAAAATTATAGGGAAATTTCATGCCTACAGAAAAACCGACCATCATTTATACCATTACAGATGAAGCTCCAGCTTTGGCAACGCACTCATTGCTGCCAATTATTCGAGCGTTTACAGCATCTTCTGGTATTGACGTTGATACTCGTGATATTTCGTTAGCGGGACGTGTAATAGCGAACTTCCCAGAGTATTTAAAAGAAGAACAACGCATTGACGATGCGTTAGCAGAGCTAGGTGAATTAGCCACAACCCCAGAAGCAAATATTATCAAGCTTCCCAATGTTTCTGCGTCTGTTCCACAACTACAAGCGGTAGTTAAGGAGCTTCAGTCTAAAGGATACGCGTTACCTAACTATCCTGAAGAAGCGACAAACGATGAGCAACAAGCGGTAAAAGCCATCTATGACAAGATTAAAGGTAGCGCAGTCAACCCTGTGTTACGTGAAGGTAATTCAGACCGCCGAGCGCCAACATCAGTGAAAAATTATGCCAAGAAAAACCCACATTCAATGGGCGCTTGGGCGAAAGATTCCAATACTCATGTTGTTAGTATGTCAGACAATGACTTCTTTGGTAGCGAAACATCCGTCACTATTGATGGCGAGGATGAGGTAAGCATTCAGCTTGTTAAAGCAAGTGGTGATACGGTTATTTTTAAAGAAAAAATAGCATTGAAAGATAAAGAAATTATTGATGCCTCAGTAATGAACAAAAAAGCACTTGTTGCATTTTTTGAAGCAGAAACGGCAAAAGCAAAACAAGAAGATGTATTGTTGTCGCTTCACCTGAAGGCGACAATGATGAAGGTATCTGATCCGGTCATATTTGGTTACGCGGTTAAGGTCTATTTTAAAGCGGTATTCGAAAAATATGGCCAGCTTTTCGATGAGCTAGGTGTAGATGTAAATAACGGTATTGGTGATGTTTACGCGAAGATCCAAGATCTACCACAAGCTCAAAAAGAAGAGATTGAAGCGGCGATACAAAGTGTATACGGTACTCAACCTCCTCTTGCTATGGTTGATTCAGATCGCGGTATCACTAACCTACATGTACCCAGTGATGTCATTGTTGATGCTTCAATGCCTGCAATGATCAGAGCTTCTGGTCAAATGTGGGGTCCAGACGGTAAGCAAAAAGATACCAAAGCAATGATCCCAGATCGCTGCTACGCAGGTGTATACCAAACCGTTATCGATTTCTGTAAAGAAAATGGTGCCTTTGACCCGACGACGATGGGAAGCGTGCCAAACGTTGGTTTGATGGCGCAAAAAGCAGAAGAATATGGTTCGCACGATAAAACATTTGTCATTCAAGACGCGGGCACAGTTAATGTTGTCAATGCATCTGGAGTCGTGTTAATGGAACAGGCGGTCGAAGAAGGCGATATCTTCCGAATGTGCCAAGTAAAAGATGCACCAATCCAAGATTGGGTAAAACTTGCTGTTACTCGTGCTCGTGCAACGGGTGTCCCTGCGATCTTTTGGTTAGACGAAGCGCGAGCTCATGACGCTCAATTAATCAAAAAAGTGAAACAGTATCTGCCGGATTATGATACATCAGGATTAGAGATTAAGATTCTTTCTCCGGTTGAAGCGACAGAGTTCTCTTTGGTTAGAATAAAAGCGGGTTTAGATACTATCTCAGTTACAGGTAATGTGCTTCGAGATTACCTTACTGATTTATTCCCAATTTTGGAGCTAGGTACATCCGCTAAGATGCTTTCAATAGTGCCACTAATGAATGGTGGTGGTTTGTTTGAAACAGGGGCAGGTGGCTCAGCGCCAAAGCACGTACAACAAGTAGAAAAAGAAAACCATTTGCGCTGGGACTCACTAGGTGAGTTCTTGGCATTGGCCGCTTCTTTAGAGCATTTAAGTGTTGTTACTGGTAATGCTAGAGCGAAAGTTCTTGCTGATACTTTGGATAAGGCAACAGGCAAATTCTTAGATACTAACAAGTCGCCTTCTCGTCGAGTTGGTGAGTTAGATAACCGAGGAAGTCATTTCTATTTAGCAATGTACTGGGCTGAAGCGTTAAAAGAGCAGGCACAAGATGCACAACTTGCGAAAGAATTTGCACCGATTGCCGCTCAGCTAAATGATAACGAAAATGTCATTGTAAATGAGTTAAATCAAGTGCAAGGTGTTAAAGGTGAGTTGGGCGGCTATTATGCTCCTGATGATGCTTTGGTATCCGCATTGATGCGACCTAGTGCTACGTTGAATCAATTGATAGACAACTTGTAATGTAAATCAAGAATAAAAAAACCCGCTTAATTTGGCGGGTTTTTTATTTTTTCTACTACATCATTTAAGGCAGCATTGTTATTATTTTACTTGTTGACCTTCAACGGGAACAACTGAACTAGCGTGGGAACCTTTAGGTCCGTCTTCAACTTCGTAAGATACCTGCTGACCCGCTTTCAATGTACGGTATCCGTCCATCTTTATCGTCGAGTAATGCGCAAAGATATCTCCGTCTTCACCTTCTGGGCAGATAAATCCAAATCCTTTGGCGTTGTTGAACCACTTAACTGTACCTGTAGCCATGCTTTACATCCCTCATGCATTTTGTAACTGAAGTTGTTTCATACTATTTACGTCTAAAATGCGTAAATTGTAGTGAGTAAACCATTTTGCTGCCTAATTTACCTTCACTACAGAACATAATTTAGCCAATCAGAGAGGACAGTCAATACTAAAACACCACAAAAACGTAAAAATTATGCAACAACTCAGATTTGAGATTAACATTTTACTAACTTTGTGATCTATTGTGCAAACTGGTACGTATTTGTTCATTAAGTGTAAAGTTGATTAGGTTTTGTTCGATCAGGCGTAGAAAGTTCAAAGATGACAAAGTTTTATTTGCAGGTACACCGATGGTGAATTAGGCTCTAAGTTAAGGAAAAATTATGTTTTAATTTTTCAACAACTCGATGTAGAAATGAGCAAACAATACGAATGGGTCACTCCAGATTCAGACCTACTGGAGAAAGAACTAACTAAGGTCACAGCGCCATCTTTGTACCATGTCATTTTAAATAATGATGACTATACACCGATGGATTTTGTCATAGATATACTGGCGAGATTCTTTTCCATGGATTTGGAGAAGGCAACTCAGATAATGCTTCAAATTCATTACGAAGGTAAGGCTATTTGTGGCACTTATACTGCTGAAATTGCCGAAACAAAAGTGGCTCAGGTCACTGTGTATTCGAGGGAAAACGAGCACCCGCTTTTGTGCACGGTGGAACAAGCGTAGTTTAGTCGCTATTCACCGGACACTGGTTGCTCTTTGCGGAGGTACTTATGCTTAACAAAGAATTAGAAACAAGTCTTAACGGCGCTTTTGCCCGTGCTCGAGATAAACGGCATGAGTTTATGACGGTCGAACACCTATTACTCGCTCTATTGGACAACAACGCAGCAAGAGAAACACTCAAAGCCTGTAAAGCTGATATTGAGGTGTTGAAAACTGAGCTAGATACCTTCATTGATCAAACCACACCACTTATACCAGAAAATGATGAAAGCAGAGAGACGCAACCAACACTGAGCTTTCAGCGCGTGCTGCAAAGAGCGGTTTTTCACGTTCAGTCCTCTGGTCGCAACGAAGTGTCAGGCGCAAATGTTCTGGTCGCTATCTTTAGTGAGCAGGAGTCCCATGCGGCTTACTTGTTGAAAAAACATGATGTGAGTCGATTAGATATTGTTAACTATATCTCCCATGGTATTTCTAAGTCATCCGATAAGGATGATGAATCGTCACCTGATGTTTTTGGTAGCAGCCCACAACAAGAAGATATCCCAGCAGATGAACGCTTAGAAGCTTTCGCGACCAATCTAAATAATGTTGCAAAAAACGGCGACATAGACCCGTTGATTGGTCGAGATAAGGAACTGGAGCGAACTATTCAGGTTCTGTGTCGTAGACGAAAAAATAACCCATTGTTAGTTGGTGAAGCTGGTGTCGGAAAAACGGCCATCGCAGAAGGCCTTGCTTGGCGTATTGTTGAAGGCTTAGTACCGGAAGTTATTCAAGACAGCATAATCTATTCTCTTGATATTGGGTCTTTACTGGCGGGCACCAAATATCGTGGTGATTTCGAGAAGCGATTTAAAGGAATACTTAAGCAGCTAGAAAACGAAAAAGATGCCATTCTATTTATAGACGAGATCCACACCATTATTGGTGCTGGTGCGGCGTCAGGTGGTCAGGTGGATGCGGCGAACCTAATTAAGCCACTATTGAGTAGCGGTAAATTGCGTTGTATTGGTTCAACTACTTATCAAGAGTACAGCAGCATTTTCGAAAAAGAACGTGCGCTTTCTCGACGGTTCCAAAAGATAGATGTTATCGAACCGTCGTTAGACGATACCACTAAGATTCTGATTGGTCTCAAATCAAAATACGAGGCACATCATGAAGTCCGCTATACCAATAAAGCGCTTAGAGCTGCGGTTGAGTTGTCAGCAAAGTACATCAATGAACGCCATCTACCAGATAAAGCGATTGATGTGATTGACGAGGCCGGTGCTCGCAGTCGACTGATGCCAGCGAATCGTCGTAAAAAAACGGTGAGCGTCGCGGATATCGAATCGATGGTCGCGAAAATGGCTCGCATACCTGAAAAATCTGTCTCATCTTCAGACAAGGACACGTTACAGGAACTAGAGAAACGGATGAAGATGCTCGTGTTTGGTCAGGATCCTGCTATCGGAGTACTTAGTGAAGCGATAAAGCTAACGAGGGCTGGATTAGGTGCAGACAATAAACCTGTCGGTTCATTCTTATTTGCTGGTCCTACTGGTGTCGGTAAAACAGAAGTTACCTTGCAGCTAGCAAAACTGCTTGGTATAGAACTGCTTCGTTTTGATATGTCTGAGTATGGTGAACGTCATTCTGTTAGCCGATTAATTGGTGCGCCTCCAGGTTATGTAGGTTATGACCAAGGTGGCTTACTAACGGATGCTGTTATAAAGAACCCACATGCCGTTGTGCTGTTAGATGAGATTGAAAAAGCGCATCCAGATATCTTCAACCTGTTGTTACAAGTAATGGATAACGGCACCCTGACGGACAATAATGGTCGAAAAGCTGATTTTCGAAATGTCATTCTAGTAATGACCACGAATGCCGGGGTTTCGGAAACGGAGAAGAAATCGATGGGTCTGATTCAACAAGACAATACCACCGATGCAATGGCTGAGATAAAGAAAGTCTTTACGCCAGAGTTTAGAAACCGTTTAGACAGTATTATTTGGTTTAACAGCTTGAGCGAAGAGGTTATTCATCAGGTAGTTGATAAGTTTATTGTTGAACTACAGGCGCTCTTAGACGCTCGTGGTGTCTCTTTAGAAGTTTCTGAAGATGCAAGGTGCTGGTTAGCAACAAAAGGCTATGATAAGACAATGGGTGCTCGTCCGATGGGACGTGTCATTCAAGATAGATTAAAAAAACCGCTCGCGAACGAACTGTTGTTTGGTTCGTTAGTGAATGGTGGCACAGTAAAAGTCAATCTGACGGATGGTGAGTTGGAGTTTCATTATTTTAATGCACAAGAAGAGCCAGTTCATTAGTTAACGTATAGCAACATGGGTGTGGTGACGTAGTTTGCGTAATTACATCCATCTTGTTCATCGTTAAAGCGGACATATTGATTTAATTTTATGTAATAAAAAACGGAGCATTATGCTCCGTTTTTTTATAGGTACGTAATCGTTGAGTGATTAACGAGCACGGAAAACAATACGTCCTTTCGAAAGGTCGTATGGTGTCATCTCAACAGTTACCTTATCGCCAGTCAGAATACGAATGTAGTTTTTACGCATTTTACCAGAGATATGAGCTGTCACAACGTGACCATTTTCAAGCTCAACACGGAACATAGTGTTAGGCAAAGTATCAAGAACAGTGCCTTGCAATTCAATTACGTCTTCTTTAGCCATTTAATCCTCTTTAGAAATCAGGCGATTATTAACGACGCGATGGTCATTAATTGTATATATAGTAAAGTTGGGCAGTATTCTACCCTTGCCATCGTTGATTTACTAGCTTTTGATGGCGATGAAAACGCACTTTATAATTCATCGCTGCGCATTCGTCTATTTGGTAGCCTAAATATAGCCACTGTTTATTGGTTTGAATGCAATGTTCTATTTGCATCAATACACCAACAGTACCAAGGGATAGCGGGTAGTCAGGATCGAAGAAAGTGTAGAAGGCACTAGCGCTAAGATGCATGTCATCGGTGACAGCAATAGCGATCAGATTCTTTCCGTCATAAATGTGTAGATACTGGGTATTTAACCAATCACATTGAGAAAACTGAGCGAAAACATCTTTTTGAGGAGGGAACATGCTGCCGTTTGTGTGCCTTTTGCTAATGTATCGGCTATATAGCTCGAACCAATTCTCGTCCATCTCATTCTTCATCTGCCAGTTCAGCGTCTGTGCTTTATTTTTCAGCCTTTTTTGGCTTTTAGTGAGCGCCACATCCGGGATGGATATCCTGATTGCCTGACAAGCATTACAGTTGTCACAATAGGGGGTGTATATTGTATTGCCGCTACGTCTAAAACCATTTGCCAGAAGCATTTCATAATTGCTTTCAGTATGCAGTTCTTCATCCATCGCAACCGCGACTCTTTCCATCCGGTCTTCGAGGTAATTGCAGTGATTTTGACTAGACAAGCCAATCTTAATCTGTCGAGCTTCAGCGGGCATTACACTTCTCCATTTACAGTTTATTCGAAGGTGGAATATTGAGCCACTGTGGTTGATAACAAGCGCTATCGAGTCTTTCTGATTTTAAAAGCTCTAGCTTTTCTAAGAACTCGGTACGAGATAACTCAATCGCCCCTAAAGAATGAGTGTGTGGGTTAAGTACTTGGCAGTCGATTAATTCACCGCCATATGAATGGAAGTGTTCGCAGAAGGCCCATAATGCAATTTTTGATGCGTTTGTTTTGGTGCTAAACATTGACTCGCCGCAAAACAGTTTGCCAACCTGAATACCATATAATCCACCAATTAGTTCGCGATCTTGCCAAACCTCAACCGAATGGCAGTAGCCTGTTGAAGCGAGTTGACTATAGGCAACCTGCATCGCTGGGTTCAACCACATTTCGGTTTCATCCCTTAATGAACCGCATAACTCTATGACTCTCTTCGTATTCACGTTGATGCTGATGGTGTAGTCCGATTGACGATAAAACTTCTTAAGGCTACGAGAGGGCTTAAAATCACTAGGGACAATAACGGCTCTAGGTGAGGGGCTCCACCAAAGTATAGGTTCATTAGGGCTATACCATGGGAATATGCCATGGTTATAGGCCTCAACTAGTCGTTCGACTTTTAAGTCTCCTCCTAAAGCAAGCAATCCATTGGGCTCCTTTAACGCTTCTTCAGGTGAAGGGAATAAGAGCAAATCTGAGTCTAGTTCTGGCAAATAAATGGTCATGGAAGGGGGTCTATTATCCAACTAGTAAGGTGAGTTAATCAATTTCGGCCATTTGTATATCATAAATGAATGATTCGTCATTTTCACTAGCCAACCTAAACAAATTTCGCTAGTCTGCTAACACGAAGAATTTATCGACAATCTATTCAATGGAATCCCTTACGCTACAACCTATTCATCAAGTAAATGGTGAAGTAAACCTTCCTGGTTCAAAAAGTGTCTCAAACCGAGCGTTGTTACTTGCTGCTCTTGCCAAAGGCACAACATGTCTTACTAATCTGCTGGATAGTGATGACATCCGACATATGCTCAATGCATTATCACTTTTGGGTGTGCAATATACACTTTCAGATGATAAAACGGTTTGTGAAGTAGAAGGCCTGGGACGACCATTTCAACGCAGCAGCGCATTAGAACTCTTTCTCGGTAATGCAGGAACCGCTATGCGTCCACTAGCCGCCGCTTTATGCTTAGGTGAAGGCGACTACGTATTAACTGGCGAACCTCGGATGAAAGAGCGTCCTATAGGGCATTTAGTTAATGCATTACGCAGCGCTGGTGCTCAAATTGAGTATCTAGAAAATGAAAACTATCCCCCGTTAAAAATCCAAGGAACCGGATTAAAAGAGGGGAGCGTTTCAATTGATGGCTCAATATCAAGTCAATTTTTAACGGCTTTTCTGATGTCGGCCCCGCTTGCTGAAGGCGAAGTAACCATAAATATTGATGGTGAACTAGTTTCTAAGCCATATATCGATATTACGTTACACATAATGAAGCAGTTTGGTGTTGATGTTATCAATAAAAACTACGCCCAATTTGTTATTCCTGCTGGACAAAATTACACCTCACCCGGCGAGTTTCTCGTTGAAGGGGACGCTTCCTCTGCTTCGTATTTCTTGGCCGCAGCGGCTATAAAAGGTGGTGAGATTAAAGTTACAGGTATAGGGAAGAATAGCATTCAAGGTGATATCAAATTTGCGGATGCGCTAGAGAAAATGGGTGCAGAAATAGAGTGGGGGGACGATTATGTTATCTCACGGGTTGGTGAGTTAAAAGCGATAGATATGGACTTTAACCACATTCCGGATGCGGCAATGACTATCGCGACTACCGCTCTATTTGCAAAAGGTACCACGGTTATTCGTAATGTTTATAACTGGCGAGTTAAAGAGACCGATCGTTTAGCTGCGATGGCGACAGAACTACGTAAAGTTGGTGCGAAAGTAGAAGAAGGTGAAGATTATATTACCATCACGCCGACCAATAAGCTCAACCATGCTGTAATCGATACCTACGATGATCATAGAATGGCAATGTGTTTTTCTCTCATTGCATTAAGTGATACGCCAGTTACGATTAATGATCCTGCATGTACATCCAAAACGTTTCCGGACTATTTTGACAAGCTGGAAGGCCTCAGTAGGACACAGTAGACGGATGTATTGTTGCTGAACTGTTGAGATTCCCGTTAAAGCGGGAATCTCATACCATTTAAAGATAATAATGCGAGGCGTATACGCCAAAACGGTGGATATTACCTCTCAGATACATAGGTTATTGAAGCGTAAATTCTTTAGATAAGTTAATCGCGAGATATTTGAACATGTTGAAAACAGCAGTAGTATCCGCGGTTGGTAAGCCGTTTTCGTCTAGGAAATATTGTCCTTTAAAGACTAAAACTTCATCCTTTTCTATTACAGAATCTGCGTGCATTCCCTCTATATAACCATCACTATCTTGGATTATTTGGTTTGCAATCAATAGAAGATCAAATTCGGAAACAATTTTTTTATCGCTCATAATTATTTTGCCTAGGTAAAAATTGATTTTTTGACATTTTATGCATTCAAAGATCAAAATCAATGCTTAAATTACCTTTAATCTTAGTTAAACCATAAAGAAACTGTGAGCTGCGACATAAATCCTTCGTTTTATAAGGGAAATAAATTTGTAGCTGATTACTATGTGCGTCGTCTAGTTTGGAGCGTCGAATTATTGTCTATAAGTCGACCAGATAGAATTAAAATGAAAAATATTTGTTGATCTTCTGGCGCTCTCGCTCAATAGTAAAAATAGAAACTTAAATTTTGGTATAGGTTTTGATAGTGAATATTAACGCTATCAATCGAATTATAGCCATCGCAATGATTGAGGATGTCAGAGTCTATTATGGGTAAATCACTTGTTATAGTGGAGTCACCTGCCAAGGCAAAAACCATCAACAAATACCTTGGTAAAGACTTTATTGTTAAGTCGAGTGTCGGTCATGTAAGAGACCTTCCTACGGCAGGCCAGAGTAGTGGCCAAAAAGCGGCGGCGATTTCGACGAAGGGTATGAGCCCGGAAGATAAAGCTCGTATTAAGAATGAGAAAGAGCGTAAATCACTAATTAAAAAAATGGGCATTGACCCATTTAATGACTGGGAAGCCAACTATCAAGTGCTACCTGGTAAAGAAAAAGTGGTAGCCGAATTACAGAAATTAGCGAAAGACGCAGATACCGTCTATCTCGCAACCGATTTAGACCGCGAAGGGGAAGCTATCGCATGGCACCTTCGTGAGATCATCGGTGGCGATGAAAAGCGATATAAACGAGTTGTTTTTAACGAAATTACTAAAAATGCAATCCAACAAGCTTTTGAAACGCCTGGCGAGTTAAGCATGGATGGCGTTAACGCACAGCAAGCACGTCGCTTTATGGACCGCGTCGTTGGCTTTATGGTTTCTCCGCTACTTTGGAAAAAAGTGGCGAGAGGGCTTTCTGCTGGTCGTGTACAATCCGTTGCGGTTAAGTTATTGGTAGAACGTGAACGTGAAATCAATGCGTTTATCCCTGAAGAGTTTTGGGATATCCACGCGAATACCAAAACGGTGGATAAAACCGATTTTCGTTTGATGGTTGCACAAAGAAGCGGTTCAAATTTTAGGCCAAATGCTGAAGCGGAAGCGATGTCTGCCGTTGCTACCCTTGATAACGCAAGTTATGAAGTGTGTAAACGTGAAGATAGACCCACTCAAAGCAAACCATCGGCACCTTATATTACTTCAACGCTGCAACAAGCCGCGAGTACCCGTATGGGGTATGGAGTTAAGAAGACCATGATGTTAGCTCAGCGACTTTATGAAGCGGGCTATATCACCTATATGCGTACGGACTCTACAAATCTAAGCGCGGAGGCGGTAGAGACACTTCGTGGCTATATCTCGTCTGAATTTGGTGATAAATATCTGCCAGACGCCGCCATTCGTTATGGAAGTAAAGCGGGCGCGCAAGAAGCACACGAAGCTATTCGACCATCAAGCGTAGAAGTTAAGGCGGATGATCTGCAAGGTATGGAAGCAGATGCGGTTAAGCTTTACTCACTTATCTGGAATCAGTTTGTTTCTTGCCAGATGACACCAGCGAAATACGATTCTACTACCGTAAGTGTTAAGGCTGCTGAATTCACCCTAAAAGCGAAAGGTCGTATCCTTAAGTTTGATGGTTGGACTCGCGTTCAAAGACCAATGGGGAAAAATGAAGATCAAATATTACCGGCAGTTCAAGTCGGGGATAAACTGGATCTGAAAGACCTAGAACCTAAACAGCACTTTACTAAACCGCCTGCGCGATTCACTGAAGCGGCGTTGGTTAAAGAGTTAGAAAAGCGTGGTATAGGCCGCCCATCTACTTATGCGTCGATTATATCTACGATTCAAGATCGTGGTTATGTGAAAGTGGCTCAGCGTCGTTTCTACGCTGAGAAGATGGGAGAGATTGTGACTGACCGTCTTGATGGCAGTTTTGATGACCTTATGAACTACGACTTTACCGCTCGTATGGAACAGAAACTTGACCAAGTTGCTGAAGGTGAGACGAATTGGAAAGGCGTATTAGATAACTTCTTTAGTGATTTTTCAAGCCACCTTAAGAAAGCGGAACTGGATGAAGATGATGGGGGTATGAAGCCCAACCACATCGTAGAGACAGATATTGAATGTCCGACCTGTAGCCGTACTATGGGAATTCGTACTGCGTCAACAGGCGTGTTCCTCGGTTGTTCTGGTTATGCACTGCCACCAAAAGAACGTTGTAAGACAACGATTAACTTGGGGGATGAAGAAGGCATTATTAATGTCTTGGAAGAAGACGTTGAAACGGCGGCTTTGAGGGCGAAGAAACGTTGTCCTATTTGCGAAACGGCAATGGACGCTTATTTGATCGATGATACGCGTAAGCTTCATGTTTGTGGTAATAATCCGAACTGCGAAGGCTATGTAATCGAAAAAGGCGAGTTTAAGCTGAAAGGCTATGACGGCCCTATTGTTGAGTGTGATAAATGTAGCTCTGATATGGTCCTCAAAAATGGTCGCTTTGGTAAGTATATGGGTTGTACTAGCGAGGAGTGTAAGAATACTCGTAAGATTCTTAGGAATGGTGATGTCGCGCCCCCTAAAGAAGACCCAGTACATCTGCCAGAATTACCGTGTGAAAACTCAGATGCTTACTTTGTATTGCGTGATGGCGCTTCTGGCCTATTTATGGCAGCAAGTAACTTCCCTAAATCTCGTGAAACTCGTGCGCCATTGGTAGAGGAATTGGTTCTTTATAAAGATAGAATTTCGCCAAAATTCCAGTACCTAACCACCGCACCTGTTGCTGACCCAGACGGACGCCCGACTGTTGTTCGATTCAGCCGTAAGGCGAAAGAAAACTATGTTCGTACCGAAGTGGATGGTAAACCTTCTGGATGGACTGGTTTATACATTGACGGTAAATGGGAAATCACAGATAAGCGGAAAAAGCCGAAAGCATAAACTGTCTATTTGATACTAAGAGGCGGCCGAAAGGGCGCCTTTTTTATTGCCGACAAAATAGCGAATATCTGATACTAAGCGAGGTAAGTTTGTCATCAATACTAGTTCGTGTTTCTCCATCTTAGATTGTCGAACCGATCGCCCTATTATCAAGCCAAAATTGGATTTAAACGAGACTTCAATTCAGGGTTGTAGTATATCTAACGCGTAGAAATATGCTTTTCACGCGCGCGAATAAATCAATGGTATCGTAATTATTTATCTGAAGTGGTTTTAGAATGGAACAATTAAACATTTGGTATGTCGTCTCTGAAGCTGAAGGCCTGGTCAAGAGTGGTGGTTTAGCTGATGTGGCAAAAGCGTTGCCCAAGGCCCTCAAAACGCTTGGACATGATGTAGCTATAGTTATTCCTTGTTACAGCCTCCTGTCTGATTATGCTAGCGCGGAGGTTGTATTATCGACAGAATTAGAATGTTGGCCACGGATTGCCTATAAGGTAAAAAAAATGGACCTTGATGGAGTCCCAGTTTACGCCATTGATTGCCCGCACTATTTTGATAGATCGCAGCTCTATGCTGAAAATAATCAAGCCTATAGCGATAATGCTGAGAGATTTGCTTTTTTCTCTTCTGCTTCTTTGGACTGCTTACCCAAGTTAGGAATTCAACCCAACATCATACATTGCAATGATTGGCATACCGGTTTGGTGCCACTTTTGATCAAGACTCGATACAGACATGATCGTTACTTTGATAATGTGCGCAGTGTACTAACCGTACATAATGCGCTATTTCAAGGGGTCTACTCCTACAACGAACTCAACATTATTCCCGAGCTTAAATTTGATGGCATGGAACACATTAGGTACAACCATAACCATGTGGGGCTACTTCGGGCGGGCCTAGCATTTGCAGACAAGATTAACGCAGTGAGTCCGAATTACGCCAAGGAGTTGTTAACGCCACTAGGTTCTCATGGACTATATATGGACTTTAATCAGCGGTCACAAGACTTGATTGGTATACTCAATGGTTGCGATTATGATACATGGAACCCAAGTGAAGACCGATATATTCCACTCCAATATGGCTCCAGCCTAGCAAGTTTAAAAAAAGGTAAGGCTGCAGCAAAAGAGTGTTTGCAACTTGAAAACGGCCTTAAACATAGAAACGTAGCTATGTTTGGTATGGTGTGTCGTCTATCGCATCAAAAAGGGTTTGATTATCTTCTTCCTATCTTAGAGCGTTTCTTGCGTAACGATGTTCAACTTGTATTTATGGGGACAGGCGATACCAACATCGCCGCTCAATTAAGAGGGATATCAGACAAGTACCCAGATAAATTTGTATTTCTTCAACAATACAGTGAACGGCTGGCTCATTTGATTGAGGCTGGGTCAGATTTTTTTCTTATGCCGTCTGAATTTGAGGCATGCGGTTTGAACCAGATTTATAGCATGGCTTACGGTACATTACCTATTGTACGTGAAGTTGGTGGATTGAAAGATACGGTCATTGATTGTGATGAAAACCCAGAGGGTGCGACGGGGTTTGTATTTGTGCAACCAGATGCACAGGCATTGTTGGTGACAATGCAACGCGCATTGATCTTCTATCTCCAGTCTCCTAAACAGATGAAGCAGGTGCAGATTAGAGGTATGAAGAGCGACTTCAATTGGCGAAACTCAGCTAAAGAGTACCTCGAGATGTATTCTTCCGCGTTTTGAGGATAATACGAAGTAGGGTGAATTCGGTGAACAGATATTCAACTTTAGTAGCAAATTAAATAAATTTATACAATTTCATGCAAATAACCGCTAATCTTATATTTAGCAGATGTGATAAGCTGAATAGCTTGTTAAAGTTTCCATAAATTAGACGGACTATAAGTTACGCCCTATGTCAGAAGCACTTTTATTCCATAAGACCTATACACACCCCACCAGTTCAGAGTGGGTTGTTTTTGTACATGGTGCTGGCGGCAGCTCTTCTATCTGGTTTAAGCAGATCAAGGCATATAAAGCGCATTTCAATTTGTTGCTTGTCGATTTAAGAGGACACGGTCGATCCAATAATTTATTGAAAGGTTTCATCACCAATCAGTATACATTTAAAGATGTCACGCTCGATATTTTGACAGTATTAGATCATCTTAAGATACAATCCGCTCACTTTGTTGGTATGTCGTTGGGTACTATCATTGTTCGAAATATTGCAGAGTTGGCCTCTGATAGAGTGAGGTCAATGGTGTTAGGTGGCGCGGTAACTCGTTTGAATATTCGCTCCCAAATACTGGTAAAGCTTGGCGACATAAGTAAACACATTGTTCCGTATATGTGGCTATATGGCCTGTTTGCCTATATCGTCATGCCGCAGAGAAGTCAGAAAGAATCTCGTCATATATTCGTACGCGAAGCCAAAAAACTCTGCCAAAAAGAGTTTAAACGCTGGGTTAGGCTCACCTCCGAGGTGAACCCAATGATGCGTTATTTCAGAGATAAAGATCTGGTCATTCCAACACTTTATTTAATGCGCGATAAAGACTATATGTTTATCACTCCAGTAAAAGAGATGGTCGCTAGGCACAGTGAAAGTACGCTACATGAAATATTAGATTGTGGTCACGTGTGTAACGTAGAAAAACCAGATGAATTTAACGCCAAATCGATAGACTTTATTCACCAACAAATAAAGTAACTGCCTACTCACGTTTGTTACTTATGACTGCAATTCCAACAAAGTCCAAATTGGCCTTCGTTTACTTCACCACATCCAATACAAGTCCAATCCACCAGATTTTCTTGCTGGTGCTGATAATCTAAGATTAACCGCTTTACGGCTTCAACTTTATTCGTTTGTAGCAACCACACATATGGATCCGTATCTTCCGTTAGCGGAAGTTCGCCTTTGAGACCGAAGATACCTTCTCCGCGCACTTCTGCACGAATAGAGTGCTGTTGTAAAAGCCCACAGACAATATGAGCTTCAGTAGGGTTGGATGCGCAAAACACTTTCATAGGTTAAGCCGGGTTGTTTGGACGTAGCTTGGCCATAATCCATTTTGTAATCACTGGAAAAAGGCCTAACAGAACAAACGAAGCCAATACACTAGGAGATACGATACCAGACAGGCTATCAATATTGGCTAATTGGGTACCTGCGTTTAAGTAAACCAAGGTTCCCGGTAGCATACCAAGTTGGCTTACTAGGTAAAACCTTACGGTTGATATAGGTGTTAGCCCCATCAACAAGTTGATAAGAAAGAAGGGAAACACAGGGATCAGTCTTAGTGAAAACAGATAAAATGCCCCATCTTTTTCAATGCCTTGATTCAAGGTTTCAAGTTTTGTACCAAATTTAGTTTGTACCCAGTCTCTAAGCAGATACCGGCTGCTCAAAAAAGCTAACGTTGCCCCTATAGTGCTCGCAAATGATACAAGGAATATGCTGGTAACAAAACCAAACAATGCCGCGCCTAACAAGGTAACCACGGCCGCCCCAGGGATAGAAAAAGCCGTTACCGCAACATAAGTTAAGAAGTAGATTAGAGCCGCTGTCGCAAAGTTGTTCTCAATGTATTCAGCAAGTAGTGCTTGCTGTTGTTTGGCGTTTTCTAAAGTGAAATACTGACCAAACTGAGTAGCAAGTATAATAATTGTAGCAACCAAAACTAAGCCAATAATGAGTTTTTTGTTCATTTAGATAATTCCAATAAAATGATATTACTTATTATGACAGGCTAAGTTAGGAAAAACTTTCATATAGGCGTTAAAAAACCGCTAAGCGTCGCTTAGCGGTTTTTTAATTATAGAAATTGTAAAAATGACGACGATTTATCGAAGTGAATCGATGAGTTCGCTTCTGCGTGCTTGAGAAATAACAGACCAATGTTCGCCATTTAAAGCGCCTTCAAGTGCCCACAGTAATTCGATATTAAGTTGGTCTTCTTGAGATGCCTGAATAGCTTTGAAAGCTTGTACAGAGCCCATTGTTCTCAATGCGGTAACCGAATTAATCCCCGCCTTTTTTAACATGCGCTCTGTACCTAAACGAAGGTTAGGCAGGTCTTTTAGGCGAGTGGGTTTTTCTTCCGCGTTCGATTCTTTCTCTTTATGAGCGGCTTTTAAAGCAAGCTCTGCTATTTTGAGTATCTGATCGCTATTATCCCAGTGTGAATTTGGGAGAGCAAAATACTTGGTAACAACAGGGAATCCACGTTTTTTGTATACATAAGGTTGGTAGTTTGCTTGCTTAAACTGTTTCTCAAGAGATTCGCAACAGCGAATATGAAGTGAATCATTAACGACGAGAGCAAACATGACGTCATCAACAAAGATGCCAAATCCGCCGAACATCGAGCGAGATTTTATCTTGCCAAATAATTCAAACAGTTTTAATGAGTTTTTAAGTACTGGTTTGTCCATTTTTATAAATCTCAGGTTAAAAATTGCATCAACCAATTCAGAACCGAGAAATTAACAAATATTTTACTTGAGATGTCAGAGGAAAGTTAGAACTCATGACTAATTTGTTAACCGGTCTTCGGTAACCCCGCTACCTTTTCAATTCTGCCAAATTGGCAAAATTAACGTGAGGCCGGAAGCTTTGCGTCCCAACTTTTCAATTGGTTTGCCCTGATCGTGACTCTATTAATATAGGTAAAGTTTGAACAAAGATCACCAATAGAATTTTCTAGTGTGATATTAGTCTCAATTATTCAGTGTAATTATGCATTTGTAGTCAATACTTAGTCAGTTTATGCTAAGTGTTTAAAATTAAACATTAATTTTTGATGTTTTTTACGCTTTCACGAACCATTAGCTCCGGATGCATTTCAAAAATACGCCTTTCATGTTCTTTGTCTTTAATTCTACTCAATAAAATCTCGAATGCGGTTTTACCGACGCGTCGCTTCGGTTGGTGGATTGTCGTTAATGGAGGTGAAAAATATTCTGCTAAATCAATGTTATCGTAACCGATAATAGAGATATCTTCAGGTATACGTATCCCATTTTGCTGAAGTCTACTCATCATGCCGAGGGCCATAGTGTCGTTAAAGCAAAAAATAGCGGTTGGTTTTTTATCCATAGCCAAAATTTTATCTGCTGTTTCGACGGCAGTATCACATTCAAAGTTACCTTCAAACACGTTAGCTTCATTAAACGTAATGTTGTTTTCTGCCAACGCTCTTTTATACCCGTCGAGTCGCTCAATACACAGTGTTTTATCTAAATGGCCACTCAAACAAACGATATCAGTATGACCGTTATCAATAAGAAACTTCGTCGCCAAGTAACCCCCTTCCTCGGAGTTATCGATTATCTTGTCTTTTGATTGCTCTGATAACGATTCACCTTGTCCCCAATCCATGAATACTTTTGGAATGTCAGCATGAGAGTCGAGCATCTGCTGGAGTTCATGAGTTAGGTCAGAACACATCACAAAAATACCGTCAACGCGCTTTTCAGCAAGCATGCGGATATAATCGCGTTGTTTTTCGTAGATACCTCCAGTATTACAAAGCACGAGAGTATAGCCTTGGCGATAACAATAGCTCTCGACACCGTTAATCACTTCTGCAAGAAATGGGTTGGTGGATTGAGTAACAAGCATACCGATAGTTTTTGTGGTATTGCATTTTAGGCTACGAGCAACGGCACTGGGGGCATAGTTCAACTCTTTTACCGCTTCGTTAACCCTTTGTTGAGTCGTTTCTGCAACAAAGCGAGTTTTGTTAATAACGTGAGACACAGTGGTTGTGGATACACCGGCTATGCGGGCGACATCTTTAATCGTTGCCATTATGGTTGTCCTATTCTGCGAAGGCTGAGTTTTTAGTGCGTATTATATCATACAGACATTGAAAGCGATTTCGTCAGCTAATGTCGAGAAAACACAAAAGCCGCTATTAAACATAGCGGCTGTCAGTAATCTTTACTCGTAAGTATGAGAACAATTTTATAGGCAAATAGCTCAGTAAACAATGATAGAAATTTAGTATTAAGATCTAGTACTCAGATTTAATACTTAGTATCTACATTTACCAAGGCTTACTCGCCAGTCAAGTAGACGCAATCTAGTTGACAGAAGTTAACTAGCAGTTCAGTAATGCTGCTATAGAAACCAAAGTCATCTAACTTGACACACTTTTCGCTGAACTGAGGGATCCAGCTCATCAGATAAGTTTCAATAAAATCTTTTTGTTCGACCAAAGCATCGTTTATGTGCTGGAGTTTTTCTAGTTCGTTGGAACGAATGATCATATTACCCAAAAAATCGAGTTCAATGGCAACGTGATCAGCGGGCTCGTTAAAGCTTTCCTTCACATCAATACCTTTGCTTTGCATCAATGCTTCCATCTCTCTAGCGGGTTTATCGTTGAGCAATTTTGCTTTACCAATGTACATCGATGCATAGGGAAGTGCACCAGCAGAATCAGTGGTTAAGAATAGTTCACAATAATCAGCGGCCAGCTCTAAATGAGCATCTTCTCTATCTTGTAAGCGGTTGAGAGCGTCGATGAATTTGTTTACAGGTTCTTTTAAGTTTTCGTTCTCTCCCAGTCCGGTTAAAAAAGAACGGATTTCATGAGATTGATATGTTTCAATTTCTTCTGGTGTTAGTTCACGCGCAAACAGGCTTGAGAGCCACCAATATATTTCAGCTCGTTTTTCGTTAAATGCTTTTGTCTCTTCCATCACGATATTTCCTAAACTAATGAGGTCTCTATTAGTGTAAGCAAAAAATGTGAATAGAACTAATCCAAAATATGAATAAATATGACAGGAAATGTAAGGAAATTAACCCAAAGTCAATAAGTTGCCTTTAATCAATAAAGTGACAAATTTTGCGCGTTTTTTAAAACTATTGCTAGAATTGTTAATAGATATGAATAAGATGCTATCAATCAAACAAGATATAAGCGGCGATTATGAGCAGTCATGTATTAGTTGTAGAAGATGATGTTGTCACTAGAAGTAAACTTGTCGGTTACTTTCAAAAAGAAGGTTATCAAGTTAGTGAAGCAGAAGATGGTCAGCAAATGCGTGGGATACTCGCTGAAAAAGAGATTGATCTCATCATGTTGGATGTCAACCTTCCGGGCGAAGATGGATTGATGTTAACGAGAGAGCTGCGTAGCCAGTCTACTATCGGTATCATTCTGGTGACTGGTCGAACCGATAGCATTGATAAAATTGTAGGGCTCGAAATGGGAGCGGATGACTATGTGACCAAGCCGTTTGAATTGCGAGAGCTTCTTGTTCGGGTTAAAAACCTTCTCTGGCGAATCTCTCTGGTAAATCAAATCCCAGAAGATAAAGAGCTTGTAGATATCTCTGGAAATACGGTTTATTTTGGTGATTGGGTATTTGATATTCAACGCAGAGCCTTATGCAAAGATGGCGAACCGGTGAAGCTAACCAAAGCTGAATATGAATTATTGGTTGCGTTAACGACGCATACCAATAAGGTGCTGAGCCGCGAGAGAATACTGAGCCTAATTAGTCATCGAGTCGATGCACCTAATGACAGAACGATTGATGTGTTAATAAGACGTTTACGTTCGAAGATGGAATATGATCCTAAGAATCCTCAAATATTCGTAACGGTACATGGAGAGGGTTACATGTTTGCCGGCGAATAAAATAAACGGAATGATTAGAGTAAAAAAGGCCGAGGATATTCCTCGGCCTTTTTTTATTCTGGTTGGGTAACCTTCAATTCCGTTTCTTCCGCAGTGAGAAGCGTATCTCGAACGTATGTCCACCAAAGGCCTAATTGTTCATGCCAATAGCGTTCGGTTTGCTCTAAATAGGCGGATTGGGGGGTGTATTTTTGCCAATATTGTTCGATATTCGATTGCGCCAAATAGTTAGTTGGTGCAGGCGTTGGATTCAGACCCGCAGAATTAAACTCCATAAGCGCTCTTTTCATATGGCTCGCAGAGGTGACCAAGACAAGTTTGCTTTGATTTACGAAAGCGGCGGCTTGCCTTGCCTCTTCCCACGTATCTTTTGCGGTTTCGAGAAGAATAATATCAGGTTTTGCGACACCAAGTGCTAACGCGACTCTTGCCATCATTTTTGCATGGCTGAATTCGGTACCTCCTGCGTAACCAGACAGGATTAATTTTGACCCTGGATACATTCGGATAATTCGAATCCCTTCAGTTAATCGCATTAACGCGGTCCGATTGAGTTCTGAAGTCGGTGGAATTTGATCATCTACAACATGGCCAGCACCTAATACCATTACATAATCGATGTTTTCATCCACCGGTAAAAAAACGGTAATCTCTCTTTCCATTGGCATCAATAGACGAGTAGAAACAGGTTGGAAAGAAACGAGAAAAATGCCAGTTAACGAGAAAAACACAAATAGCACGCCAAACTTGTGTCTCTGGGTAAACATAATAAATAACAAACCGATGAACCCGATAAATAATAGAGCGGGTAAGGGCATTGCTAGAGAAGAAACTATCTTTTTCAGCTCAAACATACTTAATTAGTCCGAAAAACCATCACTTAGAAGTAAAAACGCAGCATACCCCTTTATTCTTATTATTCCTATGACAGAATAGCGGGCTCATTTAAAAAATGATGTTCCAATCATAAAAATGGAAAGTATTGAGTGTGAAAATGATGGTCTAGCGCAAATATTTCAACGAATAGCGGGGCTACGCCATCGATTCTCTTTGTGTGATATCTCTTCAGAGATGTGCAACTTAGGGAAGCAAGACATTGTCAAAAACGGCTTACTTGGAGACTATTCGTTAATTTATTCTCTGGTTCAATATAGATCGGAGAAGGTGAAATAGTTTGCCTATATATTTAAGCGTAACAATTAATAGGAACAATGATGAGTGAAATAACTCAAGCGCTTTCACAGCAGCCGATAGAAGAATTGGTTAGTTGGGTGAAAAAACATGACTTCTCATTGAATCTCTCTAGCGAACGGTTGGCTTTTCTAATCTCAATAGCCGTTTTAGGGGATACAAAATTTGATGATGAGTTGGGTGAAGGAGAGCTGCATGATGCGTTCAAGATTGTCACTCAGCAATTTGAAAGTACCGGTGACGCGACCAGTTTCAGGGCAAACAACGCGATAAATGAATTAGTGAATCAAAAGCTAATCAGCCGTTTTACCAGTGAAAGCACCGATGGGTCAAGTATCTATAGGCTCTCGTCTTTAGCCATTGGTATTACAGATTATTACCTTAGGCATCGTCAGTTTTCAGAGCTAAAGCTCTCTATTCAGTTAGCGATGGTCTCCGATGAGATGGAGAAAGCAATGGCGGCCGCCCTTGAAGGTGGCGATATCGCTTACTGGCACAAGAAAGTGTATGGGGTACTGAAATACTCGGTTGGCGAAATATTCGATCAGATAGATCTAAATCAACGGGTAATGGATGATCAACAACAAGAAGTTAAACAGCAAATCGCTGAGCTACTAAACAAAGATTGGCAGGAAGCCATCAGTAATTGTGAATCTCTACTATCTGCTACCTCTAATACACTGCGAGAGCTGCAAGATACGTTACAAACAGTAGGCGATGAGCTGCAAACTAGAATTCTTGATATTCAAGAGCAAATACGCGGTGAAGAAGCGTTAGATTTTGTGGACCAAATTTTGTTTAGTCTGCAGGTCAAACTAGACCGAATTGTTAGTTGGGGGCAACAGGCGATAGACCTCTGGATCGGGTACGACAGGCATGTGCACAAGTTTATTCGCACGGCGATAGACATGGATAAAAACCGAGCATTCAGTCAAAGGCTTCGCCAATCAGTTAACGAGTACTTTGATGCTCCTTGGTATCTCACTTATGCTGATGCAGAAAAATTGACCGACCTTCGAGATGAAGCAATGGTTTTACGGGACGATGAGGTCACTGGTCATCTTCCCATGGAAGTTGAATACGAAGAGCTGCAACAAGTGAACGACGAGTTATCTACGCAGGTAGCGTCGATGTTGGCATTACATAAAGAGCAAGGTAAGGCGATAGAGCTTGGCTCGGTGCTGAAAAATTATCTCGCACAACACCCGCAAGCTCATCATTTTGATCTCGCTCGAATTGTGATCGATCAAGCCGTTAGGCTTGGATATTCTGAATCTGACTATCAGGCTATTCAGCCAGATTGGCAATCTATTAACGATTTTGGCGCAAAGGTACAAGCAAATGTCATCAATAAATACTGACGAATATATGCCAGACAAACTGGTAAAAGCGATAGCCAACCCACTGTTTCCGGCTTTAGACAGCATGCTAAGAGCAGGCAGACACATTTCAACCGATGATATGGACAATCACGCATTACTTTCTGACTTTGAAACGGAATTGACGTTGTTTTATCAAAGATATAATACCGAACTGGTTAAGGCACCAGAAGGGTTTTTCTATTTGCGACCCCGCTCAACGGCGTTGATCTGTCGCAGTGTCCTGTCAGAACTCGATATGCTTGTGGGGAAGGTGCTTTGTTTTCTTTACCTTAGCCCTGAACGTTTGGCCCATGAAGGCATTTTCACTAATCAAGAATTGTATGAAGAGTTACTCGTGTTAGCGGACGAGCAAAAATTAATGCGCATCGTTACCCATCGTTCTACGGGATCGGATCTTGATAAAGAGAAGTTATTTGAGAAAGTGAGAACTTCGTTAAGACGTTTAAAGCGACTTGGTATGGTTATCGCGATAGGAGAGGACGGAAAATTTCGCATCAGTGAAGCGGTGTTCCGTTTTGGAGCAGATGCTCGTTTAGGGGACGAATTAAAAGAAGCTCAATTGAGACTGATACGTAATGGAGAGGCAGTGACAGCCCAACAACTTGATAACGAACCCTCAGGAATCCAACGACAGAATGATAACCATGAACACGGCGAAGAAATAGAGGACGAAGCATGATTGAAAGAGGTAAATATCAATCACTCACCATGATTAACTGGAATGGGTTTTTTGCTCGTACTTTTGATATCGATGATTTGGTTACAACACTTTCTGGTGGTAACGGCGCAGGAAAATCAACGGCAATGGCGGCATTTATTACCGCACTTATACCGGATCAAACCTTGTTGCATTTCAGAAATACCACAGAGGCAGGTAGCTCGCAAGCATCAAGAGACAAAGGGTTATTCGGTAAGCTACAGCCTGGTGTTTGCTATGCAGCGTTGGATGTCATTAATTCAAGAAAACAGCGCGTCCTATTTGGTGTTAGGTTGCAGCAAGTCGCCGGCCGAGATAAAAAAGTCGATATTAAACCGTTTGTGATTCAAGGGCTGCCAAGCCAAATGAAGCCGACTGACGTGTTGATTGAAGCCTTATCTAACAATAGTGCTCGCGTCAGAACTATCAACGAACTTAAACAAGTAATTGGTGAGATTGAAGGGGTCCTGTTTAAAGGGTTCAATTCAGTCGCCGATTATCATTCGCAGATGTTTGAGTTTGGCGTGTTGCCGAAAAAATTGAGAAACAGCAGTGACCGTTCAAAATTCTACCGTCTGATTGAGGCTTCACTTTACGGTGGGATCTCTAGTGCGATCACGCGTTCGTTAAGGGATTATTTATTGCCTCAAAATGGTGGAGTTAAAAAAGCGTTTCAAGATATGGAATCAGCACTGCGTGAAAATCGAATCACGCTTGATGCGATTAAAGCGACGCAGATTGACCGAGACCTATTTAAGCATCTAATTACTGAATCAACCAATTATGTTGCCTCTGACTACATGCGTCATACGAACGATCGAAAAAGTCGACTCGATAAAGCGCTATCATTGCGCAGTGAACTGTTCACCTCAAGGCGTCAGCTAGTAGAGCAGAATCAACTGCTTAGTTCTATTCAGGAAGAGTTAGAACGCCTAATGGAGCAAGAGCTCGATCTTGAATTAGACCACCAAGCCGCATCCGATCATCTTCAATTAGTTCAGAATGCATTGAGACAGAAAGAGAAAATTGAACGCTACATCGATGACCTAGCCGCGTTAAATGAGCGGTTAGAAGAGCAGATGATGGTGGTGGAAGAGTCGCAAGAATGCGTTTTACATCACGAAGAACAAGCGGTACTGGCAGAGCAAGAAGTTGATAGTTTGCAGATGCAGCTGGCAGACTACCAACAAGCACTCGATGTGCAACAAACACGCGCGTTGCAATATCAACAAGCAGTAGAATCTTTGCAACAAGCGCGCATGGTCGTTGAAGACCCCACGCTTTGTCTTGAAAGTATTGCACCTCTATCCGCGAAGCTTAAGCAGCAAGAAAAAGAGCAAACTCAAACTTTGTTGGCGCTTAAGCATAAACTTGATATTTCGGCGGCGGCGGCTGAACAGTTTGAAGCAGGTTTAGGTTTGGTTCAAAGTATCTATGTTGATGCAGAAAGAGCGGACGTCTTAAAGTACGCAAAACAAGCGATAACGACACTAAAAGGTGGGGAGTTATTACTGGCAAATGAGCCGCAGTGGCAGTCACAATTTAAGGAGATCGAGCGCGAACTTTATCAACAGCAGCAGGCATTAGATCTTGCGGAGAGATATAGGAACGCATTTCAGTTTGATCTCAATGACGAGAGTGATGTGAGTCAAGAGTACCTGCATCATCAAGCATTGATTGAGCAGATAGAGCGCTCAATAGAGTCTGGCCGAGACCAACGAATCCAGCTTACTCAACAGGTACAGAGCTTTCAGTTGGCCATAAAGCAACTCGAAGCTCGCGCACCCGCATGGATAGAGGCAAACGAGGCGCTTGAACAACTGGTTACACAGACCGATGAACCGTTGAATAGCCGCCAAGCGGTTATGTCCCACATGCATAAAGTATTGGAAACAGAAAAGCAGACTAACCAAGAGAAAGAGCGATTAGCAATACGTCGGGATCAGCTCAATCAGCAAATAGAACAACTTGCCTCATCGGGGGGAGCAAACGACACACGCTTAAAAGACGTCTCGGTAACATTGGGCGGTGTCCTGCTATCAGAAATATATGACGACATTACTCTGGAGGATGCACCGTATTTTAGTGCCATGTATGGCCCTGCCCGTCATGCTATTGTTGTTTCAGATCTGAGTGGCGTGAAAGAAAAACTGAATCAAATGACAGATTGCCCAGAAGACATTTATGTTATAGAGGGCAACGTTGACGCGTTTGATGACAGCACATTCGATGCAAGTGAATTGGAAGGGGCTGTTTGCGTCCAATACAATGAAAGGCAATTGCGGTATTCTCGTTTCCCACAAATACCTCTATTTGGCCGAGCGGCACGCGAGCAAAGGTTAGATACCTTGCGAAAAGAGCGAGACGACGTTCTTGAGTTGCATTCTATAGCGGCGTTTGATTCGCAAAAAATACTACGTTTGTACCAAAGATTTAGCCAGTTTGTATCGATTCATATTCAAGATGCGTTTGACACGGACCCTGAAAAAGAGATGCAAAAGGTCAGGGCGACGTTAGCAGAGACTCAACGTGAGTTAAGCGGCATAGAGTCAGCGACTAAGCAACAGCAGTCTCTATTACTCCTAAGTAAACAAGCGATAAGTTTACTGGATAAAATCTTGCCTGTTATCGGTTATCTAGCTGAGGATTCAACCATAGAGGAAAGACGTTCAGACGTAGCGCGACAACTGGATAACGTGGCTGAAAGTAAAGAATTTATTAGCCGACATAAAGCCGGAATCAACGTGCTTGAAGGGTATCTTCCGGCATTGGCGAATGACCCCGAACAATCTGTCTTAATTGAATTGGAATACAAGCAGGTTGATCAAAGCTTACGGGCATTGAAACGTAATCAATTTGCTCTAGCTGATCTAAAAGAGCGTCGCGCTTATTTCGCTTACAAAGATTCTGTCTCAATGTTAGACAAAAGCAGTGAGCTAAGTGAACAGCTAAAACAGAAACTGCTTGAAGCTGAATCGTTTCGAGTAAATTATAGGGCGTCGTTAAAGCTGGTAAATCATGAATTTAATCAGACAAATCAAATATTAGTATCACTCAAAAGTGCTTACCAAGCCAAATCTGAGACCGTACAAGAATTTAAAGACGAGTTGCAAGAGTTCGGAGTTAGCACTTCTGAAGGTTCAGAAGATCGTGCTCGTACCCGCAAAGAATCGCTGTTCGATCAACTGCATTCTAGCCGAAACCGCAGGAGTGAGTATTCGCGTACTATTACCGCGACTGAACTGGAAATGAAATCAGTAACACAAACGCTAAAGCGTTCAGAAAAAGAATATAAAGAGATTCGAAATATTGCGGTATTGGCGAAATCAGGTTGGTGCGAGGTGCTACGCCTTGCGAAGCAACATGACGTAGAAAGACGCCTCTATCGCCGTGAACTCGCCTATTTAAGTGCTAGGGAGCTGCGTTCCATGTCCGATAAGTCTTTAGGAGCACTTCGTTTAGCGGTTGCTGATAATGAAGAGCTTCGTGACACATTACGAGCTTCCGAAGAAAATACGTATCCTGAACGCAAAGTGCTGTTTTACATTGCTGTTTATCAGCACCTCAAACAGCGTATCCGACAAGATATTATTCGCACTGATGACCCGGTCGAAGCGATAGAAGAGATGGAAGTCGAGTTAGCAAGGTTGAGTGAGGAACTGACGTTGCGTGAAAATCGTTTAGCGATCAGCTCCGATTCTGCAGCATCGATAATCAAGAAAACAATCCAACGAGAACAAAACCGTATTCGACTGCTAAACCAAGGTTTATCGAATATTAATTTTGGTCAGGTGAAAGGTGTTCGCTTGAACGTGAACATTCGTGAAAGTCACGAGACACTTTTAAAAGGATTGGCTCATCAACAGGATACGCACAGGGACCTTTTTGAAACCTCTCGTTTTACCTTTTCAGAAGCGATGGCTAAGTTGTTTCATCGTGTGAACCCGCATATCGATATGGGGCAGCGCTCTCCTCAAATATTGGGAGAAGAGCTACTCGATTATCGCAACTACCTTGAATTAAGCGTGGAAGTGAATCGAGGAACAGATGGTTGGTTACAAGCCGAATCAGGCGCGCTTTCTACTGGTGAAGCAATCGGAACTGGTCAGTCAATATTGTTGATGGTGGTTCAAAGCTGGGAAGAAGAGTCTCGTCGGTTGCGTAGCAAAGATATCGTACCATGCCGTTTACTCTTCTTAGATGAAGCCGCTCGATTAGACAGCAAATCGATCAATACATTATTCGAATTATGTGATCGCTTAGATATGCAGTTACTTATTGCAGCACCGGAAAATATCAGTCCTGAGCAAGGGACAACTTATAAACTCGTTCGAAAGATATTCAAAGACCACGAACATGTGCATGTTGTAGGACTGAAAGGGTTCAGTAAGAAGCAAAATCGCAATCAAGGATTGCAGGGAGATTTATTAGAAAATTAGTTCATACAAATAAATTGTAAAAAAAGAACGAATATAAAATAATGATATTCGTTCTTTTTGCCATTCAATAAATAAAAGTGAGTAGGTATAAGTATAGCTACTCACTTACAACGCCTTAAACCATTAAATAACATTAGGCATTAGTTAATAAATATTCGTATAGGTTTGCTATGTTGTAATGTCTCAAACTAATTAGAATCAACTCTATTGTAGGGTGAAGTTTTTACGTGGTATTTATTTATAAAATTGTCTGAATGTCAATAATATGACAATTATATTGTAATCTACTGTTTATGATTGTATTAATCATTCTTTCGGCTCCAGTCTGCATACGTATTAACCCTGTTTAGTATTTATTGGTGGAGCCTTATTATGAGTTGCGGAATTAAATGTTTTTTGTTCAGTATTATTATTATATTAGGAGGGTGTAAAGACGGTGATGGCATCGCGGGTGAAGTTATCGTTGATGATGATATCCCGGGTGAAGTGGACACAGGTTTAGATGAAACGGAAGATGACAGTGATGATCTGACTGTTCTCGACCCGAGTATTTCGTACCTGATAGCTTCAGAATCTATTCTAAGAACTGGATTGATAGCGCGAGAGCTAAGAGATGGCATGGACTTAGATGATGTATCGGTTTCTTATGAAAGCAATTTTCAGTTTCTGCTATCTAACAACACCCCTCGAACTCTTGTCCATCCAGTTGTACAAATAGGGGATTTGTTCTATACCATTGAACATACGGTTGAAGCATTCTCTACTATCACCGTAAAAAGCCCTGTATCTATTAGTGACACAACAATATTAATTTATGAAGAAACCCCCTTTTTTAGAGTGAAAATCAATTCATTTAATACCAATACGAATGACGATACAACATTAGATGCAACCGCAGCTCAGATAGAAAGCTTTACTAAAGAGATAGTTGGTTACCGGGTGATCAATAACTATTTTCCTTATGTAAATCAAGCTACTACTTACTTACTGAAGCGATCTGGGTTATTACCAACCTTATCAACGAAAGAGAATAGAATTCCAAACAAGAGTTACGATTGTGGGTTTGATCATTCAACGCCAATGCTACGCTATTCGGATAGTGATTCAGCGACAGAAAAACTGTTCAGTTTACTAAATCATAAGCCTAACTCTCATTATGAAGCTCGCTATGTAGATGGACTAGTTTATGGGATGGCGACGGTAGGGAATGGTTGGTTAAGTGTTGTTGATAAAGTGCTATATAAAAAAGGGCAGATTACGCCCAATGATATTTATTTGCATGAGAAACATCATAATCATGGTTTTAATCATGGTGGTGGAATGACCTACGGTTGGCCAGATATATCAGAAGCCTACATTAGAAAGGCCGACTACTCTTTTTTTGAAGACCCAGAATTACTTGCTACGTCGTTGGTGACAAAACATAGTGCTCAATTTTTACCTAATGGTACTGTACAAATTGATATTCGCTGGTTTCATAAAGACAAAGATAAAGAACAAACGCTCAATAATTTCTTATTTATTAGCGGAAATAAGATGGTCATTAATGAAATAGGATATGTAAATCAAGATGGGTCGATAACACCCGTTGGTTTTGATAACCAATATGATAACCGATTGATTACAATTTCAGAGGATAATATGCATATTAAAACTACACATTTTAATGAAATTAATAACCTTGAAATGCCAATTGGTTTGTACATAAATGCTAGTCGACCTCTGGAATCAAAATATGAATTACTAATGTTGGCAGGTGATGATGATAAACTTCATGGAAATTTGAAAATCGACTTATCTTACCTTGGGGTTGAAGATGAAGATGGTAAACGTGTAGTGTTTATCGAAAGAGAAGTTCAGAAAACAGAAGAAGGAAAATACGTTGATGAGGAACGGTTGTATTTACCGGAGGAAGCGAAACTATATTGTGAGAGTAAAGGGCTCGTATTGGGAATGCTTGACGCTTATAAAAGTGGAGCATTACTACGTTTTCAGTATAAATATTTGCCTTACAGCTCAATGGTTGGAATCTCTCCAGAGAAGGGCACTCCAGTTGCGATATTAAGCAAATCAAGTTACAAACCCAATGCGAGTAACTACACAGACAAAGGCTCACTCATCGTTTGTGCAAAACCAGACTAAACATAACAAAGCAATTTAAAAGCCAACCGCAATCATAGGGTTCAATGCCGTTCGGTTAACGTTATCTAAACCTGTCATCTCGATTAAAATGGGCCTATTTTCACGAAAACCAACGTCATCCCCATGAAAATGGGGATCTAAGATTCCCGTTTTCACGGGAATGACGAAG
>NZ_JBCDMC010000013.1:0-124150 GCF_042465995.1 Vibrio frigidus | reverse complement strand
TCAAATTAGGTCACTCAGTTCATTGAAACCGTTGTTGATTTCGTGCCCTAAGGCAGAGAATCATCTTCGATTGTCATCAACGAGTGCCCACACAGATTGATATAGGTTTAAATTGTTAAAGAGCGTTGCTTCTCAGTTGCTGTAAAGCTTTCCTTGAAGCGGACGTGCATTCTAGCGATTTAAAGTGAAGAGTCAAATACTTTTTCATTTTAATTTCGAAAGGCTTTTTCAAGCTGCTCGTCTTACTGATTTATCCGCAAAGCCTTGTGGGCTCTACCGTGTCAGTGAGGCGCATTATAGAGAGTGCACTTAACTTAGCAACTGTTTTTTGAGAAAAAAGTGGTTTTATTGGTGTTTTATTTCAATACCGATTAATACATGGTTCACACACACTTTATACACAGGCCGCTGTGGATAAAGTACGTTTTTACCTATTCATCGCTATCAAAAAAATAAGCTATACGAGAGCGAGGATTTAAATACTCTCTTATATTTTCCGGAAGCTTGGCGGGTAAGATAGTGCCTGCTATTTTTAAATCTTCATCCGCCAGATCCAATATTGGGGCTTGAGTCCGTGGCACCTTAGGATCATATAACAGTACATTAGGGGACAATATATGCTTGGCATTCACTGAAATAACTAATCCAACCATTTTATTCGATAGGCGAACCACTGTTCCTGGTGGGTAAACGCCCATAAACTTGATCAAAAGGTTTAAATTGTCAGCGCTATAGAGGTGTTTACAGTTCTTATATAGATGAGACAAAGCATAATAAGGAATTTTCTGCTCGGTAACGATATTGTTATGACACAGATTATCGTAAGCGTTAGCCAGCGAGACAACTTGAGCAAGCTCATCTATCGCATCCCCTTTTAATCCATTGGGATAACCAGAGCCATCTAACGTTTCATGATGTTGGATGATGATGTTCTTGGTTGATATTGGAAAGTTTTTTGCTGATTCCGCTATATCTAATCCATATTTTGGATGCAATTTTAAGTAATTGTTTTCAGGTATGGTAAGCGCGGTCTGTTTTCTAAGGATAGTCGTCGGGAGCTTAATCTTTCCTATATCATGAAAAAGAGCACCAAATGCAATGTCTTTAATCTGCTGCGAATCGAAACCTTTGCTTTTCGCTATCATCATCGCAAGCACTGACACGTTGAGTGAGTGAAAGTACATATCTTCAAATTCATTCTTGCCATTCATCAGATGCAATGTGACGCTATCATCCGATAACAATTTTTCAACGATGTCATCAACCATAAGTCTTGCTTCTTCAACAGCAGACTCAGGGCGATTCCTTACCTTACTCATGACAGAGCGTAGCTGAGACAGTGAACGTTCGAATTCCTTCTCGCAATTGATCACTCTTTTTCTATAGACATTAAGTTTGTCTATACGAGCTTGTTTCTCTTCCCACATTTTTTTCGCTTCAAGGTCGATACTTTCAGAATCAGCGATATCTACATCTGGACTTTCTTTGACAGGAAGGGGAGCAACATCACTCTGAGTAGGATCAACATATACATATTGAATGTTCAAATGTTTAATGAGATCGATCTGATCTTGAGATTTTAGTTTGAAGCTGTTAAATAAAAACGGGTGCTCATTCCATTTGACGGGCAATCGAATGTGGATTCCGGGTTGAAGTCTGTCTACTGTAATTTTAATTATTGCCACGTGATTATTTTGCTGACTCTTTTTTGATACTCATGGGAGATTCAATCTAAAGGATAGAGCAAAACTTTCTCTCTATTAAGCCTAATTCAGATCACTGATGTTCTTTCTGTCATAGGATTAGTATATAGCAGAAACAGAAAAGGCCAAACACTGTAGCCTTTTCTGCATATTACCATTAAAACTGACGTATAAGCCTTTGCAGGCCATCAAGGTCATCAACTAATTGGCTGGTTCTCAACACAGAAGAGCTCGAAACCCGTAGTGTCTCATCTGCTAGATTTTTGATATTCGCAACATTGCGATTAACTTCATTCGTTACACTTGCCTGTTGGTCAACGGATACAGCGATTTGATGGCTATTATCTGTAACCTGATTCAACATGCTACTTATGTTATTAAGTACATCACCAGTTTGATTGGCTCTATCAGTACATTCGGATGATAATTCACCGCCACGCGTCATGATATCTACGGCATTCGTTGCCGTTGCTTGTAATTGGGCAATCATTTCTTGGATTTCATTAGTAGACGATCTTGTTTTCGTCGCAAGTGAACGAACTTCATCGGCAACAACAGCAAAACCTCGGCCATGCTCTCCTGCCCTTGCTGCTTCAATCGCGGCATTTAATGCTAATAAATTAGTTTGTTCTGAAATATTCCCAATTACGTCAAGGATACCTTCAATTTTCTGACTGTTTTGCGCAAGACTATCAATAACAGACCTAGAACTTTCTAACTCTGCTGCAAGTTTATCAATGACTTCTATCGTTATTGCGATGCTTTCTAAACCTTTTTGAGACTCTTGATTTGCTTCTTCTGTTACCTTGGAGGCACGAGAAGCACTGCTCGCTACCTCATGTATTGACTGACTGAGCTCCTCCGCCGCCGCTGCGACTTGCTCCGTTTCACTAAATTGTTGCCCTAAACTCTGTTCAATTGATTTTATCGTTCTGAATTCCTCCTCTGCAGAGTTTAAAATTTTTCCTGTCACTTCTGTCGTTCTACCCGAGACTGCACGCAGTTCTGCCCTTCTCATCATTAACGCTAATTCAACCCGAGAGCAATCATCAAAATAACCTGTATAAGGTTTCTCCATTAATGGATTGTCATAGGATTCTTTGGCCAACTCCGCGATTTTATTGAATCTGGATTTCTGATAGAGAGAGGAAACGAGTAGAACACAGCCGAGGCTTATACCAAACAAGCCAATGTAAACAGGGTTTACTCCAAAGAACAATAGAATGGCTTGCAACATAACAAGCGCAGAAAGCATAACGTTGATAGAAAGAGATGAAAAACGTTGGCGAGATACGTTATCGCCATTATTCATCTTTTTATAGAGATTAGCCGCCCTATCAACCTGCTCTGGTTCTGGTTTTGAGCGTACAGATTGGTATTCAATTATTTCGCCTTTCTCATTCATTATCGGAGTTACAAAAGCAGAGACCCAATAATGACCACCACCTTTACATTGGTTTTTGACCAATCCCATCCAACTTTTACCCGATTTTATATACTGCCAAAGCTGACCAAATGCGGCTTTAGGCATATCTTTATGCCTAACCATATTATGAGGGTTGCCAATCAGTTCTTGTTCTTGATATTCGGCGACATCACAGAAAGTACTATTCGCGTAAGTAACAATACTGGAAGTATCTGTAGTAGAAATAAGGTTTACATCCTTTGAATACATTTTATTCAATGGATCACTTGAACTGTTGGTCGTCATCGGTTTCTCAAATAGCTCTAGAAGAAAGAGCATTACTTTTACACAAATTATTGCCCTTGCTCATTGATAATAATCAATAAGATAGGTGAATGAATTGTAAGATGCTTCATTTATACATGAATTTATTACTAACCGATGAAGATCAGTAAATATGGGTTACTTACTCCCTATGCGACCCAAACAACCCTTAATGCCAAAGCAATAAGAACGATACCAGAGAGCCGATCAATCAGGACTGCTTTGCTTTTCAATTTATCAAGTAATGTTGGTGAAGAGAGCATAAAAGCGAGAAAGGTATACCATAAACCATCAACAAAATAAGGTGTCGCTACCACAATCACCCGGCTGGATAACTCAGCCCCCACACCGACAAATTGTGAGAAGAGTGCGGTAAAAAAAATCATTATTTTAGGGCTTGTTACTGAAATCAAAAAACCTTCTTTTGCAGACTGCAACACACTGACTCTCTCACCCGACTCAAGCTTAGCAGCCACGCCGCCTTTAGACCTTAAGGCTAAAAAACCCAGATAGGCCAAATAAACAGCGCCCAGATAGCTAATCACGGTAAATAAAGTGGGGTATTCATGCAATAAAGCCGCTAGCCCAACGAGAGTAACAAACGCATATATCGCTATGCCAGTTGCATGTGCCCATGCTGTTGCAACACCATTGATTCTCCCCCCAGCTAAACTGTGTTTTACTACTATGGCTAAACTGGGTCCAGGTGACATAGCACCCAATAAGCAGATGGTAAAAAGAGATAACCAAACTGAGAATGTCATTTTGTGTTCCTTCAACGTTTTTGACAAAAATATCCGAACTATCGTCAAGCTAACAAAAAATCGCCATTAAATGAAATCAACAATACTCATGCTCACCATCAGTTAGAGTCATACCCTACTGAGTAGATCGAACTTCTCATAATCTCATAAGATAATTCTCTTACCCATTGATGGGAAGGTTCGTTATCATATTTTGGGTGCCATAAAAGCCAATACCTTTGCACCGGCAAGTCAATCGGAAGACTGTAATAAGAAATAGGTAAATGCGCGCACATATTCCTCGCAATATGTTGAGGAATAACAAGCAAGTAATCGGTGTTTATCAATGAACTCAATGCCGCAGAGTAAAAGGGAACCTTTAAACCAATATCCCGGCTTCTCTTAAGTGCAGATAAACGAGCATCAAATTCACTGTTCTTATCACCACCACCCGTGATCATGACATGTTGGAAGCTAAGAATATCATCAAGAAAAAGCTCATTTTTACTAGACAAAGGGTGTGTATTCCTCATAACGCAAACCAAATTGTCTTCACCAATTAATTTTCCAGATAGACCTTTGGGTTTATTGGCTAAAAGAGTAGAAGCCAACTTTATCGGACTATTTGCAAAATTTTCGATTAAATGAGGCTGCCAAAGGTGATAGTTAAATTTGGCTTTTTGGGTATAACTACTTACTTTTTTAACAATTTCTGGAAAAATATATTGGGCGACATAGTCACTACAAGAGAAACTCACTTCCCCTGCCCACTTCTCAGGTTCAAAAGATTGCTCTTCAATAAGATATTTAAATTCGCCAAACAACTGCTCTAATTTAACTTTAAGTTCTGCGGCTTTAGGTGTTTTGTATAATTCATTACCGTCTCGAATGAGCAAGGGGTCATCAAATAAGTTTCGTAGTTGTGCTAATTGCCGACTGACCGCAGATTGAGTGATGTTTAGTCGTTCAGCCGATCGAGTAACATGGCATTCTTCCAATAAAATAAGAAGGGAGCGCAGTAGATTCAAATTAACATTATCTAACATATTAAGATTCTTACTCTAATAAGATATTTTACTCATAATGGCACAGCCCGCTTGAGGGCCAAAATAATCTTAGGCATCAGATACAAAAAAGCCTCGAATGTATCGAGGCTTAAAGCTTATCGCTAAAAAATCACGCTTCTTCTTCGTTCCAATTTCGAGCCATGTATTCATTCGATTCACAACACGGACAATAAGGTAGTATTTCTCTGTCGTCACCTAGTACGACAGCAATCTTACATTTTGCGCATACATATGAACCTACACCAGGTTTATCCCCTGTCGAAAACATTCACCACCTCCCCCTGTTGAATACTAACTGAATAAAAAACTTAGCCCTTAATGTTTACCCTTGCTGCGTAACAAATCACAAATCCCATTTTTGGTTTTCTAATTCCGCCAACTACGATGATCCATATCAATAAAAGAACAGAGATTAAGCAGACAACTTAAAACTTCAACTGGTCATGGTTTAATAAGAATTGGCAATAATTAATTTATTTTATTTCAATATATTACCTATGATTTCATCAATATTGAATGCCTCAATCCAAGCGCAGCAGACAAAGAAAAAGGCCAGAGCCAACTCATGCTCTAGCCTTTCCCAATATTTACCGAAATTGACTAATATTGAATAAAATCACACGTCACTATTGTGCTATCTCAAACTCATCAATAATGACTTCTACACGACGGTTTTCCATGCGGCCTTCTTTAGTATCATTTGAAGTCTTAGGTTTACTTTCACCCTCACCACGGACAGTAATTCTTGATTCTTCGATTCCTTGTGTATACAAATAATCGGCTACTGACTGTGCACGTTGTTGTGACAATGACTGATTATATTTTTCCGAACCTCGTGAATCAGTATGCCCAATGATTTCAGCCTCAGCTTGAGGGTATTTATTCAAAACACCAACCAACCAATTGAAATACTGTTCGCTATTTGGTGCTAGTTCAAAACTGTCATTATCAAACAGCTCTACACCGTACTCTTGAAACAATCTTGTTTCGGGTACTGGTATCGCCTCTGCAACCACTTCTTCTTGAATAGGCTCTGGTGCTAATTCTTCAGCAACAGCAACAGCGGCTGGCGCACTAGAGCCAAATTTATAGGTGAGTCCGAAGAAAAAAGAATTTACATCTAAATTATCGACAACCCCTTTCGTAATATTATTGACACGTTGATACTCTACTCGTCCAAAAATATTATCTGAAAAACCATATTCAGCACCTATTGCGGCTAATAGTACAGTATCGTTAATATCTGCATAATCAACCCATGCAGCACCAAGCTTACCGTATAAGTCAATATCATTAACTGGGATAGTCAGTTTTGGCGCGAGAGTGAATGCCTTCATTGAATCATCAAAAGGTGCCGCTTTAAAATCACCCAAATAATCATAACCAGCTTCTAAACCGAACATATCTGTAAAGTTATAACCACCATAAATACCACCAGCGCCACCATCATCGCTACACGAGCTATCCGTTGGACACGACCCATCCAACCATGAATAACCTAACTTGCCACCGATATAAGCTTCAGCTTGAACCAACTGGGGAGACAGCATTAACATTGTGGACGCGAGCATTACTAACTTCTTCATAAGAATTCCTTTTTCTCTCAATTTATTATACGTGCATTATATTACGCACTGATAAGCAAGGCTACTCACATTGAACGGAACTATCTATAGTGTTTTCTTTATTTATTAATATTTTATCCACATTTCTGAACTTTGACTCAAAAGTGAGAAAGTTACTATTTTGCTTATATAAAACTCATGTAAACTTAGTTAGCGGGAACCGTTTAGATTGCATTCAAAATTAATGTTAACATTTCACACTGCTGACCCTTCATTGATATCATGCGTGTTAAACATTTTTAATTAGCTAATCAATAAAAAGTGTCAATCACGGCTATAAATGAGAAAATGATTAAAAACCAACTTGGAATAGACATGGCAAAGTTAAGCTTGCAAGACCAGTTACTAAAGGCTGGCTTAGTAAACGAAAAGAAACTAAAAAAGGCCACAAAAGGCTCAAAAAAATCTAGAGTTCAAGCGCGTGAAGCTAAAGCGGCAGTAGAACAAAACAAAGAATCGCAAAGGTTACGAGATATCGAGCTCAATAAACAGAGAGATGAGCAACAATTTGGCAGAGAGCTTAAAGCTCAAGTCAAGCAGCTCATTGAAATGAATAAAATCGATCAGAAACATGGCGATATAAAATATAACTTTACCGATGGTACTCTAGTTAAGTCTCTGTACGTAGATAACGAAACAAGAGGGCAATTGATTAAAGGGATTCTTTCTGTCGCTAGATATGAAGACAATTATGCTGTTATCCCTTCATCTGTTGCTTATAAAATCGCAGAAAGAGATGCTGAAGCTGTCATTGAAAACAAATCTTCTTCAGAAAAAGAACTCGCAGAAGACGACCCTTACGCAGAGTTTGTTGTCCCAGATGATCTCATGTGGTGATAAGTCGATTTTGCAATGCAACGAAGGCAGCCCATGGGTTGCCTTTTACAATAATGTCCCTAACTAATATTTTTAGCCGGAATAAACCTTGTTGATCGTTGTTTATCTCCTTGTGCGCGTGGTAGGCGAAAAGTATAATTATTTTCAGTTAGTTATTTTATTTGCTTGTTTAAGCTTATCTCGGGTGAAAAATGTCAAAACGTATGCTCAAAGATGAGAGAAGAGAACAGTTATTATCTGTCGCGGTATCGATTATCAAAAATCGTGGCTCAGAAGCATTAACATTATCCACTGTCGCAGAAGAGGCCGGAGTAACTAAACCCGTAGCCTATAATCATTTTGAAAACAAAGAAAATTTGTTAAAGCAAATATATCAAGACATCGATAATCGTCTGATAGAATCGATTCAAACAGCCAAAGAATCGAGTAATCAATCCATCACCGATATTATTTCTATTCTTTGTGAATCTTATATTAATTGTATGCAAATAAATGGCGAGATTTATGACTTAACGGTTGCGGCTCTTAAATCTTACCCAAATAACATAGATCTTTCTAAAAACATTCAAGATTTTTTTATAGAATCTTATGCCGATATTTTTCAGATGTCCGTTACAAATGAATATCATCATAATAGGTTAAAGATAATCGCTATTAATAGTATTATTGAATCTATCGGGGAATCTATCATCTCTGAGCAGATACCAAGAGAGATTGCCTTGGATTATCTACAATTAGAGATACATAGAATACTTACTCAATAATATTAAAACCTACCGCCTTTCCACATACTATGTTCACTTTGTAACAATCTGATCAGTAGCGTTACTACTGCCAATTAGATAATGACGAATGAAGATATGTAACCAATATCACCTCCTAACTACCATTCACTTAGAAAAACAACTTTAAAATTAAACAAAAACAACAAGTTAAATTGAAAGCAAACGATATATAAAATTATCCCCATTAGTTTTAATGATTTAAATCAAAAAATCATTAGTTATCTAGATAGCTAGGCATTTTCATAAAGATACTATTATGAAAACATGGTAAAAATCACAATTACTTTAACTTACCAATGGTAACATCAAAAAAACCACACAAGTTACCAACGGTAAGTTTAACGACTTACACATGTTACCAGTAGTAACATGCTGTTTAAATATTTTAACAAACTAGATGCTTCATCGATTGATAATATTAACGACATTCAACATGAGTGCTGTTAATTATAATAAATAGGTGTTTATCTAATTGGTTAAACCATAATTTAATATTAATAATGCAGGATTATTATGGAACAATCTTCTATATGGCTCGATCTTCTGTCGAGTCAAACAACCTTGTCATGGTTGTTAGTCGCGAGTGTTTTTGGTGTCGCGCTGCTCATGAGCTTATTTGTCTTGGTAAATGGCACATCCAAGATAGACGGAGGCTTTAGCGGCAAGATGATTCAACGCTGGTCGATTCCTAGCGTAATTGTACATTGGTTAGGAGCAATTCCTTGCCTTATTTTGATTCTTACTGGCATCGTTATTGGTGCGGCAAAAGTTCTATTCGAACCTGGTAGCACGAGTTGGGCAAACGCGGTTCAATTTTCATCCAATTTGCATGAAATAGCCGTATTTCCGTTCATAGTTGGTGCTTCTATCATTGTGACAATATGGTGGAAGAAACAGCTATTTAAAAAATATGATATTGACTGGTTTAAAAAAGCAGGTGGATACATAAACTTCGGCGACAAACAACATCCAGAAGCAGGGTTTGCGAATGGTGGTGAGAAGCTTTGGTTTTGGGTATTCGCAATCAACTTCTTAATTCTATCTATTACAGGCCTTATGTTATTTTTTCCCGAAATAGCACCTACCTATAATACCGCGCCTGTTGTTATTTCTCTTCATATCATTTCTGCGATGATTATCGGTGCATTTGCCGTGGTACATATCTTTATGGCTACCGTAATATCCGAAGGTGGCTTAAGCAATATGATCAATGGTAAGTGCGATGAGAACTGGGCTAAACAGCACCATAATCGCTGGTATAACACTCTAAATAAAAAAGAAAAATAAGGCTAAAATCATAATGGATAGACGTAAAGCGATTAAGCTACTCGCCGGCGGAACTACCGTATCACTGGTGTCAGCCTCTCCTGTTATTGCATCAGTGATGGCTGGCGATTCAAAAACAAAAATCAAACGCTTAGCAATGGCAATTGATCTTCGCCGTTGCAATGGTTGTAAAGCCTGTGTTACCGCTTGCAATCAAGAAAACGGTAACGAAGCTCATGAACATCGTACCCAAGTTTTGCAAAGCAGCACTCAAATCAATGGCAAAGACTACGTAGTTAACCTTCCTCTCCTGTGTAATCAGTGTGAAAACCCTGTATGTACCAAGGTCTGCCCTACTGGCGCAACCTTTAAACGAAATGAAGACGGTATTGTTGTTGTTGATTCAACCGGTTGCATCAACTGTAATTTCTGTGTCTACACCTGCCCTTATGACGGTGTACGTTTTACCAACAGTAAAACTGGAACAGTAGACAAGTGCAATTTCTGTATTCAGAGAACATCTCAAGGCTTTTTACCCGCTTGTGTCGAAACCTGTACTGGTGGTGCTCGTGTCTTTGGCGATCTTAATGATCCAGACAGCGAAATAGCGAATTTACTCAACACACAAGAAGCGTTAGTGCTGCAATCAGATAAAAATACTCAACCTAACGTTTACTACATTGGCTTAACGGATGCAGAAAGTGAGCAACCGCATAGCTTGAACTCCGAACCGACATGGCAGCGCTAATTATGGATCGTAGACAATTTTTAAAAACTGGAGCCGCGGTAACCATCACAGGCGGAATGACAAGCATCGCAAAAGCCAGTGCATCTGAAACAAGTGCTGACATAAGCCGCTATGCACCATTAAGCCCTGAGCCTGAGTTCATTTTTGGTCCAGACAATAAACTCGTCAATAACCCGAAGCAACGCTTTGCATTTACCAAGTGTTTTGGCTGTTATAACGTGTGTGGAGCCCGTATACGGATTGACAATGAGACTGACCAAATACTGCGTGTATGTGGCAACCCATATGCGCTCTCTACCAATTCCGGAGGACCGATAGCAATGGATGTTTCTCCACAAGACGCCATGTTGCAACTTTCTGGAGAACAAGGAAATCAAAATCGAGCCACACTATGTGGACGAGGCAATGCAGTACCGAATGCGATAACGGATTCTCGTCGCGTGACAACGTGTTTAAAGCGAGTTGGGAAACGTGGCGAAAATCAATGGAAGACTATCTCGTATGAACAATTGCTCAAAGAAGTTGTTGAAGGTGGCGATCTATTCGGTGAAGGTGCAGTCGAAGGATTAAGGGATATCTATGACGAGAAAACCGTCGCTAATCCAAACTATCCTGATTTTGGTCCAAAGAAAAATCAATTATTAGTGACCGGGTGTTCTGAAGATCCTGCTCGATGGGGATTCTATAAACGTTTTTCTGAAGCGAGCTGGGGAACCCCTAATATCGGCAACAAAGATTCATATTGCGGGCACCAACAGGTTGCTGGTTGTGCATTAGGAGTCGAAGACGGAGCCAATAGTGGTGCGCTGCCGACCACTGATTTTGAGCATTGTGAATTTGCTATTTTTATCGGCACCAACCCAGGTTTAAGCGGCATCAGTCTAAACTCTGCGTCTAAGCGTCTCGCTGATGCCCGTACACAAAATCCTAGATTCAAGTATGTTGTTATCGATCCTATCTTGCGTTCACTTACCTCATCATCTACATCTGATAAATGTGAATGGGTACCTATACGTTCGGGTGGTGATACCGCATTAATGCATGCCATGATGCAGTACATCATCAATAACGAACGATACAATAAATCCTATCTAGCGGCGTGCAGCCAAGAAGGCGCAAGCAAAATTGGTGAGATCAATTACACCAACGCCCCGTTCTTAGTTGTTACTGATGAAAAACATCCTTTGTATCGTCGATTCCTCACAGCAGAGGCATGCGGTAAGGGAGACGCGGATACCAAGATGGTTATCGATGCTAAGAGCCAGCAATTAACTACAGCAGACAGCTCCGCACCTTGTAATGTTACCTTTGTCGGAGAGATAGCGGACAACGATGGTCAAGCCATACAGGTAGCCACTGCATTCTCTTTATTGGCAGATCGAGTTAATAAGTATTCGATGTCTGACTACTCTAACGAGTGTCAAATACCAGAAGAGAAGATCATAGAACTCGCTAATGAGTTCACTTCTCACGGACGTCGTGTCTCAATCGAAACGAATACTGGATGCAATGCCAGTGATGGTGGGCAGTTTGGATTTGCGATGATAATGCTTGCCACATTAGTTGGTGCACATAACGCGAAAGGTGGCATGCTGCATACCGGTAGTATGGGCTTTGAGAATACCTCGCCTTTATACGATATGATGGCGTTTGAACATGTCCACGTGAGTGGTTTTAATGCTGAACGTTCTGGTGACTATCGTCAAAGTAACGAATATAAAGAAAAGGTCGCAAAAAATATCAATCCATTCCCATCGGACTCTCCGTGGAATGAAACCTTTGTACAAGACAATGCAGGCGAACTGCTTGTTGCTCATGCCAACGGCAACCCGTTCAAATTTAAGGCTTGGATAGCATGGGCCAATAATCCTCTTTATGCATGTTCAGGTTTGAAAGATCAGGTCGAAGATTCCATCAAAGATCCAAAGCAATTGGGCCTAATTATCGCGTCAGACCCGTATTTTAATGAAACCAATATTTACGCAGATTATTTCGTGCCAGATTTGGCACAATATGAACAGTGGGGCGCTTCTCGTCAGTGGGGAAGTGAGTTAATGGGTGATGTCGTTTCATTCCCGATTATTTCTCCTAGAACACCAATAAATGCAGATGGCAATCAGGTGTGTATGGAACAGTTCCTTATCGATGTTTCAAAGCAGCTCAATCTTACCGGTTTTGGTGACCATGCCTTTAAAGACACAGCAGGAAATACAAAAGCTATCCACACTCCGGAAGATTACTATATTCCCGTATTGGCGAATCTAGCTCATAGCGACGAAGTACTCCCTAATCCAACAGAAGAAGACGTTAAGTTTACCAGCGTAGATAGAATATATCCGCAACTGAAAGCTCGATTAAAAGCGGAAGAAATAGGACCAACCATGTTCCTATTTACCCGAGGTGGCCGCTACTATCCAGTAGACAGCCGTTACGAAGGTGAATTCTTTAATGAGATGATGAGATGGGATGCTGAGTTTCAAGTCTATAATGAAGGTCTGGCGCATATCACTAACTTCCATTCTGGAGAGTATCTCGATGGCCAGCCTGTCTACGACAAGCAAAGGTTTTGGGATGGCACGGCTATCCGTGACTTATGGACCGAAAGTGAGTACCCGCTATCATTTTCCACCTTTAAACACCAGCTACGTAGTCCTTATTCGGTAACATTAAAAAATATTACGGCTCTAGGTGCATCAAACTTTATTCAGATGAACGAGATTGACGCCATTAAATATGGACTCAAAAGTGGAGACATAGCCCGAGTAACATCGCCAAAAGGTACCTTTATTGAAGGTGTTGTCCAAGCGGACTCTACCGTTGCAAAAGGCTGTATAGCGATACCCCTTGGCTTTGGACACACAGCATTTGGTGCCAGTGACATCACCATTGATGGAAAAACACTTGCTGGAATTAAGGAAAGGAGAGGTGGAATGAGTGTCAACGCCTTTAATGCTGTTGATCCAACCAGAAAAGGGGCGAGCTTATATCGAGATGCCACCTTTGGTTCCACTGCCCGACACGGAATACCCGTTAAAATAGAAAAAGCCTAATCGACTCTAACCAAGAAAAACAAGGACGCCATTCGGTATCCTTGTTTTTACTTGTCGTTATGTCGATGACGCCCACAGAATATTATATGGCGTGTGATAGCATTTCCTTTCTATAGGTTACGTACATTTCGCAGATACCTATCTTCAAGGTTATTTCATAGAGCTGAGACCAAACGTATTACCTTCGGTATCCATACATATGCTCACCCAACCAAATTCTCCAATCGACATTTTAGATCTAATTACTTCACCACCCGCGCCTTTCACACGTAATTCCTCTGTTAAACAATCTTCAACACCAAAATAAATAAGAGTGCCACCTGTTGCTGGACCTGACCCTTCTCTTTTTACGAGAGCTCCGCCAGCACCGTATGACATCATGTCGGTCGGAAAGCTCCTCATTACTGCATTACTATCTGTAGGGTCTCGCATACTATCTAATTTATTTTTAAAAACAGATTGATAAAAAGAAACTGCTCTATCCATATCATTCACATAGATATCAAACCAGCCGATTGCATTTTGATTCATGACTTCATCCTTTTTGTGTTTAAGTCATGACAGAGAATAATCAACCAGATATTTTAAGTATTGTATAAATCAGACATCAAATTTACGATAATATTCTTCCGGTGTGTATCCTGTAATTTTGCGAAAAGAACGAATAAAGTGTGATTGGTCGGCATAAGAATCCAAATAGTGCTGTTTGAATGACTGCTGTAATCGTAAGACTTTAATAAGGTCATGAGGAGAAAAACCTGTCGATTTTTTGAGTACACGTTGTAGTTGACGAGGAGACATTTGCACTGAATCAGCCATGGCAGTCACAGTATGAATAGAGTCTATCGTTGACAGTATTTTCTCTGTTACAGAGTTTGCTGCGACTTGTTTTTCATCGATAAGTTGATCGACTAATTTTGACAGAACGGACTGTTTGGAGGGAAAATTTAGTTCAGTAAGTTCGTTGCCTATACCAATCAATGGTAAATCACCTAAGTATGGCGTCCCGACAAAACTATCGGAGGTTTCATTTAGGTTACCTTGCCACACGCCAGGAAAGAATTGAATACCAACATAATGAAACTCTTTGCCCAGATTAAGTTTTTCGTAAGTAGTACGAAGTGCTGTAACACCAGCGATTCGAGTATCTTTTTGATTGAACAGAATATTCACACAAGCATCAGGCAAAGCATGAAGGCAAAAATCACTCGGTAATTTTATCTCTGTTTTTAACTCCCAAAAGCTATGTACTAACTTAGCAAGAACCCTTGGTGGTTTTGCTTCCTTATAACTTACTGATTGTACTACTTTCTCTATCCCGTCTTGTATTGGGTCATACATATATAAGCCTTATAACCGTTAATTGGATATTATCATCCACTATCTAAATAAAGGTTATAAGGCTTTTTGTAAAGAAATTAATACCATTGAGAATATAAAAGAGAGGACTTGAATCGCCATGACTTTCGGCAACAGATTTTGAATTCTAGGGAATAGACAGAAACAAAGACCGCAGCAATGATATTACATCTAAAAACTGATGGTTTTATCGGCCATAATTACCCACTGAGCTAAATCATCCATTGTGGCAGATTCACAGCCTTCAATAACATCAAGTCCAGAGAGCCCGCGAGCCTGAACGCAAGAGCCACAAAACTTCACTTGGTTGTTTTGCGCAATCACTATCTCCAGCATTTGTTGAATATTATAGCCTTCATTCGGAGACTGCTTAGGTAAAATAGCAGTAACAGCATCAGACAATAAAAATAAGCTCACCTTAACAGGTTTCCCCTCTTGCTCATTAAGTTGTATAGCAAGACGCAAAGCATTAAAAAGCTTTTCAGAGCCATAGGGAGCATCGTTAACAATAATAAGAACATGTTGCATAGAGTAGAACCTTCTACCAAAAAGCGGAAAGGAAAAGAGTAACATTGTAATAAAAATGAAAGGGTTAAAAAGATCACGTTATAAATGCTAAGTTTATAATTACTCTAGATACAACAAAGCCCCGACGTTAGTCGAGGCTTTGTTATTTAAATAATGGTACCGGTGGGCGGACTTGAACCGCCACGCCTTTCGGCAACGGATTTTGAATCCGTCGTGTATACCAATTTCACCACACCGGCATCGTAAGGCTAATGCCCTTTGATGCTTGGCATTATACGGATGAAACTAAGGGGTGCAAGAGGAAATTCCTTAGTTGTGAGTCAGTTGTTGAATAATTAGCCATGTAGTCATCGGTTCTCGTTCCATTAGCTCAGTTTCCTCAGAATGTAACGTTTACCCATTTGGTTCAAATATCGGAAACACAACTAGGAGTAAGCTCAATGATCAACTCTCGTAACCATTTGTGACTGGGATCATTTTCAAAATGTCGGTGCCATAATAAAAAATACCCTCCCGAGTCCAACTTTACAGGAATAGGCTTAACAATAAGATTAGCATCCATGTTAAGTACTTTTACCGAAGACTCTGGATAACACATCAACAGATCACTCTGTTCGCACAATTTAACGGCACTTGGCACATCTGACATGTTAACAGCATTATCTAGCTGCCTATTTTCAGATAGCAGTATTTCCTTTAACAACCACCCACTAATACCACCAATAGTCACCTGCAGATGACGGTACTTCAGAAAGGTGTCAATGTTCCAATCTTCGTTTAAGGCTGGATGTCCTTTCCTCATGAGGCAAACGGAATGATCTCGTACTAGTTCAATATAATTCAGCTCTTCAGGGATAGCATTAACATGGGATTTAGCCCGTTCGTCCCACTCAAAAATTGCGATTCCAAAGTCTATTTCCCGCCTCAGTAAACACACAAGGCTGTCTTCATTCCAAGTTCGGCTAGTAATACTAATACTCGGAGCCTGTTTGAGTAAACTAGGCATAAAATACGGATAGGCAACCGTATAGGCCGTTTCTACCAAATCAATATTGAACCTACGTCTGCTTTTATTGGGTTCAAACGTTGAAGGAATGGTGAGTTGATCTATTTGCTTAAGTACCTCATGGATGTTTGGCGCAAGAGATAATGCTTTGGGCGTTGGTGTCATCTCCCTAGACGTACGCTCAAACAACGGGTCATCAAATGCTTCACGTAATTTTGCCAGTTGCTTACTCACCGCGGATTGACTTAGGCATAGACGATCAGCCGCTGCCGTAACATTACGCTCTTCTAGTAAGACAGCCATTACTCGCAACAAATTCACATCAAAATCTTTCACATATGCTCCACTAACGACTGAGTTGATCCAACTTATTTTATAAGGATACTCACTGTTTTCAATCAAATTGAGCAATCGACTTCATTTATGTTCGTTTAATTGGCCTATATCGGAATTGAAAATGAACATTCTGCCGATAAGCTCTCTTTTCAAATACTCGACAAATCTATATGCTGTTTCAAAAATCAAATCAGAATAACTAAAATGACAACAAAACAATCCTTACCCCCAGCAGGCGTCATTCGACGTTTAGCCGCTCTTTTGTATGATGGCATTATCGTTCTTGCTATTGAAATGTTTGCTGCAGGATTGATCATTGCCATTTTGGAAGCCTGTGTGGCTTTAGGTGTGATGACTTACGGTTCATACCAAGATCCGGGTGAGTTACTAGGTTCGCACCCTATCTGGAGCCATGTCTTTACCCTTTATTTAGGTGTTATTTGGATTGGCTTCTTTGTCTATTTTTGGACAAAAGCAGGACAGACTGTTGGAATGCGAACGTGGAAATTGCGAGTTCAAAACCCTGATGGGAGCTTAATCTCTCGTACTCAAGCACTTATTCGAATTGGTACTTCTGGTTTTGGTCTAGCGAATCTTTTGGTCCCTTTTGATCTTAAAAAACGGGGTTTTCATGATATTTGGGCAAAAACCGAAGTCGTCGTTTTACCAAAGGTATACTAACAAGCGTAATAGATTAAAAAGCGATCATTTCATCAGAAGGTAAATGATCGCTCCAAAGGTGATTCTATAAAACTAGGCCACCATCAATCTTTAGAACCTGTCCAGTAATAAACTGGCTCTTACTTGATGCTAGAAATGCGACACCATCGGCAATATCTTGCGCGGTTCCCATTCTTCCTAAAGGCGTCTTTTTCTGCATATACTCAATGACCTTTTCTGGTAACTCATTGGTCATCTCGGTGGAAATAAAGCCCGGCGCAACGCAGTTCACCCTGATTTGAGCGCCTTTTCTTGCTAGCTCTTTCGCCCAACCTTTACTCATGCTTATCACGCCACCTTTTGAAGCCGCATAATTACTTTGACCTATGTTGCCGTCGGTTCCAACGATTGATGAAATATTAATAATGCTCCCGGAGCCCTGCTCTAACATTAATGTTGATACCTGTTGAGTGAGGATAAAAACGGCCTTTAGGTTGATATCGAGTACTTTATCCCAATCGCTAGACAACATATCGCCAAGCATTGCATCTCTGGTGATGCCTGCATTATTGACGAGCACGTCAACGTTATGGAACCTCTCTTTTATATCTTTTACTGAATTGGCGACTGCAACCTGATCACAAAGATCGAGTTGATAACAATAAAGCGCTTCACTTTTTTGCCAATCTATCACCACCATATCAATAGCAATCACAAAAAAACCATCTTTTATCAACTGCTGGCTAATCGTCTTCCCAATCCCTCGAGCAGCTCCCGTTACAATCGCAATTTTTTTATCCATTGTCATTATTCATCCTTAAATCAAAGTGAGTTTGGAAAATAGTTTTATCCATTTTGGTTAGGTTGGAAGCGATCTTGGGTTTAAATTCCATCTGTGATAGAACATCTTTTTCTAGGTCTATACCCGGCGCGATTTCTGTCAACTCCAATCCTGTTGACTCTAATTTAAACACTGCCCGCTCTGTAATATACAATACTGTTTTGTTACTTAATTGGGCTTGCTTCGCGCAGAAAGTAATCTGTTCAACCTGAGACAAAAACTTGGTATTTTCACCTTCAGAAAGAATATTTAGTTGGCCATCTTTACACTCAATTTCCAACCCTTTTGCAGTAAATGTTCCGCAAAAATAGACCTGTTTAGCATTCTGGGTAATGTTAATGAAACCACCACAGCCCGCTATTTTGTCACCAAATCGAGAGACATTAATGTCTCCTTTTTTATCGCATTGAGCTAAACCAAGGAACGCCTGATCTATCCCACCACCATCATAAAAATCAAACATTTGATCTTGGCTTATAATTGCCTGAGGATAAGACGAAGCGCCAAAATCTAACCCTCCAGCAGGATTGCCACCAACAGCACCAGGTTCAACGGTCAATACAAACTGATCGAGTACGCCAGATTCACTGGCTGCGGCTGCAATATATTCAGGCACACCAATACCTAAATTAAGGATAGATCCTCGTTTCAGTTCCATTGCTGCTCGACGAGCAATCACTGTTTTTGCATCCAATATCATAGGTGATACTTTGATTGTCTCCTTAGGCTCAGTATATTCTCCAACAAACGCAGGATTCATCTGAGTTGCAAAGGTTTGCATGTGCTCAGTCAAATCGTGACATTGAACGATTGCATCAACAAATATACCGGGGATCTTTACAGCATGAGGGGATAACTCTCCCGCTTTAACGATGTGCTTAACCTGCACAATAACTTTGCCACCACTATTTTTCGCCGCCTGCGCCGCCGCGAGACTTTCAACAATTAGACACTCATCTTCCATAGTGATGTTGCCATTTTCGTCAGCTGTTGTTCCGCGTAATATAGCTATATCAACTGGTAACTTATGATAAAAAAGGTGCTCTTCACCTTGTAGATCAATAAGCTCTACCCAGTCTTCCTTGGTGACTTTATTGATCTTTCCACCTTCAACTCTAGGGTCGACAAATGTACCAAGACCCACTTTACTGATCGTGCCTAATTTACCAGCAGCTGTATCCCTAAGGAGGTGTGAAATAATCCCTTGAGGTAAATTGTAGCCTTGAATGCGCTCAGAAACGGCAAGTTCTTGTAATTTGGGAACCAAGCCCCAATGACCGCCGATCACTGTTGATACCATCCCTGCTTTCGCCAAATGATTCACAGCTCGACCTTTTCCATCTCCCTGCCCAGCGGCGAAAATTAAGGTTAGGTCTTTCGGTGTGCCAAAAGAATCAAACCTTTCTCCAATTGCCCTTTCTATTGCCTCAGGAACAACACTACCTATAAAGCCACCTAGCATTATTGCTTGGCCATCTTCTATCCATTCCGCTGCTTGCTTCGCTGTTAGTTGAATTACCACAATTCACCATCCTTGTTTAACCTATAGGATAGTGATTGTTATGGATAAGTTAAATTGCAGATATAGAGAGAGACAATTTCAAAAATGAAATAATATAATCGGAATCGATTACAGCCTAAATTCCCATTCAAACGGGAATTTAGGGATACTTTTCTTCGCAGAACCCCATTACGTCTTTGCGGAAATAGTGACGCTAGATTTCTTTGTGTTTATGGATAAAGCCCCAATCAGCCAATATGGAGTAGGCTGCAGGAATCATAAACAATACCAACAATGTAGAGGCAAAAATTCCGAATACGATCGAGATAACCAGCGGTTGTATTACTTGAGCTTGCAAACTTGTCTCGGTAAGCAGCGGTAACAAACCCGCCGCAGTAGTCATAGAGGTTAAAAATACGGCTCTAAATCTTTCTCTACTCGCCTTCACGACCGAATCGTGCACGCTGTCTCCCTCATCGACATGATGTCGTATATATTGAACAAGCAATATAGAGTCATTAACCACGATACCTGCTAATGAAACAAAGCCCATCATACTCGGCATACTAAGAGAGTGCCCCAAAAGAAAGTGCCCCCAAACTACACCAATAAAGGCAAGGGGTATCGCAAGCATCACTACGAAGGGTTCTAGGTAGCTCCGGAATTGATAACTAAGAATGACAAAAACACCAAAGAGACCAAGCAAGAAACCTTTACCCATCGATGCGGCGGTTTTAGCAGAGTCCTTAGATTGACCTTCAAAGTCAAATCGCAAGCCGGGATATTTTATCTTCAGCTTCGGGGCTTGTTCCGTTTGGAATTGAGAAATTATCGATGCCGAACTGACTTTTGAGTTATCAACATCGCCATAAACACTTATTGTCCTAAGCCCATCTATTCGCTGGATGCGTACATAATTTCTCTGAAAATCTAACGTTGCAACCGTGCCAAGGGGCAGTTGGCTGCCGTCAGTCATTATGATGGGGAAATTAGCTAATTGCTGTAAGTTACCCGCTTGAATCTTATCTAAACGCACTTCAATGGATATATTTTCAACCCCAATTTGAATCTCGTCGGCTGTCTGACCAAAGAATGCTGATCTAAGTTGATTAGCAATAATCTGTCCGTTTACACCATAGGTTTCTGCGCCGGGACGAAGCTTGATCAATACTTCTTCCTTGCCCATACGCATATCGTCTAGAACGCCGTAAACACCGTAAAACTCATTCAGGTATTCTTGTATATCAATAGAGGCCGCTTTCAACTCATCAAGGTTGTCGTGTTTAACGCGGATTTCTATATCTCGACCACCCGGCCCCATTGTTGGTTGCTTAAAGACCAACGAAATAGGCTCCGCTAGTTCACCAATATCTTCGCGCCATGCATCGACAAAATCATCAATCACAGTATTACGAATCTCTGCCCCCAAAAGGTCCAGACGCACTGTCGCTATATGTGGCCCAGACTCATCGGCATCCTGATTGGCATTGAATTGGCTGGTAATGTGCTGCACAAGTGGCACACCATCTTCCACTTCCTCTGTCCACTTGGTATTCAGTCGTTTTGCAGACTCAATCAGTTTATCTACAACAATTTCTGTTTGGCTAAGTGATGATCCTGGAGGTAAAATAATTCTCGCTTCAACAATATCACCATCTAGATCTGGAAACGGGACAAACTTAACCGCACCTCCAACAATAAGTGCAACGGAGGCAAGCAACATAGTGAACACACCACCAATAAAGGCATAGCGGTACTTTACAACCTTATCAACGGCACGAATAAGTGTGGTATTGCGGAAATGTTCAAATCGTTCCAACAGTACTCGTTTAAATTTGACTGGCTGGCGTTCTTTTTTCGCTTTATGCAAAGAATGAGAAAGGTGATTAGGCAGAATTAAAAACGCTTCAACTAAACTTAATGACAGCACAAGAATAAGAACCTGTGGGACAGCTTTGAGTACCGCACCCATTTCACCATCAAGAAACAGTAAACTTCCAAAGATACAGACCGTTGTTAAGAATGAAGAAATGACGCCGGGCAATACTTTTTTAACGCCATTCACAACGGCATCATCTATTTTTTGCCCTCGATCTAGATGCGAAGCGATGGATTCTGCAATGACAATGGCATCATCCATCATGATACCTATTGCCATTAAAAGCCCAACCAAAGACATAATATTGATGGACAGACCCAACTGAGCCATTAAGAATAAGCCACCCAAAAAAGCGACGGGTAAACCGGCGGCGACCCAAAAAGAGTATCGAAAGCTAAAGAACAGCCACATGGTTGCAAATACCAAGACGATTCCCTGCCAACCATTACGTAGCATCATGGTTAGACGATCCCATAACACTGAGGACAGATCATTTGTCAGCTCTAAAGTGACGCCATCTGGAGCGACTAAGCGCATATCATCAACGAAACGGACGACGTTATCTTTAATTCTTAAAGCATCATCTTCTTTGTTTTTGCTTATTTTCAGCACCGCCGATGGATGACCGTCAAACAGCACTTTCTGTTCGTCTAATTCAAACCGATCCGTGATAGTCGCTATATCCTTCAGACGAACAATCGAACCATTAGGACCAGAGCCAACAGCAATCGTATTTAACTCTTCAGGTGTCACCCGTCTTTCATCAAATCGAATCAAAAAATTCTTGTCTGGGGTCTCTATATTACCACTTGGCAGTTTAATATTTTGTTTGCCTATCTGCGTTGCAATATCCCCAACGCTAAGCCCAAGTTGACGAATGGCTTGAGTATTTAGTTCAACTCTATATTGATGATCTGAGAAGCCACTTACGTCAACCAAAGAGACATCGTAATCAAGCTTCATAATGCGCTTTAATTCTTCCGCATAAGCCTTAAGTTCAGGCCACGAAGTATCAGCGGTAATAGCGACATCAACAACGGGCTCATTCCAATCGAGTTCTTGAACAACTGGGGATTCAATTTCTGACGGAAAGTCATTTATTGAATCGATCTGAGTCTGCACATCCACCAGCATTCTACTGATGTCGGCCTTTTCACTTAGCTTTATTATCAGTCTTGCCGAACCTTCGACCGCTTCACAGCGGGTCTCTTCGATATTCGCGAGGCCATCGACTGCGTCTTCCATACGAATGCAAATGCTTTCTTCAACTTCCTGCGGTGATGCTCCCGGATACACAACACCAGCCATAATATAGGGGGGACTAAATTCGGGAAATGTTTCTCGTTTTATGGTTGAAAGTGATGTGATACCCAATATAAGCAGGGACAACATCAATAGATTCGATGCGGTTGGATGCTTAGTAAAGAAACGGATCATGCCGCATCCTCCTCAACTGGCACTGGCTGTGCACTTTCGATTTTGAGCAGCATACCTTGTAGAGCAGGTAATAAATCATTTAATACCAATCTCTCCCCGTGCTCTAATTCGCCATCAATCACCACCTGGTTATCTCTACGATACAAAACAGAGACCGGTCTAATATCTAATTTGTTGTCCACGTCCATGATATACACGCTGTCACCATGAAGCGCGCGCTCTGGTATTACCCAACTCGGGTTTTCTTGACCAATTAGTTCCGCACTGACAAACATACCATTCACTAGTGGAGGGATATTGCTCGCGTTTAATGTCGAGTAATCTTGCTCGATTTCTAAAATAACCCCAGCGGTCGCCTGCGTAGCGTCCACCGTTTCACTTATACGAGCGACTTTTGCAGACCAACGAGCGGTCAAACTACCACTAGACAATTCAATCCAAGAGGTAATGCCACTCATATCCGGTTGCGAAACACCTGAATCATTGTTTATGAAATAGGCCAAACTGGAGGCAATCAATTGCAAATCATGAATAGACAACTGTGCTTCCACTTCCATCGTGGTAGTACCATGTGCTGTCACCATCGTTTGTTGAAGGTTTACAACTTGATTGTCTTCAATATCGACCTCGGCAATACGAAGGTCTTGCGGCAATATAATCGAGGTTTTCTCTAGTGAGCGTTTTGCCTCTGTTACCTTAGATTCATTTACTTTTACCTGAGCTTGAGATACTTTTCTTTCATCAGGATAGAGAGATAACTGATTCTGCATATCCTGCACCAGTTTTTGCTGGGATAGATAGGTTTGATTTTGCTGATCGACATCAGATTGAGAAGTAAGTCCTCTCTTTTTTAGATTTAGCTTTCTATCCAATTCATTTTGACTGATTGAAAGTCGGTTTTTCTCTATCTTCACTGTTCCTTTTAGATTTTTTTCTTCTTGGTTAAGCTTGGCTAATTGCGTTTTGCTGGAACTTAGATCGGCTTCTGCTTGGGCAAGTTTCAATTCATAATCTAGTGGGTCGATTCGCAATACCTCTGTTCCCGCTTGAAGAATACGACCTTTTTCTAACTCAGGATTTCTGTAAACAACCTTACCCGTAACCTCAGCAATCGCTTTCCACTCAAACTTAGGCGCAACCTTTCCAAAACCGATTGCAATTGGTGCCATCGCCTTTAACTCTAAAGGCATCACTTTTACTAATCGCGCTCTATCCCCAGCGGGTTTGACAGAGAGATCCGGCTTCATTTTGATAGCAGTAAACAGAATAACAATACCAATAGCCAAAACTGGAAAGAAAAGAAGTTTGCGATTAATGTTCATTATTTTCCCCAAGAGAAATTTGATGTTCTGGTGACAAAAAACCATGTGTTAAGGTTTTTATATTATGTTCTAAAAGTTGTTCAAGAAACGACGAGTTTAGCTCTACACCATGGAACTCCAGCATGGCGCGAGGGGCGATAAAAGGAAACACCATCATACTAATAAAAGTAACACGACACAGTTTTGGGTCTACTCCTTCTCTGAGGACTCCCTCTTCCAAAAGACGAATAAACATCGTTTCTTGTGCCGGTTTTGTCACCTCTTTGAATATTTTTTCAATTAGTCTGCGCTGCATATCCGATTCAGACATATTCATTATCTGGGCTATCAAGCGAGGAAATTCAGGTGTATTAGCCATAGTTTGATAATAAGCCCGCATTAAACCAATTAAACTATCTTGACTAGAAGATTTAACCATCGCCTTCATTTGCTGATTAATCGGCTCCATAGTGTCTCGGATTACCGTTTCAAATAAACCTTGCTTATTACCGAAATAATAGCGAATCATGGCAATATTTACGCCGGCACTGTCTGCCACTAATCGCGTAGATACCTTCTCATATGGCATCACCATATAAAGCTCTCGAGCATGACTAATCAATTTCTCTCGTGCCTGAGTACTCTCGCTAGGCCTGCCCACTTTTCGTGGCATAATTACGCTCCAATTAATCAACTGATTAATTATAGTTGCCTTTAGCCTAAAAATGGTACTCGTTTAATTCATCAATATTTGTTTATTCGATTAATTAATAACGTATTTCCTTGTGAAAGGATGGCATGGGTATATAGAACTTTAAAAACAAGAATGATTTATGCCATTTTCACTCATGTATAATTTTGAATAAAAACCCAACATATGACTTGACGCAAGTCATCTAGTGCGGTACTAATTGAAACATAAATTTGTGGATATCATTTACTTTTGGAAAAGAACATAAAATGACATTTAATTTTTCGACACTCCTCAACCTCCTCCTTATCGTGAAACAATCGCGCGGGTAGGCAGTGGACGAAAAACACCACATAGATTTCTAAAAGCCCGCTAACAAGCGGGCTTTTTTATAACTAAATAAAACTCAACAGCCAGTTAACAGAGACAAATGGTTAACATAGAAACGAAAAGGAAGCAGGTATGAACGATCAAGTCATTATATTCGACACCACATTACGTGATGGCGAACAAGCACTTTCAGCAAGCTTAACGGTAAAAGAGAAGTTGCAGATCGCCTATGCCCTCGAACGTCTCGGTGTCGATGTAATAGAAGCAGGGTTTCCTGTCTCCTCACCGGGTGATTTTAAATCGGTGCAAACCATTGCTAAAAATATCAAAGGTAGTCGTATCTGTGCACTATCGAGGGCGGTAGCCAAGGATATTGATGTTGCGGCTGAATCATTGAAAGTGGCAGAAGCATTTCGAATCCACACGTTTATTTCTACCTCCACAATTCATGTAAAAGACAAATTGCGTCGCGATTATGATGATGTCGTGGAGATGGGCGTTCAAGCAGTAAAACGCGCTCGAAACTATACCGATGATGTGGAGTTTTCTTGCGAAGATGCAGGGCGTACGCCTATCGATAATTTATGTCGTATGGTAGAGGCAGCAATCAATGCTGGAGCAACAACCGTAAATATCCCGGATACTGTCGGATACACAGTACCGAGTGAATTTGGTCGCATTATCGAACAACTTTTCAACCGTGTGCCTAATATCGATAAGGCGGTTATCTCTGTTCACTGCCATGATGATTTGGGCATGTCGGTCGCAAACTCTATTACTGCCGTTCAGGCAGGTGCTCGTCAGGTTGAAGGTACCATTAATGGTATTGGTGAACGTGCAGGTAATTGCTCGCTAGAAGAAATAGCGATGATAATCAAAACTCGTTCAGAGTTGATGGGAGTTCACACGGGTCTAAAACACGATGAAATACACCGTACGAGCCGCCTTGTTAGTCAGCTATGTAATATGCCAATTCAAGACAACAAAGCGATTGTTGGTGCTAACGCATTTAGTCATTCTTCTGGCATCCATCAGGATGGCGTATTGAAAAACAAAAATACCTACGAGATCATGACGCCTGAGTCTATTGGACTTAAAAACAAAGCGTTGAACTTAACCAGCCGTAGTGGCAGAGCAGCAGTTAAAAGTCATATGGATGACATGGGCTACAAAGAAGAGTCGTACAATCTAGATGCACTTTATGATGATTTCTTAAAACTAGCGGATCGTAAAGGCCAGATCTTCGATTATGACCTAGAAGCGTTAATGCATTTTGCTAATCTTCGTGATGAAGATGACTTCTACAAATTGAACTATTTGAGCGTACAATCGGGTAGCGTAATGGCAACCACCTCAATCAAGTTGCAGTGTGGTGATAAAGAACAGTGTGAGGCTGCGGTAGGTAACGGCCCTGTTGATGCTCTTTATCAATGTATTTATCGCTTGACTGGATACGAAATAGTGTTGGATAAATTCGATCTCACTGCAAAAGGTGAAGGCGAAGATGGCCTTGGTCAAGCTGACATTATTGCTAATTATAAAGGCTGTAAATACCACGGAACAGGTCTAGCCACCGATATCGTAGAGGCTTCAGGTCAGGCACTATTACATGTAATAAACAGCATTCATCGTGCGGATCAAGTGGCCGAAATTAAGCAGTTGAAAAAAAATACACAAACCGTTTAAAAATACCGATTACAATTTAACATACACAGGAAAAACATGACCATGGCAGGCAAAGAATACAAAATAGCCGTTTTACCGGGAGACGGCATTGGCCCGGAAGTAATGCAGCAAGCACATAAAGTATTAGACGCTATAGAGAAGAAGCACGGAATGAGCTTCTCTAAAGAAGAACACGATGTAGGTGGTATCGCTATCGATAATCACGGCTGCCCGTTACCGGAAAGCACGGTTAAAGGTTGTGAAGCAGCCGATGCGGTTCTATTTGGCTCGGTAGGTGGTCCAAAATGGGAACATCTACCGCCAAATGATCAACCAGAGCGCGGTGCTTTGCTTCCATTGCGTAAGCACTTCCAGTTATTTTGTAACCTTCGTCCAGCCCAAATTCACGCAGGGTTAGAGTCTTTTTCACCACTGCGTGCCGATATTTCAGAAAAGGGATTTGATATCGTCGTTGTGCGTGAACTAACGGGTGGTATTTACTTTGGCCAACCGAAAGGTCGTGAAGGCGAAGGACCAAATGAGAAAGCATTTGATACCGAAATCTATCATCGATATGAAATAGAGCGTATTGCTAAAATTGCCTTCGAATCTGCTCGTTTACGCAACAAAAAAGTATGCTCTGTCGATAAAGCCAACGTTCTACAAAGTTCTATTTTGTGGCGTGAAGTTGTTGAAGGTATCGCTAAAGACTACCCAGATGTTGAGCTATCACATATCTACATCGATAACGCGACAATGCAGCTCATCAAAGATCCGTCTCAGTTTGACGTGATGCTTTGTTCGAACATTTTCGGCGACATTATCTCTGACGAATGCGCCATGATTACTGGTTCTATGGGTATGCTTCCGTCGGCAAGCTTAAATGAGAGCAATTTTGGCCTGTACGAACCAGCTGGCGGATCCGCCCCTGACATTGCAGGCAAAAACATAGCAAACCCTGTTGCTCAAATTCTCTCTGCTGCTTTAATGCTTCGCTACAGCTTAGGTGAAGAGCAAGCAGCACAAGATATAGAAATGGCGGTATCTAGAGCGCTAGAAGCCGGAGAGCTCACTGGAGACCTTGCTAGTGACAAGCCTGCTCTATCTACATCTGAAATGGGCGACAAAATCGCTGGTTACATTTTTCACTAATAAAAATAGTTACTTGAATAAAAACGTTTAACTTAATAGAAAATGGCTGCTCCATATCGAGTAGCCAGTCGACTCCATCAAGGAAGAAGCAATGTCTAAAACCTTATATGAAAAAGTCTACGCTGCTCACGTCGCTGTTGCAGCCGAAGGCGAAAACCCGATTCTATATATCGACCGTCACTTAGTTCACGAAGTCACGTCACCGCAAGCGTTTGATGGCTTGCGTGAGAAAGGTCGTAAAGTACGCCAGTTGGGTAAAACCTTTGCCACAATGGATCACAATGTTTCCACAACCACCAAAGACATTAACGCTTCGGGCGAAATGGCTAGAATTCAAATGGAAACCTTATCGAAAAACTGTGAAGAATTCGGTGTTACCCTTTATGACCTAAACCATAAATACCAAGGCATAGTGCATGTTATGGGGCCTGAGCTAGGTATTACCCTTCCAGGTATGACCATTGTGTGTGGTGATTCACATACAGCAACACACGGTGCTTTCGGTTCTCTGGCTTTTGGTATCGGTACATCCGAAGTGGAGCATGTATTAGCAACGCAAACATTAAAGCAAGATCGCGCTAAAACGATGAAAATAGATGTCCAAGGTAAGGTAGCCGACGGCATAACAGCGAAAGATATCGTACTGGCTATCATCGGCAAAACAACCGCTGCCGGCGGTACAGGCTATGTCGTTGAGTTCTGTGGTGAAGCGATACGTGACCTTTCAATGGAAGGTCGTATGACTGTCTGCAATATGGCCATTGAACTTGGAGCTAAAGCAGGGCTTATCGCACCAGACCAGACCACTTTTGACTATATCCAAGGCCGTGAATTTGCACCTAAAGGCGCAGACTGGGATGCCGCAATTGAATATTGGTCGTCGTTAAAAACAGATGATGATGCAACCTTTGATGCAACTGTCATCCTTGAAGCTTCGAGCATTAAACCTCAAGTCACCTGGGGGACAAACCCAGGTCAGGTTATTGCTGTTGATGAACCTATTCCTGCTCCTGAAAATTTTGCAGATGCAGCAGAAAAAGCTTCCGCTATAAAGGCATTAGCCTATATGGGCTTAGAAGCTGGAAAAGCATTAACTGACTATAACGTGGATAAAGTGTTTGTTGGTTCATGTACAAACTCTCGTATAGAAGATATGCGTGCAGCCGCGGCAGTTGCAAAAGGTCGCAAAGTTGCCGATCACGTTCAAGCGCTGATCGTTCCGGGATCTGAGCAAGTTAAAGCTCAAGCGGAGCAAGAAGGCCTTGATAAAGTATTTATCGACGCTGGTTTTGAATGGCGTTTGCCAGGTTGCTCTATGTGTCTAGCAATGAATAATGACCGCTTAGGTCCAAAAGAGCGTTGTGCTTCAACCAGTAATCGTAACTTTGAAGGTCGTCAAGGTCGTGATGGTCGTACACACTTAGTCAGTCCAGCGATGGCTGCTGCTGCAGCAATTGCTGGTCATTTCGTTGATATTCGTAAACTATAAGGAGCAAACAATGTCAGGTTTTAAAAATCACACAGGCTTAGTTGTCCCTCTGGATCTTGCAAATATCGATACGGACGCCATTATTCCAAAGCAGTTTCTTCAAAAAGTAACACGATTAGGGTTTGGTCAGCACCTTTTTAATGATTGGCGCTTTCTAGATGATGCAGGTCAACAACCTAACCCTGAATTTGTCATGAACGAGGTTCGTTATCAGGGCGCTTCAATCCTTATCGCTCGTGAAAACTTCGGCTGTGGTTCGTCACGCGAACATGCACCGTGGGCGCTGGCAGATTATGGTATCAAGGTAATGATTGCGCCAAGTTTTGCTGATATTTTCTACGGTAACTCAATCAACAATCAAATGGTTCCTGTGCGCTTAACCGATCAGCAAGTGGATGAAATATTCCAATTTGTTCAAGCAAATGAAGGCGCTCAGGTTACCGTTGATTTAGAAGCGATGAAAGTAACCGCAAACGACAAACAATACTCATTTGAAATAGATGAGTTCCGTCGCCACTGCTTACTTAACGGCTTAGACAATATTGGATTGACGCTTCAACACGAAGAAAAAATATCTGCGTATGAAGATACCATCCCCGCATATATGAAGTAGACGTGGTAAATAACCAGTTTTGAGCGATTGATTCGAATCACTCGCTCAAAACTGGCTCATCTTAATTAGGATTAGAGTCCTCATCAATTTTAATTCAATGAAATTTAATTCTCACTTTCATGGTCTATCCTAATGAACATGTTCTTCAATTGGATTACCTATGAAATACTTATTACTTAGCATTGGCTTACTCTTCTCGGCTTTTTCCTTTTCAGCTCCAAAGGCTGAGCTTTGGGACTATTGGAACCGCACGGACGAGCAAAACACTCAAGCTATCTCTCATCTTAAGTGGCAATATTTTTTAGATAACTATCTTGTTGAAAAGAAGGAAAACACACTTGTTCGCTATAAAAATGTGACGCCATCTGATAAGCAGCAGCTCAAGTCTTATATATCAGATATGGCTAAGCTCGATCCTCGAATCTACAATAAAGCAGAACAATACGCTTATTGGGTAAACTTATATAACGCGCTGACCGTGAATGTTATTCTGGACAACTACCCTATCAAATCTATTACCAAACTAGGTGGGTTGTTTAGCTTTGGTCCATGGGGTGATGAAATAGTCACCGTTACAGGTAAAAAGCTAAGCTTAAACGATATTGAACACAGAATTCTAAGACCAATCTGGCAAGATGCTCGTACTCATTATGCGGTCAACTGTGCAAGTTTAGGCTGTCCCAACCTACAACCGGTCGCATTTGATGCAACGAATCAAGAGATGTTGTTAGAGCAAGCGGCGGGGAGTTTCATCAATAGCAATAAAGGTATTAAGCAGTCAGGTAACAGCATTGTACTGTCTTCTATTTACGAGTGGTTTCCCGAAGATTTTGGTTCTAAGGAGGCACTGACCAATCATCTAAAAAAATATAGACCAACGCTTTCTCTTAACTTCGATAAAGTTAAGTACGATTACAATTGGGACCTAAACGAGGCCAAATAATGATGCTGTACTTTCTCTAACCAAATACTGTCATTCCTGTAAAAACAGGCAAAATTGTACTTCTGTTGTCTCCACTTTCGTGGAGACAACAGACTTTGATAACCTCAAGCCCGTCATTCTCGTGAAAACGAGAATCTATGTTCTATTTAATCCCTTTCTCTTTTTTAATCAGATCATAAGCCGCTTGAATATCCTGTGCTTTCTCTTTGGCCATTTCCATCATTTCAGGAGGTAGACCTTTTGCTACAAGCTTATCTGGGTGATGTTCATTCATGAGTTTACGATAAGCTCGCTTCACTTCTTTAGAATCCACATCATCAGTGATGCCTAATACTTTGTAAGCATCCGTAAGCTGATCCGCTGTCGTTGCTTGTTGCCAAGCCCCGCCTTGCCCTTGAGAATGATTCCAACCGCCAGCACCGCCCTCTCTTTGAAAACGAAAGGCCGCCTCTTGCATTTGCAATCTCTGTTCAAGCTGCTGAGTTGAAAACCCTAACCCTTTAGCGATAGCATGCAGAACGGTCCTTTCTGAAGGATGAAGATCGCCATCAGCAAATGCGGCTGATATCTGCAACTCTAAGAAAAACTGTAAAAGATCATGCCTTCCTCCAGATGATATACGAACCCGCTCAAGTATTTCGTTCAACGGAAAACCACTGGATTTACCCTCGCGGAATGCATCTTGAGCCGATTTTTTCTGATCACCTCGAAGGTTCATTCGTTGCATCATCGTGTCAGCGAGCTGGATCTCTTCTTTTGTTACTTGCCCTTTGGCTTTAGCAACATGCCCCATAACAGAAAAAGCAGCCTTAAAAAACTCTGCCTGTTTTTCCGCTTGATTGGGTCCACCTGAAAACGCGCTGGATGCTCTAAATCCTGCTTGGCTAAGTCTTCTTGCTTTATCAAACTGATGCCCTAAGAACAAACCAAACAGTGCGCCAAAAGCTCCTCCAAAAAGGAAACCAAAAAATATGCCTAAAATTTTGCCAAAAATGTGCATTATTATGCTCTCAATTATGAATTTTTGTTATGTATTGCGATCTTACATTGTTTGAACGCTCAATTGCTTTGAATTAAAAATAACTTCGAATTAGCGACACAACTCAATAGTTAAGATTGTTTTTGATGCCCATCATCACAAGTTCAGGTTATTATAAGGAACATTTTATATCAGAACAGGTCTATTTGACCTCTGAATGAATCAAGTTACACAGGATAGTTAAACTCGATGCTACTTTTCCCTCGCACACTGTTAGCTGCATCTATTAGTGCAGCCGTATTCGTGCCAACAACTCAAGCTGAAACGTCACAAGACCCTAGTGTGCAGGAAATGCCCTCTACAGATCAATGCTTGATTGTGGATTCATCCACCAAAAATGACACAGAAGTCCCTGTGCATGTTGAAGCTGATAACGTCGAAGCGATAAATGGCGATAAAGCGACCTATACTGGTGAGGTTGTTATAACCCAAGGACATAAGCGCATATCCGCTGATACAATAACCTTACACCAACAAGATAATATTGTTGTTGCTGAAGGTAATGTGCATTCTTATGATGGCCAGATCAAAACCATTTCGGATAAAGCCACAACGAGTCTAGATTCAGACGTTGCCACACTGGAAAACACTCAATATGAGTTTCTATGTGAGGATGGACGTGGTGACGCAAAGGTTATTTATCGTAAAGATAAAGCATTTTATGAACTGGAAGATGGCACGATCACTTCCTGTCCAGAAGGTGACAATTCATGGAGACTAAGAGCGTCGTCGATTGAAATTGATCAGATTGATGAAGAGGCAACGCTGTTTAATCCAAGAGTTGAGGTTCTCTCGGTTCCCATTTTTTATCTGCCTTATTTAACTATTCCGATCGGTGATACCCGCAAAACAGGTTTCCTATACCCAGCCATCTCCTTAGACAGTAAAAATGGTTTCGGACTGACCGTTCCCGTCTATTGGAACCTTGCTCCTAATTACGATCTACAAACTGATTTTAATTACATGGAGAAACGCGGTACGCAACTTGATGCGAAGTTTCGTTACCTCACAGGTATAGGTTCCGGCTCATTCAGTACAGAATATCTTCCTGATGACAAAAAATACCTCGATAAAGGCGACCGCTGGGGTTTTAACTGGAGTCATACAGGCGTATTTAAAGAGGCATGGAAGTTTGAAATTGACTACTCAAAAGTCAGTGATATCACTTATTTTACCGACATCGATTCTAATATAGGTAATCGTGAAGACGGGCAACTGCTTCAATCTGGCGAAGTATCATACCGATCCGAACGTTGGGATACCACATTATTGGTAAGAGACTTTCAGGTATTGTCAACCGGCAGCTATCCCTATCGTTTGATGCCTCAATTAGAATACAACTATTACGCACCCCACTTTTACTCTAAGCTCGATTTTAATTTATTAAGCCATGTCAGTCGATTCGAAACGGATGACCCAGATAGCCCATCCGCTACTCGTTTACACTTTGAGCCAACGCTAGCCTTGCCGCTATCCACGACTTGGGGCACGTTTACTGCTGAAGCAAAGCTGTTTCAAACCTATTATGAGCAAGATCTTGACAACCTAACCACAAGCAATGATTACGAAGAACAGGTTTCAAGAACCATTCCTCAGATAAGAATTCATTCAGGATTGTATCTAGAGCGAGATACCTCTCAAATTTTAGGCTATACCCAATCACTTGAACCGCAGATTCAGTATTTGTATATTCCTGAAGAGGATCAATCGGAAATCTATTCTGGATACGATACAACCAAGCTACAACTTGATTACGACGGGCTTTTTCGCAGTAAAAAATACAGCAGTGTTGACTATATTGCTCCAGCAAATCAATTCAGCTATGGTGCATCTACGCGTTTCTTTGATGATGAATTTAAAGAGAGAATGAATCTCTCATTTGGACAGATTCTCTACCTCAATGATTCCTATAATGATTCCGTCTCAAATGAAAAATCATCATCTTATTCAGCTTGGGCATTGGATACTGAGTTTAACTACGATGACTACCTTTATTATCAAGGTGGATTTCAATTCGACACGGCGTCATCTAAGGTACAACTTGCTGATAGCACATTGGAATATCGATACTCAGGTGGGTACAGCCAACTAAACTATCGTTACGTTTCACTAGATTATATTGCTAACAATGTCGACTTTATCAGCGAAGATGATTATACATCCTACACACGTGAAGGTGTCAGCCAGTTAGGGTTTATCACCGCTTATGACCTTGGCCGAAGTTGGAAGCTAAATGGACAGTATTTCTACGATACCAACGAAAAAGTGAACCTTGAGTGGTTAGCAGGAGTCAACTATACCAGTGATTGTTGGTATATCGGCTTCTCATACAGCAATCAACTCTACAGTTGGGATGAAATAGGGGTTGGCTCACCGACCTATGAACAAAACTTTACGGTGAATTTTGGTATTGTAGGCTTTGGCCAAACGATAGCCGGTGGTTCAGGTTTAGCTGGTGTCGATTCATCTAATGCCGCTTTAGGCTATAGTCGACCTTTCTCTCTTGGAAATTAACAGTCTTGCCATCGAGCAAGACGAATTTATTGGTATACATTAAATGAAAATGTGGAAACACACCCTAATAGTTTTTTTATCTGTACTGTCAGCCTCAAGCATGGCAGCACCCGTTGAGCTAGATAGAGTCGCGGTCATCGTAAATGATGGTGTCATATTGCAAAGTGATATTGATATCGCGATTGTCACGCTTGAAACCAACTCGAAGAAAGGCAGCCAAGCTTTGCCAGATATCGACGTATTACGTGAGCAAGTATTAGAAAAGCTTATCGTCGATACTATCCAGTTCCAAGAATCAGAACGCCTTGGGGTAAAGATCGATGACAACCGTTTGAATCAAGCGGTTCAAGAAATCGCCAAAGAAAGAAACCTAACTGTCGACCAACTACAAAACTCGCTCACCGAAGATGGGGTGAGTTATGCCACGTTTCGAGAGCAAGTCAGGAAAGAGATTGCGATTTCCGAAGCTCGTAATGCACTCGTTCGTCGTAGAATCAACATATTACCAGCAGAAGTAGAGAGCTTATCCGAACAACTCGCTACCGAGACCAACGCCTCTGTACAATATCGACTTCAACATATCCAATTGCGACTTGAAGAGGGTACCGACAAACAAGCACTTGAGAAAGAGGCCAACGATATTATTAAGAAGCTTGATCAGGGTGAAGATTTTTCTACCATGGCAATCAGTTACTCAAAAGGACCTAAAGCATTAGAAGGTGGTGATTGGGGATGGCTACGTAAAGAAGAAATGCCAACAATATTTGCGGATCAAATAACAACGCAGGCAAAAGGAGCGGTTATTGGGCCATTTCGAAGTGGTGTTGGGCTTCATATCATCAAAATCACGGATACTCGAGGGTTAGAAACTGTCGCAGTCACAGAAGTTAATGCCCGCCATATATTGATCAAAACTTCGGTAATACTCAGTGATGAAGGCGCCCAAAAACAACTACAGAACTACGCTCGTCGCATCGAATCTGGAGAGATCAAGTTTGGTGAGCTCGCAGAGCAACACAGTCAAGACCCAGGTTCTGCGGCTAAAAATGGGGAGTTGGGCTACCAAACCCCAGATCTATATGTCCCAGAATTTAAACACCAAGTAGAGATATTACCCATTGGTCAAATAAGTGAGCCGTTCAAGACCGTTCACGGCTGGCACATTGTTGAAGTACTTGATCGACGTGAAGTTGACAAAACAGATACAGCACTGACCAATAAAGCCTATAGAATTCTTTTCAATCGTAAATTTAATGAAGAAGCCTCAGCTTGGATGCAAGAAATAAGAGCCAGTGCGTTTGTTGAATTTATTGAAAATGGCGAAGGTGAAGAACAATAATGTCGACCAGAAGAATTATCGTCACAGCAGGAGAGCCCGCTGGAATAGGGCCAGATCTTGTCTTAGCTTTATCACAATCGAATTGGACACACCAGATCGTGGTCTGTGCAGATAAAACCTTGTTAGCTCAAAGAGCAGCAGAGCTTGGGATCAATGTAACGCTTGTCGATTACGATGTAACCATCGCGGCAAAACCCCAACAGGCAGGATCACTGCTTGTTGATCATATTTCACAAGCTGAACCTTCAATCGCGGGTCAATTGAATGAAAAAAATGGCCACTACGTCTTAGCGACATTAGAACGGGCCAATAATGGGTGTATGAGCGGAGAATTTGACGCTGTCGTAACCGGTCCGGTCCATAAAGGCGCGATCAATCGAGCCGGTGTCGCTTTCAGTGGGCATACCGAATTCTTTGCTGAGAAGTCAAATACGCCCTTAGTAGTCATGATGTTAGCAACAGAAGGACTGCGTGTTGCTTTAGTCACTACCCATTTACCATTAGCTTATATATCAAAAGCCGTTACAGCAGAGCGGCTAGAGAGTATAATCCGCATCCTTCATGACGACTTGGTCAATAAGTTCGCCATCAAAGCGCCTAAAATCTATGTATGTGGACTCAATCCTCATGCAGGAGAAGATGGATGTTTAGGTGATGAAGAGATCAAAACGATCACCCCAACCCTTGAAAAGCTTAGGGCTGAGTGTGATTTTGATTTAATTGGGCCGTTACCGGCAGACACCATTTTTAATGAAAAATATTTAACAGACGCAGATGCCGTGCTTGGTATGTACCATGATCAAGTATTACCTGTGTTGAAATATAAAGGTTTTGGACGATCAGTAAACATTACTCTTGGTCTACCCTATATAAGAACATCTGTCGATCACGGTACAGCACTGGATCTGGCAGGAAAAGGGCTAGCGGACACAGGAAGTTTCCAAACAGCCCTTAAACACGCGATAGAATTAGTTGAAAAAAAACCTTTTGTTAATAAGGGTCCTTTAATTGAGAGATAATAATGAGAAATGATGTCCACTTGGGACACAAAGCGCGTAAACGTTTTGGTCAAAACTTCCTGAATGACCCCTATATTATTGATGGTATTGTTTCTGCTATCAACCCTTTACCCGGGCAAAACCTTGTTGAAATTGGACCAGGACTTGGTGCAATTACAGAACCCGTTGGGAAAGAGATCGATAAATTTACCGTTATTGAACTTGATAGAGATTTAGCTGAACGTTTACGTAATCACCCCGATCTTTCGTCCAAACTGACGATTTATGAAGGTGATGCGATGAAATTTGACTTTACTCAGTTGATTAAACCAAACAATAAATTACGTATATTTGGTAATTTGCCTTATAACATCTCTACACCATTAATGTTTCATCTCTTTAAGTTTCATAAAGATATTCAAGACATGCACTTCATGTTACAAAAAGAAGTCGTCAATCGATTAGCCGCAGGCCCTGGTAGTAAAACATATGGTCGATTGACCGTTATGGCTCAATATTACTGCAAAGTTGTGCCTGTGTTAGAAGTGCCACCAACCGCCTTTATCCCACCACCTAAAGTAGATTCAGCCGTCGTTCGTTTGGTTCCCTATGAAGAGATTCCTTATCCTGCAACTGACTTAAAATGGTTAGATAGAGTATGCAGAGATGGGTTCAACCAAAGACGTAAAACAGTCAGAAACTGCTATAAGCACTTGTTAGATACTGAAACATTAGAAGCTCTAGGTGTCAATCCAGGTATGCGCCCTGAGAATTTAACCCTTGAGCAATTTGTCGACATGGCAAACTGGTTAGAGAAACATCACAGCTAGAATAAGAAGCCCACAACGCTATTATCGACAATTGAACTATTGAGGTGAACATGGACGTTATTCAACCTTGTATCAAATGCCAAGTACACGCTAAGTATGTAGAAGAGCAATCTCAACCGGAACATAAACGGTACGTGTTTGCCTACATCATCTCCATCAAAAATCTAAGTAACCAGACGGTTCAACTCATTGGAAGACGCTGGTTAATTACGGATGCAGATGGAAAGCAGATGACAGTTGAAGGTGATGGTGTTGTCGGGAAGCAACCCTACATAAAAAGTAACGACGACTACACCTACACAAGTGCAACCGCAATAGAGACGCCTGTTGGTGTAATGCAAGGTCAATACATAATGAATGATGCAGACGGTGCTGAATTCATCGTAGAGATCGATCCGTTTAGCTTAGCTATCCCAAACATTTTAAATTAAAGAGTGTAATTACGTGGCGAACTACATTGTTGGTGATATTCAAGGCTGCTTTGATGAGTTACAACTACTATTAAACAAGGCCAATTTCGATCCGAAAAACGACACTATTTGGTTTGCTGGTGACTTAGTCGCCCGAGGTCCTAAATCCCTTGAGACACTGCGATTCGTTAAGTCTCTTGGCTCTGCGGCGATAACCGTTTTAGGTAATCACGATCTACATTTACTTGCCGTTTCTTTGGGGATTCACCCACAAAAGAAAAAAGACCGAACACTGCCTATATTCTCGGCACCAGATAGAGATGAACTTCTAGATTGGCTTAGGCATCAACCGTTGATTGCTGAGCATGACGAGTTTGTCGTTTGCCATGCGGGCATCTCACCTCAATGGGATAGAAAACAAGCCTGTGCAGCATCTAAAGAAGTCGAAGCTGAACTGCAAGGGGATAACTGGAGATGGCTCATAGAAGAAATGTATGCTAACTCACCAGATTATTGGGATGAGAATCTACAAGGAATCGAGCGCTATAGGTACATTATTAACGCCTTTACTCGCATGCGTTTTTGCTTTACAGATGGTCGGCTAGATATGCTATGCAAGCTCCCTCCTCAAGACGTCACATCTAAAAAACTGGTCCCTTGGTTCAAACTAAAACAGAGAATAAAATTGGATAAAACCATCTTATTTGGTCACTGGGCCGCTCTGTCCGGTTTTGAAAATAAACACGCGATAGGTTTAGATACTGGTTGTGTCTGGGGTGGCACTTTAACCATGCTACGCTGGGAAGATAAAACCTTTTTCAGCCAAGACAGCTTAAGCTAATTGTCAGAAACCCCAGAGCAATTAGCTTAAACAAACCGATTAGGTCCTACTGTACATAGAATCTACATGTACAAGGAGTCTCATTTTTCAAGAACAACAAACCGCATATTATGAACATTTTTTTCATCCGCTAAAAACGACTCAGAATAGGTCTCTTTCCACTCGTCTCCCCAATCAGGAAACTTGGTGTCACCCTCTACATCTAATTCTATGTAGGTTAAATACAAGCAGTCCGCCTTATCTAAACACGCTTGATAGATAGACCCACCGCCAATAATCATCACTTCATCATACTCAGTGACAAGCCCAACCGCCTGTTCAACCGAAGTAACACAATCGACACCTTCTATCACTAGCGATACATCGCGACTAATGACAATATTTTGCCGACCAGGAAGAGGACGGCCAATAGAATCATAGGTCTTACGACCCATAATAATTGGCTTACCCATAGTACATCGCTTAAACCAAGCGAAATCAGCGGGTAAATGCCAAGGCATTTGATTCTCTTTACCTATAACTCTGTTTTTCGCCATTGCGGCTATCATGCTGATTTTCATTTTATGATACTTCTCGTTTAAATCACGGATCTGCGTCGATAGAAGAGTAACCCTGGCATCGCCAACCCAATGGCAAGCCCTGCGATAATAAACATCGCTTTCAAAAAGTTCTCCATCAATACCGACACCAATTCAGGGGTATAACCTAAATGATTTATCTCTACTAATGCGATCATGGCTTTAAAAGCAAAGACACCAGGAACCATAGGTATTAGTGCCGCGACGGTAAATACCTTGGGATGAGCCAAAAACTTACGAGACCAATAAACACCAATCATACCAACGATTGTCGCAGCAAAAAAAGTCGCCCATTCTATAGGTACACCATATTGCAGCATCAGATACCTTGAACCATGTCCAATCGCACCACCAACCGCGCAATACTTTAGTGCTTTTTGTGGCACATTAAATACAAGAGCAAAACCTACTGCAGGAATAGAGGCAAAAAACATATCATTTAGAAGACCAATTACTATTTCCATTATCCTACCCAACCCCAGACGCCGACCAGCGTCATTGCGCCAACAATACCTAAACAGGTTGCCAGTGTTAACAAACTTCCCATTACAAAACGGGCAATACCTATGTTTATATATCCCTTAACCATATCAGCAACAGAATTAATCAATGGAAAACCAGGCACCAGCATCAATACTGAAGATGCCATTGCGATAAAAGGATGGTTACCGATACCATATACCATGGCTTGAGCAGAAATAAGTGTGGTGACAAAAGCCGTTACAGCAAAGTTAATTAAAGGGTTAAAGTGCCGATGACCGATCTCTTGTCTTACGACCATTCCAATAGCTGAGGCTAAAAAGGTTATCGAGACAATAGACCAATCACCTCCAGCCAAGTGGCTAAATGATGCGCAAGATAGTCCTATCATTAGAACAACCAACCAACGATTATACCTAGCAGGACTGATCTTATTCAATCTATCCTGTGCCAGAGAGTAATCTAGTAGCCCTTTCTCCATCATGATGCAGATACGTTGAATTTGAGTAACAACGCGCATATTTATGCCGCGATCTGGCGCTCGCCTTGTCGTCGTCATACAACGATCATGAATAAATGTCGTCACGACAATTGAATTAGCAGACAAAGACACTTCTACTTCGTCAGCATCACTTGCTAAGCCCATGCGTCGCATAATATCCGCAACCAGAGTACTTTCTGCTCCATGAGCCAACAACATCTGTCCTGCTTGAGCAACTAACCGAGAAATAGCGCGTTGCTTATCCTCTATACTCATATTTGTGTCCACTTAATGTCCTTATACTTGGGTCTGTTGATCTTTCGTGATTAAATTTTGTTCGAGATAAAAGCGTTGTTATCGCGGCGAGAGGTTTGTAGCTTAGTTATTTTCCCAATTTAGTATCATTTTATACCTACCTATCGATCTAACTCGCCTATACGCTATATATTGCCTCAAAATTCATACGTATAATATGATTTGAGCATAAAAAAACCGCAACATACTGTCGCGGTTTCATTGAGAATATTGATTTAGAGAACATCAGTCACGAACATAGATAACATGACCATCATCTAAATCGTCGTCATCATCATCATCCCAACCATCTTCTGTGATGACATCTTTGCCAGATATGGCATCTTTATGGTAGTCATCCCACATAAAGTCGACTTTATCTTCTTCAGTCAATTCAAGCTTTTCTCTTGGAAGCGCATCCATGAAATTAGCCAGCTTATAACAAAGATCTTTGGTCCCGTTCTTGTTTACAGCGGAGATCTTGAAATACTCATCTTCCCATCCTAAAGCATCCACTATTTCTTGAATCTTCTCATTTGCTTCATTTTCAGGAAGAAGATCAATTTTATTGAAGATCAACCAACGAGGTTTTTGCGATACTTTCTCACTGTACTGCTCAAGTTCGTCAATGATAGTAAGTGCATTCTGCACAGGATCACTACCATCGATAGGCAGAATATCAACCATATGCAATAGAACGCGACAACGCTCCAAGTGCTTGAGAAAACGAATACCGAGTCCCGCACCTTCTGCAGCGCCTTCAATCAAACCAGGAATATCGGCAACGACAAAGCTCTTTCCAGGAACAACACTCACCACACCTAAGCTAGGGATCAAGGTTGTAAAGGGATAATCAGCGACTTTAGGTTTAGCTGCAGACACAGAACGAATAAAGGTCGACTTACCTGCATTAGGCAAGCCTAGCATACCTACGTCAGCAAGCAGTAGCAGCTCTAAACGCAGTTCACGCACTTCACCTTTAGTACCCATTGTTTTTTGACGGGGAGCTCGGTTCACAGAAGATTTAAAACGTGTATTACCTAAGCCGTGCCAACCGCCTTTTGCGATCATCACTTTTTTTCCGTGCTCAGCAACTTCACCAACAATTTCATTAGTGTGTATATCTACTGCACGTGTACCAACAGGTACTTTAAGAACTTTGTCTTGCCCACGCTTACCAGTACAGTTACCACCACTACCATTTTGGCCACGTTCGCCAGGATAAAAACGTTGAAAACGGTAATCAATAAGGGTATTCAAGTTTTCATCGGCGACCAAATATACGTCACCACCATCACCGCCATCGCCACCATCCGGGCCACCTTTGGTGATGAATTTTTCTCTCCAGAAACTTACAATGCCGTTGCCGCCATCACCCGCTTCTACTTTTACAACCGCTTCATCTACGAATTTCATCTCTTACTCCGCACTGGGTGTAACTATCATCCTAAAGGAATAATAATAATGTTAGCAGATCCAACATCAATCAGATCGATCACCCAAGATCAATTACTATCTGCTCAATAGAACATAAAGAAAAAACTCTTTAGTCCAAGACATCTCTTTATTTATGTTCTGCTATAAATAAAAAACCCCGCCTAATCGGCAGGGCTTTTAAATTCAGCTTGAAACTAAAAATTAATCAGCTTCGATGCTTACGAATTTACGGTTTTTAGGACCTTTAACTTCAAATTTCACTTTACCTTCAGATAGAGCGAAAAGAGTATGATCTTTACCGATACCAACGTTTGTGCCTGCGTGGAACTTAGTACCACGTTGACGAACAATGATATTACCCGCTAGAACTGATTCGCCACCAAAACGCTTAACGCCAAGACGTTTGCTTTCTGAATCGCGACCGTTACGAGTAGAACCGCCAGCTTTTTTGTGTGCCATTGTATATCTCTCCTAACTAAATTAAGCGCTAATACCAGTGATTTTCACTTCAGTGAACCACTGACGATGGCCTTGTTGCTTACGAGAGTGCTTACGACGACGGAACTTAACGATTTTAACTTTATCGCCACGACCGTGCTGAATCACTTCCGCAGTTACTCTACCGCCCTCAATAAGAGGAGCACCAATAGCAATTTCTTCGCCATTAGCGACCATAAGAACAGTATCGAACTCAACTGTTGCGCCAGTTTCAACGTCTAATTTCTCTAAACGAAGGGTTTGGCCTTCGCTTACTCGGTGTTGTTTACCACCAGATTGGAAAACAGCGTACATTTTTTACTCCGCTTTTTCCGCACAGCCTATGCAATTGTACGAGCATTTGGGGTGTGCGCTAAACTAATCATCAATAGGGCGCAGATTCTACGTGAATGTACTTCCTATGACAAGCCATATTTGTAAAAAAATGGCGAAAAGATAATCGCCAAACAAAAGTGGGAGAATCATGCCTTTAGATGGTGTAATTTTCAATGTTTTTTAGTGTAATATTAGACAATTATTAGAAACAGATGCCCTTATGGGAACTGAACTCAGCCGGAAAGAAGATGGATTTTAAAGCTATCCAAGCACTTACTGCCAGTGACATGGTAAAAGTAAACGAAATAATTCAAGCTCAATTGAACTCAGAAGTAACATTAATAAACCAATTAGGTTTTTATATTGTTAGTGGTGGTGGTAAACGTATTCGCCCACTTCTTGCCCTTTTGTCGGCGAAAGCACTTGGATATCAAGGAAATGATCACCAAATGGCGGCTGCGTTTATTGAGTTTATCCATACCGCAACCTTACTCCATGATGACGTTGTTGATGAATCAGATATGCGTAGGGGGAAAGAGACCGCTAACATAGCCTTTGGTAATGCCTCTAGCATTTTGGTAGGCGATTATATGTACACTCGTTCTTTCCAAATGATGACAAGCTTAGGATCCTTAAAGATCCTTTCATTAATGAGTGAAGCGGTAAATGTAATTTCTGAGGGTGAGGTGCAACAGTTGATCAACTGCAATGACCCTAATACCTCTGAAAAAAACTATATGCAGGTTATATATTCCAAGACAGCTCGGTTATTTGAATCGGCCACTCAAATAGGTGCCATTCTAAACAACGCGTCTGAGGATGTTGAGCTCGCAATGCAGAACTACGGTAAATACCTAGGTACGGCATTCCAGTTGATTGATGACGTACTTGATTACACTGCCGACGGAAAAGAGATGGGAAAAAACGTTGGTGATGACCTAGCTGAAGGAAAGCCTACCCTTCCTCTTATCTATGCCATGCAAAACGGTAACGAACAGCAACGCATGATGATTCGTGAGGCAATAGAAAAAGCCAATGGTATGGAGAGGTTGGATGATATATTAGCGGTTATGCAAGAAACTGGTTCTCTCGAATACACCACTCAATTGGCCTATAACGAAGCAGACAAAGCCATTGCAGAGCTTAGTATCTTGCCGGAATCAGAATATAAAGACGCATTGATTGCCCTTGCCCATCTGGCTGTAAAACGAAATAAATAAGACGCTGACCTAGAATAAGCAGTTGAGCGAAAGGTATAGAAGAAGAGGATTCTAATCAGCCTCTTCTATATTGTGCCTAATTCAAATATTGTCTGCTTTCTCTTTTCATCTATAGCGCTGTCCTTTTCAGCCATCAAAGATATCAATCTATAGAAAACAATATCGAATATAGCCATTTGCGAGATTTGCGCAACACTGCTCATCACATCGAGATGCTCTTCGCTATAAAAGAAAGGAAGAGTTACATCAGAAAGATCATTTAACGTCGATTGGCCACCGCGGGTAATCGCTATAATTTTACACCCTGATTTCTTCGCGACCTCTACTCTAGAGACAATCTCTTCCACTTCACCATTTGCATTCAATACTAATACCACATCTTTCTCGCCTATTTGTCGAGCGAAGCCATCTTGTAAATAACTATCTGATTGGAAACGCACAGACTTATTCAACTGCATAAATTTTTGCATGATATGAGACGCAACCACAGATGATGAGCCAAGGCTAAAAATAACAATGGATTGTGCGTCAAAAAATAAATTCGACACTTCTTCTATTCTATCTGCCGCCAATGACTCAACACTGTGCTCTAAACTTTCTGTTAATAAATAAGACGAAGTTTTGATGATATTTTTCAGCGAGCCACTTCTGCTAAGGTCACTATACGATGAACGGCTACTTCGTTGCGCTTGCAATGCCATGTAGTCGAACTTAAACACCGAGTACCCCTTATATCCCAAACTCTGAGCAAAACGAACGATAGAGGCATTGCTAACCCCACAACGCTTACCAAGTGCAATAGCGCTCATTTCAGATATGTCGGTATCAAGTAATAAAAGCTGAATTGCAATTTTCATTTCAGCATCATTACCAACCTGCGATAACGATTCCAATTTTTTCATCAATATAGACATAATTAACCTAACACAAGCGTATTGCTCAATACAATTCAGGACGAAGACAGCTTAGGGCGAGACAATAGTAACAAAAAAGGCAGCGTAGATACGCTGCCTTTTAATCGCTGAATGACTTATTGTTACTTAGCGAACTCTTCGCCTTTAGCAATGTCACCGTTCAACGTATCTAACATGCCATCAAGCGCTTGCTTCTCAAATGCACTCAATACACCGTAACTTAATACCTCTTCGACACCATTCTTACCTAATTTAACAGGCTGTGCGAAGAAACGAGTATGTTCACCAGCCCCTTCAACGTATGCACACTCAACGATACCTTCTTCACCACTTAACGCTTTAACTAAAGCGATGCCGAAGCGACATGCTGCTTGGCCCATAGAAAGCGTTGCAGAACCGCCACCGGCTTTTGCTTCCACAACCTCAGTACCTGCATTTTGAATGCGCGTAGTTAATGCAGCAACTTCTTCGTCAGTAAACTCTACACCTTCAACTTGAGATAGCAAAGGAAGAATCGTGACACCAGAATGGCCACCAATAACAGGAATACGAACTTCACATGGATCTTTATCTTTTAGTGCCGCAATAAAGGTTTCTGAACGGATCACATCAAGAGTTGTAATACCAAATAAACGACGCTTATCGTATACACCCGCTTTTTTTAATACGTCTGCTGCAATAGCAACCGTTGTATTAACTGGGTTAGTAATAATACCAACCAATGCCTTAGGGCAAGTCACTGCAATTTTCTCTGCCAGAGATTTAACAATCCCTGCGTTTACATTGAAAAGATCTGCGCGATCCATACCAGGCTTACGAGCAACACCAGCGGAAATAAGCACAACATCAGCCCCTTCAAGTGCTGGAGTTGGATCTTCGCCAGCGTAACCTTTGATAGAGACAGGGGTAGGGATATGACTCAAATCAGCGGCAACACCCGGTGTAACTGGAGCGATATCATATAGGGCTAAATCAGTACCTGCTGGAAGTTGGTTTTTTAGTAAAAGAGCTAGAGCTTGTCCAATTCCACCTGCAGCACCAATAACGGCTACTTTCATAGTAGTTCTCCTTGATAAGTTAAGATTAATTTTGATTCACGTAAATTTTATGTTGTTAATATAGGGTATACATACGAAATTAAATGAATCATTAATCGATTACAATTAATTAACTTCAGCTTTGCGACTTAGCGCAACTCACATATGACGTGCTACAAAAGTCGTATTGAAATCTAGAACTTACCCGTAATGGTAAATGTAGATGAGATGTAGCAACTCTAAAATTTTTTGTCGCTATATAGAGTGATAAAAATAACAAATTTCGGGGGATTATTTGATGAATGGAGAGAGAATGTGAGAAGATGCAGCCATTGAATGGTATGAGACGAATAAAACATCATGCGCAATACAGAAAAACAAGATAATTTAGTTAAAGCCTTTAAATCAATATTAAAAGAAGAACGATTTGGTTCTCAAGGTGAAATTGTTGATGCTCTGAAATTAGAGGGATTTGACAATATTAACCAATCCAAGGTATCTCGAATGCTCACCAAATTTGGTGCGGTAAGGACGAGAAATGCCAAAATGGAAATGGTCTATTGTTTGCCTGCTGAGCTTGGCGTTCCTACTACGTCTAGCCCATTACGTGAACTTGTTTTAGACATAGACCACAACAATGCGATTGTTGTCATTCATACTGGCCCTGGCGCAGCACAACTCATTGCTCGACTCTTAGATTCCTTAGGTAAATCAGAAGGTATATTGGGCGTTGTCGCGGGCGATGACACCATATTCATTACACCAACGATGAATGTGACGACGAAGCAATTGTTTGATTCCGTTTGTTCACTTTTTGAATACTCTGGTTAATACTTGAATCTATGCAGTGCCAATATGTTTTTTCTTTGGCCGATAGTTCAAAAGTCCATAGTTGCTAAAAAAGCACCATTGATACCGTGACTTATGTCACAAATAAAAACTCTCCTTGCATGAATCAGTCATTATACTAAGTGACTGATTTTTCTGTGTAAAACAAAAAACCAATCGTTCACTCTCCCTCTGTGGCACAAAGTTCACCTTTGATTTAGTTAGGATTATTATAAGTAGAACCCTTTTTTTGTTACCATACGGCCACTTTTTCATGAATTTGATTGAAAAAGGTGCCTTTTCCAAACAGGAAGCGCCTGTAACAGCTAGACTTAAGCACTACAGGATAAATAATAAATAAAAAGGAACATTCATGGCATTTCGAAAACTTGTCCAAGTTGGTGTAATTGCAGCAACAATACTGGGTGCAAGCGCAGTTAACGCTCAGGAATTTATTACTATTGGTACTGGTTCTGTCACTGGGGTTTACTACCCAACGGGTGGCGCAATTTGTAAACTAGTAAACAAAGGACGCAAAACCCATAACATTCGTTGTTCTGTTGAATCTACTGGTGGTTCGATCTATAACATCAACACCATGCGTGCAGGCGAACTAGACTTTGGTGTTGTTCAGTCTGACTGGCAATATCACGGATACAACGGAACAAGCAAATTCTCGGAGCAAGGTGAATTTAAAAAGTTACGTGCAATGTTCTCCTTACACACCGAACCATTTAACATCATAGCCCGTACAGATTCAGGAATTAATGGCGTTGCAGACCTTCAAGGTAAGCGCGTAAACATTGGTAACCCAGGGTCTGGTGATCGTGCAACGATGGGCGTTGTAATGGATGCATTTGGTTGGACAAATGACAGCTTCAAGCTAGCTTCAGAGTTGAAAGGTTCAGAGCGATCACAAGCACTTTGTGATAACAAAATTGATGCGTTCATTTATATGGTTGGTCACCCAAATGGCTCTATCAAAGAAGCAACAACATCATGTGATGCGAAACTTGTTTCCGCGACGGGCCCTGAAGTAGATAAGATTGTCGGTGATAATCCATACTATACTTATACCGCTCTACCTGCAGGAACTTACCGTGGTACCGAAGGGGATATTAATAGCTTCGGTGTTGCCGCAACGATGGTTACCACAACCGATGTTTCAGATGAAGTTGCCTACAATTTAGCTAAGGCAGTCTTTGAGAATTTTAGCACCTTCAAGCGCCTGCACCCTGCGTTCGCCAACCTTAAAAAAGAAGATATGGTAAAAGCAGGTATCTCTATTCCTCTACACCCTGGTGCCGAGAAATACTACAGAGAAGTTGGCCTTCTTAAATAGTTATTTTTACGTTATTCGTTAATTTAAGGAGGCATTTGCCTCCTTATCAATTTATTTGTTAAAGACTTTCTTTAACACTATTTTCAGATAAATCAATTTGCTGTACTAAGCTAAAACGGAGCCGCTCTGTTTGAAAGGTAGAATCTTTGACCTTTTATAACCTAAACATATTTCACTCTTGTTTTGGCATACAACAATAGACCATCAATATAAGGATAAAGTACATGACGCAGACAACCAAACCGTCTCCAGATGTGCAAGAAATGGTGGCCCAATCCGATACCGGTGCCCGAAACCCGAAAGGAGTTCCTGGCCGTGTTTTGTGGTTTGTGCCGCTTTGCTGGTCATTATTTCAACTTTGGTACGCATCACCATTACCGTTTATTTTCAATTTTGGCGTACTTAATGACACACAAGCCCGATCTATCCACTTAACATTCGCTATTTTTCTAGCATTTACGGCCTATCCAGCACTTACCCATTCATCACGTGACAGAGTTCCTCTGGTCGACTGGGTTTTAGCGTTAGCGGGTAGCTTTTCTGCATGTTATATCTATTTGTTTTACGCCGAGCTCGCCGATCGCTCCGGTGCGCCAACAACATTTGATATTGTTGCTGCTGTTATTGGTATGGTGCTCCTTATGGAAGCAACGCGCCGAGCGTTAGGTCCCCCATTGATGGTGGTTGCCGCCGTATTTCTATTTTACACCTTCGCTGGCCCTTATATGCCAGATGTTATTGCCCACAAAGGAGCGAGCTTAAATAAAGCAATGTCTCATCTTTGGTTAACAACAGAAGGTGTGTTTGGTGTTGCATTAGGTGTTTCTACCTCTTTTGTATTTTTATTTGTACTGTTTGGTGCAATGCTTGATCGTGCTGGCGCCGGAGGGTACTTTATCAAAGTCGCCTTCTCTCTACTTGGTCATATGCGCGGAGGCCCTGCAAAAGCCGCGGTTGTAGCATCAGGCCTTTCCGGTTTAGTGTCCGGCTCATCTATTGCTAACGTAGTGACCACTGGCACATTTACCATCCCTTTAATGAAGCGTGTTGGCTTCTCTGGTGTAAAAGCTGGTGCCGTAGAGGTTGCCGCTTCTACCAATGGACAATTAACACCACCGATTATGGGTGCCGCTGCCTTCTTAATGGTTGAATATGTCGGCATCTCTTATGTGGAAGTTATCAAGGCAGCAATATTACCCGCTCTAATCTCATACATCGCTTTACTTTACATTGTTCACTTAGAAGCATGTAAGGCAGGTATGGTCGGTCTACCGCGACGTCACACACCAAAATTTCTAAACAGTATGTTGTCATTTGTCGGTTCGATCCTTGGCTTATGTGTGCTAGGTGCCGCCGTTTATTATGGCGTAGGTTGGACAAAAGACGTGTTCGGCGCTGCCGCAACGCCTATCGTAACCGTCGTATTGCTTCTCGCTTATTTAGGCCTAGTCAGTATATCGGCCAGATATAAAGAGCATGCTCATATGTCAATAGACGAAGAGCTATTGGAAGTACCTGATGCTGGGCCGACGATTAAGTCTGGTCTCCACTTCTTGTTGCCTATTGTTGTATTGGTTTGGTGTCTAACCGTTGAGCGTTTTTCCCCAGGGCTCTCGGCTTTCTGGGCAACGGTCTTTATGATATTCATCTTACTAACTCAACGTCCTCTTATGGTGTTTTTTGCAAAAGAAGGCGATATCAAAGAGAGTATTAAAGAAGGCTTTGTCGACCTATCAGAAAGCCTTGTATCAGGTGCTCGCAACATGATAGGTATCGGTGTTGCAACCGCAGCAGCAGGTACGGTTGTGGGTGTGGTAACGCTTACGGGTATTGGCTTGGTCATGACCGACTTTGTCGAATTCATCTCTGGCGGTAGTATCATATTAATGCTGCTATTTACGGCCGTCATCAGCTTAGTGCTGGGGATGGGGCTACCAACAACAGCAAACTATATTGTGGTATCAACGTTAATGGCTCCGGTCATCGTAACGCTTGGCGCCGCTCATGGTTTGATCATCCCATTGATTGCTGTTCACCTATTTGTATTCTACTTCGGTATTCTAGCCGATGATACGCCACCGGTAGGTCTCGCCGCCTTTGCCGCTGCGGCGATAGCGAAATCTGACCCTATTCGTACGGGTATACAAGGTTTCACCTACGATATACGAACGGCAATTTTGCCATTTATGTTTGTATTTAACACCCAGTTATTACTAATGGGTGTCGACACTTGGTGGCATTTATTCCTAACGGTAGCGTCTTCAATTATTGCTATGCTGATATTTTCAGCAGCAACTCAAGGATATTGGTTTACTAAGAGTAAGTGGTGGGAAACGGTGCTTCTTCTCATATTAACATTTACCTTCTTTAGACCCGGATTTTGGTGGGATATGGTCTATCCAGCGAAAGATCATTACTCAGGAGTAGAGATAGCTCAAATTACCGAAAATCTCGATGTGGGACAATCGCTTGAGTTAAGAGTCTCTGGTGAAAACCTAGAAGGTAAATACATCGAGAAAACCGTTGTTTTACCATTTGAAGACGACGCAAAAGGTGCAGAAGAACGAATTGCATCGATGGGTTTGATGCTGGTTGAAACCGACAATAAAATGATCGTCGACATGGTTGAATTTGGCAGCCCAGCAGAGTCTGCGGGAGTCGACTTCGATTGGGAAATCAAGTCGGTCATTGTACAAGCCGAACGACCAATGAAAGAGTGGGTATTTGTACCTGCACTGCTATTAGTTATTGGTTTAGGGTTAAATCAGAGACGTCGCGCTCGTAAGGATGAACTAAGCGCGTAGTATTTTTCGGCATTAACAATTTATCGTTAATGCCAGAAATAACTGAATAGGGATAAATAGGGTGAACGCCCTCCTAATGTAGAGATAATATAATGTATAAACAAATCCTTGTTCCTGTTGATTTAAATGATAAAGGCTTTTCAGATAGAGCGGTAGAACTGGCCGTTTGGCATGCGAAAGCATCCAATGCAGAGGTTCATCTTTTGACTGTGCTTCCTGGTATTCACATGTCAATGGTCGCGACTTATTTTCCAAAAGATGCAGCAAATAAGATGAAGCAAGACGTTAAGCGACAGCTTCAAAAGTTTGCCAGTCAGCATGTAAAGGAAGATGTGGTCTATAAAACACATGTAGCAGAAGGCAAGCCTTACGCTACTATTCTTGAGTTCGCAAGCAAACTAGGCGCAGACTTAATCATCATGCCTAGCCACAAGCGTTCAAAAGTAGATAAAGTTGTACTCGGGTCTGTGGCAAGCAAAGTTGTCCAAAACTCACCGATTAATGTACTGGTAGTAAAACCGCAAGGATAAGCGGCAGCAGCAACATTAATGATGGAATCAAAATAAACGCTATTGAATAACATTGCGCTCTCTGATTCTTAATTATTTTTTAATAGTTTATAATTTGGCAACACTTTATCTACGGTAAAGTGTTGTAATATCTCTTTTTTTGCCTCTTTATAAAAATCACATGCAACAAAAGCTGTGGTTAATTCATCGTTCCTTGGATGATAAAAACTTAGCTCCGTTGAATGTAGTTCTAATCTATTGGTGTAGGTTTGTGCCTCTGGATGTGCATAGAACTCATCGCCAATAATAGGGTGACCTATTGCCATCATATGCACTCTCAGCTGATGCGATCGTCCAGTGATGGGCAGTAATCGAACCAAAGTAGTATGGGCTTCTCGACTCACCACTTGATAATATGTTTGAGAGGGTTTCCCATGCTCATAACACACTTTTTGTCTTGGCCTATTAGGCCAATCACAGATGAGAGGTAAATCGATAAGCCCTTTATCTTGTTCAAGGTCACCCCACACTCTTGCGTAGTAAACCTTATGGGTCAATCGATATTGAAACTGTTTCTTAATGTGTCGTTCCGCATCTTTGCTTAACGCAAATAACATCAAACCAGACGTTGCCATATCGAGACGATGAACGACCTGAATTTCTGGGTACTCGACCACCAATCGACTCCAGAGACTGTCGTAATGCTCTTTTAGCCTACCGGGAACCGAAAGCAGTCCAGCGGGTTTATTAGCCACTAAGATATAGTCATCTTGGTCGATTATTTGAATAGGATCTTGCGATGGAAAATAGTCGATCATTGGTTTTCGATTTCTCAGTAAAAATTTTGATAGTTATCTAATAAAACACAAGCAACCTATGACAGGTTACTTGTGCCTTATTGTCATTGAGGTCAGATAAACCTAATCTTATTTATGCGAAACAACAATGAGTCGTAATGAATCGAGCTGAATCTGAGCTTTAGAGATATACCCCGTCAGCTCTAGAATTTGATTTTCTATCGCTTGTAGTTCTTCATCACGAATATTTGGATTCACCGCTTTTAGTGCTTGTAACCGCTCAAGCTCGCCATTTAAAGCGCTAAACATCTCTTTTTGCGCCTGCTCTCTAACGATGTCGAGTTTACCACCGATACATTCTTCACCTGCCTCAATAAGCTTGCGAATATCGCTTTGTACACTCGATACAAGCTTACTCGCTAAGTGGCGATTGACCGGGCTCAACTGGCGGTTAAAGCTTTCGAATTCTACTTGATCTGAAAGGTCATTCCCTTTGCCATCCATCATCAAACGAATAGGTGTCTGTGGTAAATATCCACTGATCCCGCTTCGTTTTGGTGCTTGTGCATCAACCAAATAGACAAGTTCTAATAGCATAGTGCCAACGGGTAATGCTTTGTTTTTAAGCAGAGAAACCGCCGTTGTACCAACCCCTTCACTCAATAAAAGGTCTATACCACCTTGAATCATCGGATGTTCCCAACTGATGAAGTTCATATCCTCACGTGATAGTGCCGTTTCACGATCAAAAGTGATGGTTGCACCTTCATATGGAAGACCGGGATAACTTGGTACCATCATATGTTCAGAAGGAGTCACAACGAGTGCTTTCTCGCCTTTATCATCTTGATTCAGACCAATGGTATCGAACAAGCTAAGCGCGAACGTGATCAGGTTTGTATCGCCATCGGTACTGGCAATCTTTTCTACTATTTTCAGTGCTTGTTCGCCACCATTAGAATGCATCTCTAACAACCTATCTCGACCATGTTCTAATTGAGCTTTGAGCTCTTGATTGAGTTTATTGGATGCACTTATTAACTGCTCAAGATCGCTACCTTTTCCACCCGCAAGAAGATCCACCAGCTCGTCGGAATATTTGTCATAAACTGCGCGCCCTGTTGGACAGGTTTCAGAGAAAGCTTGTAGCCCTTCCTCAAACCAACGAGCTAAAATACCTTGAGAAGAACCATCAAGATAAGGCACAAAAATATCGATATCTCGTTGCTGACCTATTCGGTCTAAACGACCGATACGCTGTTCCAATAAATCAGGATTAAATGGCAGATCGAACATGACTAGTTGATTAGCGAACTGAAAATTTCGCCCCTCAGAGCCAATTTCAGAGCAAATAAGAACCTGAGCACCACCTTCTTCTTGTGCGAAATAAGCAGCCGCTTTGTCTCGTTCTATAATCGACATGCCTTCGTGGAAAACGGTGGCACGGATACCCTCTCGTTCTCTCAATGCTTGTTCTAATTGAAGTGCCGTGGTCGACCTAGAAGCAATCACTAAAACTTTCTCTGAGCGCTTCTCTTTTACCTTCTCAATCAACCAATCAACTCGAGAATCGAACTGCCACCACGAACCACCCTCTAACTCTTGAAAAATCTCTTCTGGGTAGAGCTTTCGTATTGCCTTTGCTTCTGAAGGTAGATCTTTATCGAGCATGTTAGATACTCGCATTGCTCGTGCATACTGTTCAGGCATGACCATTGGCAACAAATGAACCTTACGCTTTGGGAAACCCTTAATCGCCGATCGTGTATTTCTAAATAACACACGCCCAGTCCCATGGCGGTCCATAAGATTATCGATCAACTCATGACGGGCTTTATCTTTCTCTTCGTCAGGAAGTTCTGCTTCAATAATTCGAAATAGTGGTTCAACATCTTGTTCAGAAAGCAGTTCCGTTATCTGATTTTTGACTTTATTTTCAAGCATATTTCCAGAAAGCAGATTACTTACCGCGTCAGCAACCGGTTCATATTGCTTTTCTTCTTCAACAAAAGCTTGATAATCATAGAAACGGTCGGGGTCAAGAAGACGCAAACGGGCAAAATGACTCTCATGACCTAACTGCTCTGGCGTTGCCGTTAATAGCAAAACAGAAGCCGTATTATTCGCTAAACCTTCTACAACCTGATACTGACGGCTAGGCGCATCCACACTCCATTCTAAGTGATGTGCTTCATCGACAACGAGCAGGTCCCAATTACCATCCACAATTTGTTCAAAGCGCTTTTGATTCTTGGTCAGAAAATCCAAAGAACAGAGCACATACTGCGCAGTATCAAATGGATTTTCCGCATCAACATCAACTTCGACACAACGTTCTTCATCAAAGATAGAGAAATGCAGATTAAAACGACGCATCATTTCAACAAGCCATTGGTGCTGTAGTGTTTCCGGCACAACAATTAGAACACGTTCTGCACTACCGGATAACACTTGTTGATGGATAATCATTCCGGCTTCAATGGTTTTACCTAACCCCACTTCATCAGCAAGCAAAACGCGAGGTGCGTGTCTGCGCCCTACTTCATGAGCGATAAATAATTGATGGGGGATAAGGCCTGCACGCATTCCGCATAAACCACGCATCGGGCTCTTATGCTGTTGGTATTGATTCTTCAACGCGCTATAACGCAATACAAAGTTATCCATTCGATCTATCTGACCTGCAAACAGCTTGTCTTGCGGTTTATTAAATCGAATTTGGTTACTAAGGAATATCTCTCTTAGCATAATGCCACTTTCTTGCGTATCTTCTCTTGTACCTACATAGGTTAGAAGACCATTATCTACTAAAACTTCTTCTACCTTTAGAGACCAACCTTCTTGGCTCTCTGTGGAATCTCCAACATGGAATATAACGCGGGTAATTGGGGCTTCTTTTTGGGCATAAACTCTATTTTCTTCAGACGCAGCGAACATTAACGTAACGGTTCTTGCGTCCAACTCTACGATAGTACCTAAACCCAAATCGCTTTCTGTATCACTTATCCAGCGTTGACCCAAAGCAAATGCCATATGATTGATTACCTCTATGTTGGAGTAGACTCGCGTCTATTATTCTATTTGATGATGCCTATTGATACACATATTATAGGCAGATAAAAGCGACTATTCTCCTATTTATCTAGAAAGAAAAGCCGAGTTTTTTAAGGTCGCCAATATTACTTCAAGCCGCTATATAGGTCACGACTAAAAGAGAATAAAGTGATAATTGTCGAAACGGAGTTTATCTAGAACCAAGAACGTTCAAACGATTAGGTCAACTTGTACCCGCTTTTACAAACGCACGTAATTTTTCGTTGCTGTGTTGAGCACTTAATTGAATGATGGGCTCATGAATGAGTGCTTTATACTCATCGACAAAGAGGAAATCTGTCGCTATCGCTTTCGCATCACTAATATGATGCGTCACCATCACTACGGTAATCTGTCTATCACCCGCAAGGCGTTTAACGAGCATCAACATTTCTTCTCTTAAGATAGGGTCGAGAGCCGAAAACGGTTCATCTAACAACCAAATACGGTGTGGTTGAACAAAACAACGTGCTAATGCTACACGCTGCTTCTGACCACCGGAGAGTTTTTCTGGTGTTCGATCTAATAGCTCATCCATGCCGACCTGTTTAGCCGCATCAATCACCTGATCTTTTTGTGTCACCGTTAGCTTTAAACCAGGATGCAACCCTAAGCCAATATTTTCTCTAACCGTTAGATGGCTAAACAAATTGTGTTCTTGGAATAGCATGGCGAAAGGCCTTAAATGGGGCTCTTTGTTAAGCAAAGAGGCATCATTAACCGATATGTTTCCACTTTCTGGATGGATAAACCCTGCAATAAGGGCCAGTAAGGTTGATTTCCCAGAGCCACTAGGCCCCATAAGCGCGACAATGCGGCCATCTTCAAGCATAAAATCAAACTTAAAAACTTCTTTATGATAGCGATATTGAACATTAGCGACGTGGAGCATACGTTTTCCCAAATACCTTTTCGACTAAAGTGAAACTGCCTACGCTTAATAGCAATAACGTTAAGGATACCACCGCTGCTGCTTCCATTTGATAACTACCTAATAGTTGAAAAAGATACAGAGGCAAGGTTCTAAAATCTTGGCTGCCAAACAGAGCTATTGCACTAAGATCACCCATAGAGAGCATGAAACTTATCGCAAATGCTTGTGCTATCGGTTTTTGTAATCCTCTCCATTCTATCAATAAAAATCGACGCCAACCTTTCATTCCCAAACTCATGGTGAGAAATTGATACTGTTGCAATATCTGAAAGAATGGTTGGGACAATGTTTTAATTACATATGGCAACGCCATCAAACTATTAACAGCAACCACAATAAAAAATGCGAGGCTATACACATCGGTTATTTTTCTAAGCAGTAAAAACAACCCTGTACTGATTACCAAACCGGGCGTAACGAGAATTATGGTACCAATAAGTTCGATACCATTCGCATAATTAGAAAGGCCCTTACTTCTCCATATTCGACTTGTTTGAAGTATCGCGACACCAATAAACAGAGCGATGACACTCGCCGAACAAGCAATACTTAATGAAGCCTTAACCGCTTGCCAAAATCGGTCATCTTGAAGCACTTGCCACAGTTTTGAATTCAATCCGCTCAGTACCACCATCATCAACGGTGGTAAGACGATAAATGACGCAAAGGCTATCCAACTGCAATCCCATAATTTTGCGCGGTTATTGTCTTTAGTAAAGATGATCGGGTGCTGATTGGATTGCATAGTTAAAATATTTGGCTTACTTATTTTTTGTATCGATAGCGATAACAAACCGCACAATAACATCTGCCATATTGCTAATAACGCACCAGCCTGCAAGTCAAAATCAAATTTAATAGCTTGGTATATCGCTAACTCTATTGTCGTTGATTTTGGCCCACCACCCAACGCCATAACGGTAGCAAAACTCGTAAAACAGAGCATGAATACTAAACCACAAACATGAGGTAACTGTTGTCGCAACCTTGGCCATTCTACCCACTTAAATTTGTACCAATGACTCATACCGAGGTGAGAACAGAGCTTATGTTGTTCAGGAGGAATACCTTCTAAAGAGAGAAGCAATAAACGACTAGCATAAGGTAAATTAAAGAATACATGCGCGAGCAATATGCCATTTAGGCCATATATTGAAAAGGGTAATTCAACGTCCCATTTATTGAGCCACGTCGCCAATAAACCGCTATTTCCATAAATGGCTAACAGACCGAAAACGCCCACAAGAACAGGTAAAACAAGTGTGCTTGAAAATAACTTTAATAGAAACGATTTACCCATGAAATTCCGTCTTGATAGCGAGTGCGCTACGGGTATAGCTAAACCAACACTGAGCAGCGTTGACAAAAAAGCTTGGTAAAAACTAAATTTGGTGACATGTAGATAGTAAGGGTCAGACACTACCTGAGTAAGATCGAGATGGGGCGCGTATGAAATAAGCGCCCCAAATGCCGAGGTGACAAAGACCACGATAAACACAGCAATAACAATGCCTAACTTCGGCGTTTTATTCATAATTCAGGGCACTCGGACACTACAGTCTCTATTGAAAATTCAGCTTATACCAATCAGGGGAATCAATTACAAACATGTCTGATTGAGTATTATTGGACTAACGCTGATTGCCATTCTCTTATCCAGTTTTTGCGCATTTTAGACACTTCATCAGAAGAATATGAAAGTGCTTTTTCCGGAACCGTCAGCGTCTCAAAACCTTCAGGCAGTGGAACATTCGTCACTGGGTACATCCAGTTACCTGTTGGCATTGCTGATTGGAATTCGTTACTTAGAATAAAGCTCATAAACTCGTCAGCGAGCTTAGGATTTTGGGAACCTTTCACTTTTGCAGCGACTTCAGTTTGCATGTAATGCCCTTCATTAAAAATAGCCGCGGCATATTTTGCATCATTTTCAGCAATTAAATGATAGGCAGGAGAAGTGGTGTAAGACAGAACAAGGTCCGCTTCTCCCTTCAAAAACATCGAATACGATTCAGACCAGCCTTTGGTCACGGTCACGGTTTTTTTAGACAGTATTTCCCACGCTTTACTAACGTCATCACCATACACAGACTTCATCCAAAGTAATAAACCTTGTCCAGGTGTAGAAGTACGTGGATCTTGATATATCACTTTTAAATCATCACGTTGTTCAACAAGTTCTTTTAAGCTCTTAGGTGGGTTTTGTAGATTATCTTTGTTATATACAAAAGCAAAATAACCGTAATCAAAAGGAACAAATATACTGTCTGACCACCCCTTAGGCAGTGTTGTTGTAGAGGTATCTACGCTATGTTCTGTTAACAACCCTGTCTTTTTTGCTTCCGTCATTAAATTCGTATCTAACCCTAAAATGATGTCCGCTTTACTGTTGCTATCTTCTAGACGTAAACGATTAAGAATAGACACCCCATCATCTAATGCGACAAACTCTAAGTCACAACCACATTGAGCTTCAAAGGCTTTTTCAATTTTTGGGCCTGGGCCCCAATCGGCGGCAAAAGAATCATAGGTGTATACCGTCAGTTTATCGGCGGCAAAAGTAGAAAATGAAAGGATTACTGTTAATATTGAAGCTAAGGTTGAAATAGTGTATTTCACTGGACGCTCTCCATGTTTTGAGCGGCACAGGCTTGAGGGAGGACTTTTGATTTATCCCGCTCAATTCCTACGCCAGTATTATCTGGTTCAGGTGTACGGGTTCTAAGGAAAACTTAATCTCAGCCCAATAGTTGATTATTTTAAAAAATAACTATTGAGCACCCCGATGAGTCGACAGTGATTGTATACGTAATGTTATGAAGATACTAGCCACGAGAACAGATGCTTATCCGCCATGTTAACAAGCCAATTTATCGATTGTCATATCCCCAACGCGCAACGAGTTTTTGCTCTATATCGAGATGATCTAATATTCTTGCCACCATAAAATCCACCAAATCGTCGATAGTTTTAGGTTGATGATAGAACCCCGGAGCCGCTGGCATAATAGTCACACCCATCTGAGAAAGCTTATGCATATTCTCTAAATGCAATGTAGAAAAAGGGGTTTCTCTAACAACCAACAATAGCTGACCGCGTTCTTTCATAACCACATCTGCGGCTCGTTCTATGAGGTTGTCCGACATGCCATGAGCAATGGCAGCCACACTACCTGCAGAACAGGGGCAAACCACCATTTTTTTAGGTGCGGCACTGCCTGAGGCAACGGGAGAAAACCAGTCTTCTTTACCACACACTTCTAATCGTTCAGGTTTGCAGTTCAGTTGTTTAATCAGCACCGCTTTGGCCGCTTCAGGACCACTCGGTAACTTTAGATTGTGTTCGGTTGCCATCACAACACGAGCCGCTGAAGAAATGAGCAGGTAAACCTTATAATCTGCCGCTAGCAGGCATTCTAGCAACCGTAAACCATAAGGTGCACCAGAGGCGCCAGTAAATGCCAAGGTAATTGTTTTTTCTTTAATCATCTACATTCTCTGTATTGTTAAAATGTTTACTATTTCGGTTGGATAAAATCTATTTACTCTTAGCCAATCCATCTAACAACCTATCGTGAATATCGTCAAAGCCACCATTACTCATCACGAGTATTTGATCGCCCTCCGCTGCCTCTTGCAAAATCTCAGCAACAAACACGTCTATATTATCACTCACAAAAGCAGGTTGAGCACAGTGTTTGGCAATGTCTTCTACTGACCATTTTAAGTTATTTGGCTGATACAGGTATACAGAGTCAGCTTTAGATAACGACGTCGCGAGCGTTTCTTTATGGATACCCATCTTCATCGTTGCTGAGCGAGGTTCCAATACCGCAATTATTTTTTTCTTCCCCACCTTATTACGCAACCCATCCAGTGTCAGTTCTATCGCGGTAGGGTGATGAGCAAAATCGTCATAAACCGTGACACCTGCAACTTCACCTTTTAGTTCAAGTCGTCTTTTGGTATTAATGAACGACGCTAAAGATTCGCAAGCCAGATCAGCAGTAACACCGACATGTCTTGCTGCTGCCACCGCCATCAATGCATTACTAACATTATGATCACCAACCAAATCCCACTTAACCGTACCAACTAATTCGCTTCGAAAAAAAACATTGAATTCGCTGCCATCTTTTTTAATTTTCTCTGTTTTCCAATCACAAGATTCATCTCCGATCAGCTCTTGTTCACTCCAGCACCCCCTTTTCAATACATCTTGAAGCGCCAATTCGGATTTAGGGGAGAATATTCGACCATTGCTCGGGATTGTTCGTACTAAGTGATGAAATTGTTTCTTAATTGCCTCAAGATCATCAAAAATATCGGCATGATCGAACTCGAGGTTGTTCATTACTAAGGTGCGAGGGTGGTAGTGAATGAATTTTGAGCGTTTATCGAAAAATGCACTGTCATATTCATCAGCCTCAACGACAAAGAACATACTGTTTCCTAGACGCGCAGATACCCCAAAATTCCCTAAAACACCACCCACAAGGAAACCTGGCTCGTAACCACAATCTTCAAGTATCCATGACAACATGCTTGCTGTTGTTGTTTTTCCATGGGTACCGGAGACGGCTAATACCCATCTATCATGGAGAAGAAACTCTTTTAACCACTGTGGACCAGACGTATATTTTAGATTGTGATCAAGGACATGCTCTACACACGGGTTCCCCCTACTCATGGCATTACCAATTACAACAAGATCAGGGTTGGATTTTAGTTGTGAGGGGTCAAAACCCTCAATAATTTCTATACCTTGAGATTCAAGTAACGTACTCATGGGTGGATACACATTTGCGTCGCTCCCTGTTACTTTATGCCCCAGTTGACGAGCTAACACCGCCGCGCCCCCCATAAAGGTTCCACAAATCCCCAAAATATGAATGTGCATTTTATTTTTCCTAAGCTTGCTTGTTTGACTGCACTAATGTGATCGATCTATCAGAGATAAGCAATCATTCGACTCAGTTGCAGATAATATGTGATACGTAGTTGAAACAATCTGTATATCAAGTAGTTACTTCATTACCAATAAAAAGTTTAATGCCATACAATTGAACCTGTTGCAACGAACATATAATAATGAATTAGCGCTATAAGTCATTGTAACGAAAAAGCCCTCTAAATCATCAGAAAACGTTAAGGATATAACATGTCTGAATTTCGCACACTTGGCGAATTTATAGTAGAGAAACAAAGTGACTTCCCCCACGCTAGTGGAGAACTATCTTCATTATTAGCCTCAATTCGCCTTGCAGCAAAAATCGTAAACCGTGAAATCAATAAAGCAGGACTTGTTGATATAACCGGCTCGGTTGGTGCTGAGAATATACAGGGTGAAGAACAACAAAAGCTGGATTTATACGCGAATGAAAAATTCAAAGCGGCACTCGAAGCTCGTGATCAAGTGTGCGGAGTGGCAAGCGAAGAAGAAGATGAAACCGTTGCATTTAATAAAGAGCTAAACAAAAACGCAAAATATGTGCTCTTAATGGATCCGCTGGATGGATCATCTAATATCGATGTCAATGTTTCCGTCGGTACGATTTTCTCAATTTACCGCCGCGTTTCACCCGTTGGCACACCACCAACGCAAGAAGACTTTTTACAACCGGGTGACAAACAAGTTGCCGCAGGTTATGTGATATACGGTTCATCAACCATGTTAGTGTACACAACGGGTAATGGTGTGCATGGTTTTACCTATGACCCTTCCATCGGTTCTTTCTGCTTATCTCATGAAAGTTTAATCACCCCTGAAACTGGCTCTATTTATTCCATCAACGAAGGCAACTATATTCGTTTCCCGCAAGGGGTTAAAAAGTATATAAAATATTGCCAAGAGAGTGTACCTGAAGAGAATCGACCTTATACTTCGCGCTATATTGGCTCGTTAGTTGCTGATTTTCATAGAAACTTACTAAAAGGCGGGATCTACTTATATCCGAGCACAGAAAGTCATCCTAATGGTAAGCTTCGCCTTCTTTATGAATGTAATCCTATGGCATTCATCATTGAACAAGCCGGTGGCATAGCGTCTGACGGTAAAAATCGAATCATGGAGCTGAAACCAACCGAGTTACACCAACGTGTACCTTTCTTTGTTGGATCGAAAGCGATGGTCAATAAAGTGGAACAGTTTATTGACCAGTATCCCAACGAATAACGTTTTATCTTCATAAGAAAAGCCGCTTATCGTCAAAAATAAGCGGCTTTTCTTTTTACCTTATCGACCCAAACACCTTCTAAAATTACTTATTTCGATACAACCAGTTGCCTGATGTTATCGCTTCATCAAGTGGACTCACTTCTTGATAAAGATAAATCCACGCCGATCCATAAGGCGTATCTATAGGGTCTCGTCTATAGTCAATTGGAACATTTTCGAGACGATCTAATCGCTGTAGAACATCATCATCAACACTATACACTTCACCTAACACCTTACAATTGCCCTGCGTGACGCCTGGAGAGGAGCCGTAATTGAACAATTGATAGTTCGGTTCAGTTTCAAAAAAACCAAGGTACTCACACTCACTAAGTACGTGATGATTAGATTCACCTTTACGCAACGTTCCGTAAACAAAAACCAGATGTCGCATGTATTACTCCCTAATCAAATTCAAATTGATATAACAGATCAACGGCACTATCCATTCCTGACACCGCTTCCAAATATAAATCGGTGACTAATTTATACCTAACTGTGAATTCCCCAAATGAGTCAAATATACCGACCCCATATTTCACTTGTAGTTCTGGAGTCAGATAACCACTGACCGTCACCTGAGATTCTTCTCCAGATCCAGCGGTGTCCAACTGCAGATCAGACACGCCAAAAGTTTCACCAATTTGTCCTACTAACTGCCCACTCTTAGCCAAACTTAGTCCAATTAAGGCCGTTGTCATACTACTGCCACCAGCCGCACCATCAAGATCTTGTCCTCTCAATAAGTAGGACAAAGCATTCTGTTGCGGCATAGATGGTTTAGAGTAAACCTCTATTGCTGGCTCGTTTGCCGGGCCAGTTACTCGAATACCCGCCACGACATCATCTTGCGTGTTGTCTGGGTTTCGTACCGCATCAATAGCAAGGTAAGGTTGATCTGCCGGCCCGTTCATCAACACTTTCCCTTCAACAATGATTAAGTCTTGTCCAAAAGATCGATAAGCGCCATTGACGACCTCAATCTCTCCAACAATAAATGGCCCTTTATCTTTTTGGGTTACATTCAGTTTGCCGACGAGTTCGCCCTTTAAACCAAAGGCCGCCAATTTAAAGTCATCGCCAATATGGATATTTACGTTTGTTTCCACCTCGATAGGAAGCGCTGTACTTGCTTCTTCAGGCTGAAGGTTTTTATTCAAAATTACTTCATCGGAAGAGACGCCTATTGCACTAGGCGGCAGTTCTTCAACCGTAATATTTCCCCAGGGTAGATAAATATCGCCTTCAATAATTGCTCGTTTAGGGGTAATGGCGATCTGCATGTCTGGCTTTATTTTTACTTGAACGATCGGTGGAAGAGTGACATTCAGCTCTTCGGCAAACACTTTCACATTGGTCGACCAAGCGGATAAATCTTCCCAGTTTGCGTCTCCATCAAGTTGTAACACACCGTCAGGTGTTTCGATATCCGCATTTAACCGCGCATTATAGCCAGAGAAATCGATGGCGATGATCCCATTATTAACTTCAACAGGTGCGATATCACCTTGAGCAATAATGTCACCGATGACAAATTTGCCATTAACTTTTGGATGTTTAACTGGACCTGAAATTCTTATATCGGAATTTATATCCGCATTTACCTTGCTGTACTCTCCCACCAAAGGCTGAATCATATCTAAATTAATATTATCTAAAATAATCTGAGCATCCAATCCTTGATGTGTAGCTTGAACATCTGGTACTTTCAGGTTTCCTTTAATATCCCCATTATTTGCAAGATCAAAAAGCCAATCGACCGCAAGGCTATCCTTGTGTAACTGAGCATTGAGTACAATGGATTCCCAAGCTAATACTATGGGTTGTTCTATCTGTTGTGTTAGCTTTCCTTTAGGTAATGAGACCTTAAATTCAGCATCTGGTTTTTTATTGGGCCCCCAACTTGCCCATGCTTCAGCATTGAATTCCCCATCGATAATGGTCCCTTTAGGGATAAACATATCAAGTTGACTAAACACAAAACTTTGAACTTCAAGATGCGCTTCACCTGACTGTCCCGCAACGAGATCTTTACTTAGACAAACCTCCGAGTTAGCTTGTGTCCAGCAATGGGCTTGGACATTGGCAACTTGACTATCGACAAGAAAACTAACCGCAACAGGATGGTCTAGAGACCAAGGGCCTTGCACCGTAGACAGTTCCGCTTTATCTAGTGTGCCCTTCCAAGTTAATTCAGGCTTTTCATGCAAACCACCAGCAATATGAATATTCGATTTTAGTAAATCAGACAGCACATCAAGACTAAGTTGGTGTTTTTTTTGCGAACCAAAAAATGAAAGATCAATCGAGTCTATTGTCTTATTTTCATACACAACGTTACTTATCTTAAGGTCAAGCTCGCCAGCAGGTGCTGGTAATGGTGCTAAATTACTGGAAAGAGTAATATTAGAAATAGTCGCAATATCTAGATACGCGATTTTTTCTGCAGAAAGATCGGTGCGAATTTCAGGTGTCTTAAGTTCACCACGTAATGCAATTTGACCATTAATACTGCCTTTAAAGTCAGGAAGTGATTTTTCAATATCCGGAAAATTAATACTTGTATCCATTGCCCACTTTTTATCGAGTTGCCCTGAAATATTTAATCCATTAGGCCCATGCTTGACGACAAGTCCACTTGTCATCACTTTGAGATCACCTGATCCCTTTGCATCGCTCGCGAGTAATTCACCTTCAATAGTAAGAGGGTATTCTCTAATTATTCCTTCAATATCCAAAAGCGGTAATTCAACCTGCCACCCCCCTGATTCAAATAACTCTCCAGTGGTCGTTAATGATCCGTTAACGACACCTTCTGCTTGCTCCCACTCCAATCCCGGTTGAATATTTGACAAGCCCAATTTGGCTTGCCAATTAACCGGGGATTGCCAGTTGGCCATGACTTGACCAGAAACCTCCCCGCCGAGAGTTTTAAGTAGAATAGATTCAAGCTCCACTTGTTCTAAATTGCCTTCGCCTTTTACTGCAAGGTCGAGAGGTGGGATACCTTTTCCGTCGGCAACGGTCGCGATATCTAATTGGTAGCCCTTTAATGAACCATTGGATTTAATATGGTCAACATCCACGGTGTAATCAGCGACCCCAGTTAATGGCCATTGCACGTGACCGGCAGTTAATTCGATATCAAAAGGTAATTCAGGATCAAGCGATTCAATTCGCCCATTTAACCGCGCTTCAATTACGCCGGTAAGCTGCGCATCAAGTTGTAGTTCTGCTACGCTCCCTTTTGCTATTAATACGAGATTTTGCCCTTTTAGCTCCGTCTGCTTGACCAACGCCGATGCGTCCAAAACTAGCGGATAGCCATCTTTCAATTCAATTTCTGACTTCAATTCAATATCAGCTTGTGGCGTATCTAACGTAAGTTGTTTTACATTAACCGCGTAGCCTTGTGCATGCGTGGATAACCCAAGATGATTTACTATAACGGGCGTTTCACCTTTTACGCTAAAACGAAATAAGTCAAATCTCTCCAGATCAATCTCTAAAGGAATCAACACATCGGGTAGCATAATTGACTGCTTGGTTTGATCAGTATTGGCAACATCTTTTGGTTCTGATGCTTTATCAGCAACCTCAGCCAATTCAACGCTAACGTCCTCAAAGATAGTGGGATGGATGGTTAACTTACTACCACTCATCTCTATTTGACTGGTGAAGGTTTGCCAATTGATTTTATTTCCCAAAATATCTAGGTCGATATCAGACAGCGATAGATTGCGAACATAAATGGGGACTGGTAGTCGGATTTCAGTTAAAGGTTCTGATGATTCAGAAGGGCGTTCTTCACTCGCGGGTGGCAATCCAGTTAAAGCCAAGTCTAGACCATCAATTTTCAACTGTTCAACGCAAACCGACGGCGTAAGAAAACAGCTAGGCGTAATAGCCAAAGTAATTTCTCTACTTTTTGCTTCGATATAAAACTCGTCCGACTTATAGGAGATATCAAACAGAGAGAATTCAGGTAACAACGCCCCTTCACTCTTCATAATCTCCAATTTAGGCAAGGCTTTCTGAGCCCCCCAAATAACAGCATTGAGGCCACTATTGGTAAACAGGAGCCCCAATAAAAGCAACAAAATAAGTAAAATCAGGCCTATAACACCAAATAAAGATCTTACTATCCATTTAGTCACTATCTTCGTCATAACTCTGGTCCCAACGCAAAGTGAACGCGGAACTGATCACCGCTTTCTTCAGCCAGTCCCCAAGCTAAATCAAGTCGAATTGGTCCAACAGGGGATGCCCATCGAACACCAAAACCAGTACCAATTTTAGCCTCTGGTGTAGCAGACCATGCATCACCAGCATCGACGAACGCCGCTAACCACCAATCACCTTTAATTCTATATTGATATTCAAGTGTACTCGTTGCCATGTATTTAGCCCCAATAAGAGCTCCAGTATCATCTGTAGGAGAAATAGATTCATAATCGTAACCACGCAGATTATTATCGCCACCAGCAAAAAAACGAATAGAAGGAGGAAGGTCAAGAATGTTATCGACAAAGTTTGCCGCTAAATCGACACGAGCGATGCCCCGATGATTGCTTCCCAAGCTATTAATCCAAGTTGAACGGGTCTGAATGCGCAGCATTCGTGCTCTTGATATCACGCTGTCATCAGACAATTCAAAACTCACCGAATACTTATTACCAAACTTAGGCATTGAGCCACCAGAGCTTTTCGTCTTTGAAAAGGAAACACCTGGAATCGCCATTTTTATATCGTCATTTTGAGAGCCTTGAGTAAAGTCTTCATGTAGATACTTTAAAAAAAGGTTTCTATGCCAACCATTTTCCAACTGCCAATGCCGTTCAACAACAGTGCTCACCTCTAAGCTATCTGTATCAAGTTTATCTTCATACTTCATACCATATTGAATCCGATAATATTCGTTAAGCACGTCCTCTAAAGGAATCTTATAGCCTAAAACAATCGTTTGCTCTGGAGAAGAGAGCGATAAGCTTGAATCAAAACTGTGTCCGTACGTGTTAACCCATGGTTTATTCCACTTCAATGTCCCCCTAACGCCAACATCCGTAGAATAACCTATACCCGTTTCTATCTTATTCTTCGATTGCGGAGTTAGAGATACTTCCATTGGTAGCAATTGATTTTCTTCCACATTTTTCAAATCTGGTTTGACAAAAACGGAAGAGAACCACTCTGTATTTGATAGACGTTGATTAAGCAAACCAACATCGGAAGCTAAGTATGGTTTACCTTCTTCATAAGGTATCAGAGAGCGCACTTTATCTTCTTCTATTTGGCTGCCCACAATAATGGTTTTTCCAAAATTATACCGAACGCCACTATCATAATGTAATCGTATAAAAGCTTGATTAAGCTCAGGTGCAACCTCTAATGCCGTCTTTGTAAAATCTCCATCAAAATACCCTTTTGACAAGGCTAAATTTCGGATACTCTTTTTTAGTGCGTCGTATTTACTATGATCTAATATCGATTGCTCTACCAAGCCAGACTTCGCAATCAATGATAGAAAATCTGGATCTTGTTTCGCTCCGCCCTCTAATTCAATGTCGACAACGTCAATCAATACAGGCTCACCTTTTGCAACTTTAGCCGTCAAGGTTTCCTCATTTTCAGAGATAATAAAAGTGATTTCAGGTTGATAATAACCAAGTGCTTTAAGTGCGGTGATAATAGTATCTCGAAGGCGAGACTGAAAGCGAAGCGATGTAGAGTAATCCTCTTCGGCGATTGCAGCGACATATACATTCGTATTCTCTTCAAGAGTCCCTTCTAACCCTTCAATATTTAAAGCAATGCTTGCCCATGCCCCCTTGCTTAATAGCAACAACATAGACAGAACAACGGTCAACTTTTTTATTATTTTAATAGTTTGAAACACAGACTGAAACGAACCTTATCGCGGTGATATATCCTTATGAACAAAGCTTAACCCATAATGAATCAACCTTATACACATGTGTTATCAAGATGTCATATTATGTGTATTATTAGTGAAATATCACATAAGTCTTTTGTTATATAAGCATTTGTTTCTGATTAGCTGATATCGATATAAGCAGAAGAAGACAATCCTTTATACTCAATCCATTAAGACTGGAAAAGGACCGAATATCATGTTCAACAAACAGAAAGTAGTGACAAGTGAAACCGCATTAAAAGGACGTTCGACACCGATATCCATCACCGAAAAACACGTTGTAAACGATACCGACATCACCGCTCCAGTACCTAAAGGTTATGAAGAAATAGTGCTAGGACTTGGATGTTTTTGGGGCGCCGAACGTTTATTTTGGTCACTGGAAGGGGTTCATTCGACGTCTGTAGGATACAGTGGCGGCCACACTGAGAACCCAACTTATGAAGAGGTATGCACGGGCAAAACAGGTCATACTGAGGCTGTGCGAATCATATTCAATCCTAGTATCATCAAACTATCACAACTTCTCAATTATTTTTGGGAGAAACACGACCCGACTCAAGGCATGCGTCAGGGAAATGATCTCGGCAGCCAATACCGCTCTGCAATTTACACGTTTAATAACGAGCAATTTAAGATAGCCAAAGAGAGCGAAGCGCAATACCAATCTGCATTAGATGAACAACAAAAAGGTCAGATCACAACGGAAATAGCAGTGGCCAACATATACTATTTTGCAGAAACCTATCATCAACAATATTTAGCAAGAAATCCAAACGGATACTGTGGATTAGGCGGAACAGGTGTCTGTTTCCCACCAAACGTATAGCCTAATTTTTTATGCGCTAGACGGATATTCAGAAAGCCCACATTTACACCACGGCAATAGTAAGGTTATCGATAGTGAAGTTCACTTCTTTCATTATCGATAGTTTTTTCTTATCCGTTAAATCAGGAAGTAATACTCTCCCGCTATCGAAATAAAATACGCCAACACCTTCAATTGAAAACTCCCCCTTAAAAAGGTTTTTTACAAAACGGGCCACTTGAAGTGGGCGATAGGTGGAAAAAATTCGAGTCATAATAGGCAACATTCCCTTCATCAATACCAAACCCGTCGTGGTAAATCTTTACAACATTCCCTGACAGCTAAACACAATGAATAATTAACTCAGAATAACACGCAACTTTAGAACCAAGTTCAAGAAAATCGTCACCTTTTTTTACTTTTTCAACTACGCTATGTATACCTAGCTAAACGCCATTCTTAAGAATGACCCGTTTATTTCTAGGAGGATAAACCCCAAAATTAATAAGGGGTTAAGCTAAAATAAAAGGAATATAAAATGAAAGGAAAGTCTCTCACTGCATTGATACTGTGCACCTCACCAATATTGGGCTTCGCGCACACTATTACCTTAGAGCAAACCGTACCTAATGTTGCCATTGTGGAACACGGCGAACTTTTTGTTGAAAATAAAGATATCGCTTATAGAGAGTGGAACAGCACCCAACTCCCCAATAAAGTTAGAGTTATTCAAGCTATTGCGGGGCGAAAAAGCGCTAAAAAAATGAACGCGGATTTGATGGCGGCAATAACCGCATCAAAATTTCCGGCAGATCGCTATCAAACAACCACCATTATCAACCAAGATGATGCGATGTGGGGTACCGGTTCATTTGTAAAATCATCCGCTGAAGACAGTAAGACCGAGTTCCCATGGTCTTCTATTGTTCTGGACAAAAATGGGACGGTCGCGAAATCTTGGCAACTACAAGAAGAGAGTTCAGCCATTATTGTGTTAGATAAAGAAGGAAAAGCTCTCTTTATAAAGGAAGGGACATTAGTAAAAGACGAGATAACTCAAGTACTTAATATTATTTCTGCTAGCTTGTAATCTCTTGTTCATCTTTTTATGAAAAAATGGCGCTATTGCGTCATTTTTTCATGACCGATAAATTTCAATCATTAATGACAATTATTCACATTTGTCTTGCAGAGTAATTGTTATATTATTACATTTAATGTCCTAGCATCCATTTTGTATCAATTATGAACGCACAGTTTGTTGGTTATACTCGCCTTACCGTAAAAAGGTTAACCTCATTTGTCTTAGTACTTGTACTATGGACCGGCTTTGCATTCATTGAACATCAACTAGATATTGATAAAGCACATCACGAACATCATCATTGCCAGCTTTTTTCTCACGCAATTCATGGTGTGTCATCTGCATTACCTGTTTTACCCGTTATCATTCAAAAACCATTTCAAATAGACATTGATTCTATCGCGGCGGCTTTTCGAACCCTACCGATAGAGAAAGCACGAGCACCACCGAAGTCCTCAATTCACTCATCGTAAATAGATAACCTGAACTCAGGCTAACTATATTTAATTATTTTCAAATTGAGGTTTTTCAACCATGACACACATATTCAAATTATCACTATTATCGACACTCGTTTTAGCTGTATCCGCACAAGCCGAAGAAGGTTTTCGCCAACATGAGGCTCACATACATGGCCACGTTGAGTTTAATATGGCGCAAGAAGGCAGCGAATTATTAGTAGAGATTACCGCTCCGGGCTCTGATATTGTCGGCTTTGAACATGCACCGGCAGACGAACAACAACATCAACTGATTGAACAAGCAGAGCAAACCTTAAAAAAAGCGGAAAGTATTTTGCTTATCTCTCAAGATGCTAATTGCCGTGTAGAACATATTAATGTGACCAACACATTGGAAAGCGAGGAGCAACATGCCGAGCATGAAGGTGATGAACATGATGGGCATGAAGGTGATGAGCATGATGGGCATGAAGGTGATGAGCATGATGGGCATGAAGGTGATGAGCATGATGGGCATGATGGGCATGAGCATGAAGAAAGTGGGCATGGCCAATTCACCGTAGAATATCATTTTGAATGCAGTGATATAACTAAGCTACATCAGGTGAAAACGACGTGGTTTGAGCACTTTCCTAAAACGGATAAAATTAGTGTCAATTTATTAACGGATACTAGCCAAAAAGCGTTAGAACTTAACAGTAACCACACTCTTATTCAGTTTTAGCTTATAGGTGGCTACATCGCTCTTTCAGATGTGGTCACCTACATCATGGCAATGGAACAAACAATGAACAGACCAACCAAAGTTGTCTCGCTCTCACAGATTAGTTACCGTTGGACGAACGATATATCACCAACGCTAAAGTTTGATCAATTAGATATTAATCGAAGTGAACATCTATTTATTAAAGGTCCAAGTGGAAGTGGGAAGTCGACATTACTTGGCTTGTTAACCGGGATCATTACCCCTCAAAATGGCAAAGTACAGATTTTAGATACCGACATTTCTACACTTAAGCAGAACCAAAGAGATAAATTTAGAGCCGATCATATCGGCTACATTTTTCAACAATTTAATCTGCTACCTTATCTATCAATGATTGACAATGTGATTCTACCTTGTCATTTTTCAAGAATTCGAAAGGAAAACGTCGGCGGTGATCTAAGAAAAACAGCGGCCCAACTGCTAAAACGCTTACACCTAGATGAAAAACTACTCAATAAACCCATTATTGAATTGAGTATCGGGCAACAACAGCGCGTAGCCGCTGCTCGAGCGCTCATTGGACGCCCCGAGCTGCTTATCGCGGACGAACCCACTTCTTCACTAGACTTTGACAACCGAACCGCCTTTATTGAACTGCTTATGGAAGAGGCTGAACTCGCCAAGTCTACACTGATATTTGTCAGCCACGACCCAACGCTTGAATCGATGTTCGATCGAAGTATTCAACTCAATGACCTTAATGAACAAGCGTTAACACTCGCTAAGGGGGCGATATGAAAACCATCGCTCACTTAGCTTGGAAAAGCCTTACCAACAGAAAAGCGACAGCAATACTCACTATATTAACCGTTGCCATTTCTGTCATTTTGTTGATGGGGGTTGAACGCATACGAACCCAAGCAAAAAGCAGTTTTGCAAATACTATCTCAAGCACAGATCTTATTGTCGGTGCTCGTTCTGGTTCAGTAAATCTTCTACTCTATTCCGTCTTTAGAATAGGCAATGCAACTGCTAATATAGATTGGAAAAGCTTTGAAGAAATCCGCCAACAGCGCTCTGTAAAATGGGCTATCCCTATCTCTCTCGGCGATTCGCACAAGGGTTTTAGAGTCATGGGGACGAATCAAGATTACTTCAAACACTTCAGGTACGGAAAAAAACAACCACTTGAACTAAAAAAAGGACGACCATTTAACTCGTTGTTTGAAACCGTTCTGGGTGCCGATGTAGCAAAGGAACTCGGTTACAGCATTGGCAGTGACATCATTATTGCTCACGGCATAAGTGATGTTGCTTTTAGTCGACATGACAACATCCCATTTAAGGTTGTCGGCATATTTGAACCGACAGGTACACCTGTAGATAAAACCGTACACGTTTCATTAGAAGCGATAGAAGCTATTCATGTGGGATGGGAATCAGGCGCAAATTTAGGTAATACACCTAATGTTGATGCGTTAACTCAACAAAAGTTCCAACCCGAACAAATAACCGCGTTCATGCTTGGATTGAAATCTAAAATTCACACATTTGCCTTACAACGGAAAATAAACACTTATAGAAAGGAACCCCTAAGCGCTATTTTGCCAGGTATCGCTTTACATGAATTGTGGGGCATGATGTCAGTAGCAGAAACAGCACTAATGGCGGTATCCGGATTTGTCGTTGTAGCAGGCTTACTAGGTATGCTAAGTAGTCTACTTACTAGCCTACAAGAACGACGTAGAGAAATGGCCATTTTAAGAGCGATGGGAGCACGACCCAGACACATATTTATATTGCTGATAAGTGAAGCAAGCGCATTAACCTTCGTAGGCATTATAGCTGGCCTCATTGGTCTTTACTCTCTGCTCGCAATTGCTCAACCGATTATCCAGCAGCTCTATGGCGTCAACGTCGAGCTATCCATGATCACTGGTCACGAATGGATGCTTTTAGGGCTCGTACAACTTGCCGGTGTCATTATCGGTTTTATTCCAGCATTTAGTGCTTACCGTCAATCATTGGCGGATGGCATGACAATTCGAATATAAAAGTCATAGGTAAAATATGAAAAATATAGCAATAATTATCAGTTTATTAAGCGTCTTTCTGATACCAATTCAAGCGGTTGCTTCAGGTGAAAGCACCTCAACAAAGCAATCCGAATTATTACAATTGGAATGGATAGATTTAATTCCAGAAAATGAAAGAAACCTAGTAGATAGTGTTGGCATGCCTTTGCAACTCAGTCACGAAAAAGACACTCCTGAACAGTCCAAATTGGGTGGTGTTAGGCAGGAATTGAACGGAAGCATTGTTAAGATCCCAGGCTTTGTTATCCCGCTAGAGGGTGATGAAAATATGGTTACTGAATTTATGCTTGTTCCCTTTTTAGGTGCTTGTATTCATGTTCCACCACCGCCACCAAACCAATTAATCTATGTACGCTTTAAAGGCGGAGCTCCCGTACAGGAATTATGGGATGTCGTCTATATCGTAGGAAGGCTAAAGACAGAAACGGTCAGTCACGAATTAGCAGAAGTGGGATATGTTATCGAAGGGATGGCAGTTGAAGCTTATGATGACCAGTAATCAAGAGGTAATCTAACTTACTTATTGGTTTATTTGTTTCATTGATTGATTATTACATCAAAAAATTAGACAGATAAGCCAATACTGCTACATATATAACGAAAAGCAATGTAGCAGATAGCTGCTTTTTAAACTTATTGTCGTTCGACTGCGCCATCTTGAATCTCATAATAGTTAACAACTTTAACATTTGATTATCATATCAGATAAAAATTGAAACACGAGCTAAAGGCAAACATTAATCGAGATAACTGCTGCCCTCCTGATCCACAACAATTTTATATATAATGAATGGTAATATCACCGTTTTTTTTATTGCTAATTGTAATGGTTACAACACCATTCACTATCGCTTTAGGTCTTATAACCTTCAAAAATCAACATTAGTTACACAAGCATTGAGCCAAATCAGTGGCATATAACGCGATAACACGTTACATTTTTACTGACTAAAACGGAATAGGATTGTGGGGCATGGCAGAAAAAAGAGCACCCGTCACTATAGATAACAGTGAAACGAATCAGAATAGTGACCACTCAAAAAAGAAATCTGGCTACATCAAAGATAGTGCTAGCCGTGTGGCTAGCATAGCCGAAACCTATGGACTGGATGCGTTGTTACAGTCGAGTCCCACGCAGAAATCCATTTTAGAAAGAGCACTAAATAGAGACAAACAACGTAGAGAACAAAGGCAGAAAAATTTAGAAACAATCATCAAGTTCTCACATTCATTCTGCAATGACGAAACCGCTGGTGACCCAGACCAAGATTGGCTCAATCGATTTTTCGATCTAGCTCAGGATATTCACAATAGCTCCATGCAAAGGCTTTGGGCTCAAATCCTAAAGCTTGAAGTAACAAACCCAGGGTCTACATCAGTAAAAGCTCTTCAGGTGCTAAAAGACATGACACCAAAAGAGGCGCAGTATTTACAAAAAGCAGCCGCCTTATCATGCAGCTTTGGGGGGGATAACTCGAAGAAACTGCTTATTGGATTCCGAACCCAAAGCGGTCTGTTTAGTTTCACCAAAAGGGACGTAGAAGAAACCATTAACTTAGGTAGCTATCAACTTCCCTATTCAAGTATCTTACTTCTGATTGAGTTAGGTTTAGTGATTGGCACAGAATTAGAGTCAGGCGAGATTGAATTTGACCCGGCGCTATTGCTCGATTACCAAGGGAAAATCGTCTCACTCCAACCAATGGGGAAAGGTAGCCGTTTACTCTATTATCGCTTAAGCCCCGTTGGAAATGAATTATGTAAACTTCTTGGCAATAAACCAAACATGAAATATTTTGACCAACTTGTTGGTTTATTGAGTCAGAAGTTTACCGTTCAAACTGAGGCCAAAGGAACGATTGACCACTTAGTTTGATAATAAGATCAAGGCATCAAGAAGTTATGATGCCTTTTTGCTGCAACACGGCTAAACATATTTCAACCAAATCATTAACCTCTTTGTCACCTGCCGGTAAGTTAATCTCTGGCTGTAACGGTAATTCGTAATTTGAATCTATTCCCGTAAAATTCTTAATCTCTCCTGCTCGGGCTTTTTTATACAAGCCCTTTGGATCTCTTTGCTCACACACCTCCATCGATGCATTGACAAATACCTCTAAGAATTCGCCTTCTGGGAGCAGTTCTCTCACCATTTGACGTTCTTCTCTATAGGGAGAAATAAAAGCAGAGAGAACAATTAGACCCGCATCCGCCATCAACTTACACAGCTCACCAACTCGGCGTATATTCTCTTTTCTGTCTTGTTCGGAGAATCCTAAGTCTTGGCATAGGCCATGGCGTACATTGTCGCCATCCAATAAATAGGTATGAAACCCCATATCTGCCAACACATTCTCTAGTGCACCTGCGACGGTAGACTTACCCGCGCCAGATAACCCCGTAAACCAGAGCACAACTGGCTTCTGCTGCTTAAGCCTCGCTCTCGTCTCTTTATTCACAGCATGCTGGTGCCACACAATATTACTATCTTGGGTAGACGTATTTCTTTCTGCCATGAGAAAGCAACTCCTTACATTAAAATGGGAAAAAATAGGGGATCAACGTTAAAACTAAAATGGAATAAATAATTGAAATAGGAATACCAACTCGTATGTAATCACTGATCCGGTAATTTCCTACGCTATATACAATTAGATTGGTTTGGTAACCGTAAGGAGAGACAAAACTTGCGCTCGCTCCAAATAATACGGCCATAATGAAAGGCATAGGATCCACACCATAAGCGACAGCCATGCTGTACCCAAGCGGAAACGACAATGCTGCCGCGGCATTATTAGTCACAAGCTCTGTAAGCACGAGAGTTAAAAAATATGTCGCAACTAACGCGCCAAAAACACCCCATCCATTAAGGGCCTCAATAAAAAACGCCCCCATTTGTGTCGATAGCCCAGACGAAAGCATCAACTGAGCAATGCTCAATGCGGACCCCACGATGACAACAATATCTATCGGAAAACGACGGCGTAATTCAGTAAAACTGATAATACCGAGCGCTAACAGTCCAAAAAGATAAACAGCTAACCCTTTGATCATGGGTACAATATCAAATAAAGCGAAGCCAATAACAAAAGCAAAACCGATTAAAACTATATTTGACTTACTCAAATCAAGTTTGGCGCTTGAGTCGAGATCATTCACTAACAAAAACTCTCGATTATGACGGCTAACTTCATACTCAAATCGTTTACCAGGGACAATGATGAGTGTATCCCCGGCCGCTAACTGTATCTTCCCTAAACCACCTTCTAATCTCTCATGACCTCTTCGAATTGCCACCACCACCGCATCAAAACGATCTCTAAACTGGCTTGAAATAAGCGTTTTATTGCAAATAGATGCGGAAGAGCTGACGACGACCTCAAGCAAATTCTGTCCATTTAGATGGTGCTGTCCAAACAGTGTGATACCTTTAATTTCTTGCAATGTCGCAACACTTTCTATATCACCGCAAAACATCAATCTATCTCGAGCTAGCAATACAAAGTCAGGTGTCACCGAAGTGATGACCTCGCCATCTCGAATCACCTCCGCCAAAAAAAGCTTACGCAATGCCCTCAATCCATTTTCAGTAATCGTTTTTCCCACCAATGGAGAGCCCGCTTCAACTCTAGCCTCAAGAAAATAAGGTAGATCGTCTTGATTCTTATCCTCATTATCTGGTAACAAATAACTGAGGGGGATAAGGATGAGCAACCCACCCGTGAGTACGGCTAAACCAATCATCGTTGGTGCAAAAAAACCAAGACTTGGTAAACCCACATTTTCGACAAAGCTGTTGATGATTAAATTGGTAGAGGTACCGATCAACGTCAACGTTCCCCCTAAGATGGCAGAATAGGAAAGAGGAATGAGCAATCTAGATGGGGGATGTTGTTGATTACGTTTTATTGCCCCTATTAAGGAAACAACAACCGCAGTATTATTGGTAAAAGATGAAAGTATTGCCGTAGACAACCCCAGTTTCGCTACAACCGTTCCGAGTTTCCCTTCAGAAATATGATAACTAACCCAACTAATTAGACGCGTTTTCTCAAGTGCACAGGAAACAAGGACAAGCAAAACTAAGGTAAGTAACGACGAATTAGTAAAATTATTCGCGATACTTTCTAGTTCTATCTGACCAGTAATAAAGGCGATAAATGCAGCGCCTGCAAAAATAAAACTGGGTTTAAGTTTAGTCCAGATCAAGCATGCGACAACACCGACTAATAACGTCAATATAAAACTTTGTTCCCACATAACTTGCCCTCAAAATAGCGGAATTAATCCTATGAACTAACGTTAAATTACCGCTAATACCCGATGTAACTAGATCCCCACTTTCGTGCAATATTGCCCGGTTAGTGCTAAATACTTCGTCATTCCCGTGAAAACGGGAATCTTGGTGATATTAGATCCCCATTTTCATGGGGATGACGTCAGTTTTCGTCAGGATGACAGGTTTGAATAACCCTAACTGAACAGCATTACACTTTCGTGGGGGTGACGTTATTTCTCGTAAGGATGACGCCGTTTTCCGAGAGAAAGACCATCTTTAAAGAACCTTCATTGCATCTTAAATTTTCGCATCCCAAGATGGGAAATATTTGAGAATCAACGCTTTTAGTTCATGTTCAAAGGCGTTGATATCTCCAACATTCGACGACTCATCTTTTTGGTCTAAACGCTCTCGCACAAGGCCAGCACCAACCGTCACATTGGTCAGTCTATCGATAATGATAAAACCACCCGTATCCGGGCTATCTACGTACTTATCGATCGGAATTGTTTCTGTAAGTGACCACTCACACTGTGCTATACCGTTAAGAGGGATAGCGTTGGTATCAAAACGAGACAGGTTATTCACATCATACTGGTGACGAATAACATCAACTTGGCCTAACGTTTTTTTACCCGCTATCTTAATGTCGTATTGACGGCCTATATTGAGTGGCTCTTCTGTCATCCAAACTATATCGGCTAATACATGATTAGATGATTCAATAGCCGCACCATCGGATACTAATAAATCTCCACGACTAATATCTATCTCGTCTTCTAATGTCAGCGTGACCGCTTGACCTGCGTAGGCCGTATCTAAGTCACCATCAAACGTTACAATCCGAGCAACTTTAGAAACCTTACCCGAAGGTAGTGCCTTAATCTCATCTCCAACGGAAACGGATCCTGAAGACAATGAGCCAGCAAAACCTCTAAAATCAAGATTTGGTCGATTCACATACTGAACTGGGAAACGAAACTCTGTGCTACTAGCTTGTACGGAAAGATCCACATTTTCCAAAAGAGAAAGAAGTGGTTCCCCCTGATACCATGTCATCTCATCACTTCTATCTACGACGTTGTCGCCTTCTAATGCCGATAGAGGTAATAATTGAATATTAACGTCGCTTTTTAGTTTTTCAGAAAAATCTAAATACTCAGCCTTTATCTCTTCAAATCGTTGCTCTGAATACTCCACCAGATCCATTTTATTTATCGCTACGATGAAATGCTTGATTCCAAGTAAGCTGGCAATAAATGAATGGCGGCGTGTTTGATCAAGTACACCTTTTCGTGCATCCACTAATATAACTGCGACATCACACGTTGATGCACCAGTGGCCATATTTCGAGTGTATTGCTCGTGACCCGGGGTATCCGCAATAATAAATTTACGTTTCTGGGTAGAAAAATAACGGTAAGCGACATCAATGGTAATACCTTGCTCACGCTCCGCTTGAAGTCCATCAACAAGAAGAGCTAAATCGGGTCTTTCACCTGTCGTGCCAACACGTTGGCTATCCGAATGAACGGCGGCAAGTTGATCTTCATATATTTGTTTTGAATCATGAAGCAAACGTCCAATCAAAGTACTTTTACCGTCATCTACCGAACCACAGGTTAAAAAACGAAGTAAGGATTTGTGTTGATGTTGATTTAAATATTCTTCAATACCCAGCTCGGATAGTTGAGCTTCTACTGCGCTGTTCATATATCTTTCCTTAGAAATAACCTTGACGTTTCTTGAGTTCCATAGAGCCGGATTGGTCACGATCTATCGCTCTACCTTGTCTTTCGCTCGACGTTGCAACAAGCATTTCTTCAATAATCTCAGGTAGTGTTGTCGCTTCCGACTCAATCGCTCCAGTCAATGGGTAACAACCTAATGTTCTGAAACGTACATTCTTTTGTTCCACTTTCTCTCCCTCTTCGATAGGCATTCTTTCGTCATCAACCATGATCAACATGCCATCACGTTCAACAACAGGGCGTTTTTCCGCCAAATAAAGTGGAACAATTTCAATATTTTCTAGATAAATATATTGCCAAATATCCAACTCGGTCCAATTGGAGAGTGGGAATACTCGGATACTCTCACCCTTATTAACCTGTCCGTTATAGGTATGCCAAAGCTCAGGACGTTGGTTTTTTGGGTCCCACGTATGATTTTTGTCACGGAACGAATAAACGCGCTCTTTTGCACGCGATTTCTCTTCATCACGGCGGGCACCACCAAAAGCGGCATCGAAACCATATTTGTTTAGAGCTTGTTTGAGTCCCTGTGTTTTCATGATATCGGTGTGCTTTGAAGAACCGTGAACAAATGGATTAATGCCCATTTCAATACCTTCTTGGTTCTTATGTACTAAAAGCTCGAATTCATATTTTTTGGCGGTCTTGTCTCTAAACTCAATCATCTCCTTGAATTTCCAATCCGTATCTACATGGAGTAGTGGGAAGGGGATTTTTCCTGGATAAAACGCTTTGCGAGCGAGATGAAGCATGACAGAAGAATCTTTACCGATGGAATACATCATCACCGGATTTTGAAACTCTGCTGCAACTTCACGAATAATATGGATGCTCTCAGCTTCGAGCTGCTTTAAGTGAGTAAATCTTTGTTGATCCATCTTGACTCTTCCTTTGGCTCTTTGCTGAGCGTGGCTAATATTGTTATCTGTCTCTAATTCATTTTTAATTAATGTTATAAACACTAACTAAGCGTATTGTTCGATAGGTTGGTGTTGAGGTTGCGTATTAGAAAACCAATCCAGTTTTTCTGACAAACGAACCACTTCTCCTATCACAATTAATGAAGGTGATTCGGCTTGTACCGCTAACTCTGCTAGCTGATTAAGCGAACCTTTCAACACTCGCTGAGTGGCCTGTGTACCTCGCTCAATAATTGCAATTGGGGTATCACTTGCTCTGCCGTGAACAATCAATTGGTTTTGTATATGTTTTGATTTCATCAATCCCATATAAATGACTAACGTCTGCTTTCCTCTTGCGACTGTCGACCAGTCGAGTTGGTCACTATCCTCTTTCAAGTGTCCAGTAATAAAGAGCGCTGACTGTGCATGGTCTCTATGAGTCAGAGGAATTCCTGCATAAGCAGTTGCACCAGCCGCTGCTGTAATCCCTGGAATAACTTGGAATGGAATATTTGCATCAAAAAGCACTTCTAACTCTTCGCCACCTCGGCCAAACATAAACGGGTCACCACCTTTAATTCTGGCAACGCGATAACCTTGCTGAGCAAAATCAACGAGCAACTTGTTCGTTTTCTCTTGAGGAACACTATGATGTCCCGCTTTTTTACCAACACACACCAGAATGGTTTCGTCAGGAATTAGCGCTATAATTTCATCAGAGACAAGGTAGTCATAAAGCACGACATCAGCCTGCTGCAAAAAACTCAGCGCTTTTATCGTTAACAACTCAGCGTCACCCGGCCCAGCACCAATAAGTGCAACTTCTCCCCGGCTTAAGCGGCTTTTACCGAAAACAGGCGTTATACTATTGCTCACCAGTTTTGGTTTATCGCTAGGGGATATTTTGTGTATGTCCGAGCTCTTCATGCCGCTATCTCATTTTCAGTTGATGATTGTATTATGAACAGACTTCTATATTACTTGAAATTCTAAAAGTTCATTTTTTATTCTAAAAAGTGATAAGGGATTAATTCGAGGCTGCGTGAAAGGAGATAAAGTAGACAAATCAGAGATAATTAACACGTGAATGTCACATTTCGTGAAGGAGATATAACATTTCTTGCATAAAAATCTGATACCTTCACCCCTTAAATATCAAACGATATGGTATGTCCCCAGAACATATTGCACTGTTGGGTCTCATTCGACCCACGTTAATTAACAAGGATTGGAGCAAATTAATGACCATTAAGCCACTATCTCTTGCTGTACTAACCAGCATGCTAGCAATGTCAGGCTCTGCAAATGCAGAAACAGTTAACCTACGTATTATAGAAACAACAGATATCCACGGTAACGCCTACTCATTCGATTACTACAAAGGTAAAGAGTCTAAAAAGATTGGCCTATCTCGCGCAGCGACCTTGGTTAAAGAAGCTCGCAATGAAGTAACTAACAGCGTTCTTGTCGATAATGGCGACTTAATTCAAGGTAGTCCAATGGCTGACTACATGGCGTCTAAAGGCATTGTATCTGGCGAAGTTCATCCTGTTTATAAAGCAATGAATCAACTTGGTTATCAAGTTGGTAACTTAGGTAACCATGAATTCAATTACGGTTTAGATTTCCTTAAAGAATCCGTAAATGATGCCAATTTCCCTTACGTCAACGCGAATATTTATGACAAGGCAACAGGTGAAAACTACTTTACGCCTTATATTATTAAACAATATTCGTTTAAAGATTCTGACGGTTTTCCTCGTTCAATTCGTATCGGTTATATCGGTTTTGCACCACCTCAAATTCTGACTTGGGATAAAAAGAATTTAGAAGGTAAAGTTATCGCGAAAGACATCAAAGAAACGGCAGAAAAATTCGTTCCTATGATGAAAGCTGAGGGTGCTGACGTTATCGTTGCAATCCCTCACTCAGGCATTTCAAAAGACCCGTATAAAAAAGGCGCTGAAAACTCTGTCATCTACCTAAGTGAAGTAGAGGGTATTGATGCCATTGCATTTGGTCACTCTCACTCTGTCTTCCCTGGTAAAGGATATGATGGCATTCAAGGTGTTGACAACGAAAATGGTATAATCAACGGCGTAGCCGCTGTTATGCCCGGCCGTTGGGGTAGCCACGTTGGTGTTATGGACCTAGAGCTAGACTTCGATAAGAAGAAAGGTGTGTGGGGTGTTACCAGCAGCAAATCAGAAGCGCGCGCTATCTATGATCGCAAAGCAAAAGCATCTTTGGCGGAAAACGATGAAGGTATTGTAAAAGCACTTGCTGCTGATCACGCCGCTACGTTAGAGTTTGTCAACCAACCGATTGGTAAAGCAAACGACGTGATGTATAGCTACCTAGCGCTTGTTCAAGATGACCCGACAGTCCAAATTGTTAACGCTGCACAAAAATCGTATGTGGAAAAGTTCATCCAAGGCGATCCAAATCTAGACGGTATCCCAGTGCTGTCTGCCGCTGCACCATTTAAAGCTGGTGGTCGTAAAAACGATCCATCAGGCTACACCGAAGTTGAGTCAGGCCAGCTCACTTTCCGTAATGCTGCTGATCTTTACCTATATCCAAACACATTAGTTGCTCTAAAAGTTACAGGTAAAGAAGTAAAAGAATGGTTGGAGTGTTCATCAGGTCAATTCAACCAAATTGACATCAATAATGCTGGACCGCAGTCACTCGTAAACTGGGATGATTTCCGTACGTATAACTTTGATGTTATTGACGGAGTAAACTATCAAATCGATCTTACGCAACCAGCTAAATATGATGGCAACTGTAAAGTTATCAATCCAGATTCACAACGTATTGTAAATCTAACATACCTAGGAAAGCCTGTTGATATGTCGCAAGACTTCATCATTGCGACGAACAACTACCGCGCCTACGGTGCTAAGTTTGCTGGAACAGGTTCAGATTTCATCGCATTTGATGCACCAGATGAAAACCGAAGCATCCTCGCCGCTTACATCAGTGAAGTAAGTAAAGAAAAAGGGGAAGTGACACCAAGCGCTGACAATAACTGGTCATTTGCTCCTATCATGGGTGCCCAGAAATTAGATATTCGCTTTGAAACTTCTCCTAGTGAAAAAGCAGCTAAATTTGTAGAAGAAAAAGGTCAGTACCCGATGACAAAAATAGGTATGGATGAAGTAGGCTTCGCCGTCTATAAAATAGATCTACAAAAGTAATCGATAAATCATCTATGATAAAGGCCGTACTCTTTAATAGAGTACGGCCTTTTTATGTGGGAGATAAATAAGATGAATCAGGATTTGCTACACCAATTACAAGAACATGGTTTCACACATGAAGAGATTGCAGAGGTCTGTGAACTCGTTTCTCCATTAGAGCTTCCAACTCGTCATATTTTGGTCAATCAAGGAGACAGACCCAGTCATGTTTATTTTTTATTAGATGGCCTTTGCCACTCTTGTTACTTAACGGAAGATGGTAAAAGCTTCAGCAAAGAATTCTACTGGGAACAAGACTGGATCATCGGATTTGAAAGCTTAATTAGCGACCAACCTTCGCCATTTCTTTTAGAATCCCTCACCGCTGTCAGTCTTCTTTGTATTCCTATCGATGCATTACGAATATGGCGAGAAGAAGCAAACCCTTTATACATAAAACTACTGGAAACTCAGCTAATATACAAAGAGTCTAAAGAACGATTTATGTTGCTTTACTCTCCTGAAGAACGCTATGAGATTTTTTGTAGCCACTACCCTGATCTAGAATCGAGATTAACGGATTATCAGATAGCCGCTTACCTTGGAATCACCCATATCAGCTTAAGTAGAATAAAATCACGTCTAAAAGCAAAAAAGTTAATTAACAAAAGTTAATGATTGTTAATCACTTAGTTGCTATTTTCGTAAAAAATAAACCCAAAAGGTAATTTATGATTCACTGGCAACGCCTAAGTTTTGAAGAACTCACCACAATACAGCTGTATGAACTGCTTAAATTACGCATTGATGTATTTGTAGTAGAACAAAACTGTCCCTACCCTGAATTAGATGACAAAGATACATCTCATGGGGTTTATCAACTTATTGGCTATCAAGATGGGGTGATTGTTGCGTGCGCTCGATTGCTGGAACCCGGTATAAGCTTCGATAAGGCATCAATAGGTCGAATTGCAACTAGACAATCATCGAGAGGCAACGGACTTGGGCACCAGTTATTTCGTAAAGCATTGATAGAATGCCAAGAATTATGGCCCAATCAAGCCATAGATATTCAAGCCCAGGAATACCTGAAAGACTTCTATCAAGGCTATGGTTTCAAAGGCTATACCAACTCTTATCTTGAAGACGGCATTCCCCATATAGATATGAGACTAGAGAATTAAATTTGCCCGCAATGAAAACGATGCGACTCGCGCTAATAGCGCTAATATTTGGTAACCTATTTGCCTCTTTATCTGATGTAGCCGTTAAGCTTTTAGATAATGAGTCTTCAGTTTACCAGTATGTATTCCTACGCCAACTTATTGCAACACTCGTTGCTGCACCGCTTTACTATAGAGCTAGGAAACAGAGTGACCTCGCGGTTAATTGGAAGATAACTGCCATTAGATCACATCTAATCATAGTCGGAGCAGGCTGTATGGTAGTAGCAATTACTCACTTACCTCTCGCAACAGCAAATGCTGTTTTTTATGCGGGGCCGCTGTTAATGTTGCCTTTATCAATTTGGTTATTAAAAGAGACACTAAAAATTGAAAAAGTCATCGCCTCTATAATAGGTTTCACTGGCGTGTTAATTGTACTACGACCTTCTCAGTTTCATTGGGCTGCAATTTTCGCGTTAGGCACTGCGATGTCACTCGCTCTATTCCACGTTTTGGTCCGTAAATTACCATCTGAGCACTCGGTTATTCATACCCTTTTTTGGACAAGTGTTGTTTCTCTACCCATTTCTGGTTTATTAGCTCTATTCGACTGGCAACCGCTAGGACTTACTCAATATTTTTGGATTTTGGCGAGCTCACTCTGTGTTTTAGCTTACAATGCACTTGCGGTCTTTGCCTATAAAAAAGCACAAGCCGATGAGATAGCGCTCGCCGAATACTCTGGACTCATTTTTGTCACTCTATTCGGTGTTTGGTGGTTCAACGAGATACCAGATCTACTTACTTTGATAGGTATTATTCTTATCGTAATGCCATTGATTCCATACCGCGCTCTAAACCGAGCATACAGAATAAAACGACCTCAATAACATGTCAGATAAGTAATATCTGGAGGTCAATTTACTTACTTCTTCCATATCCGCCGTCTGATAAACGGAAAAACATAACAGACGTTCCCGATTTTTCGAGCTGTAGAATATCTAGATGTCCTTCCGCTGCCAGTTTAAATCGAACAAGTTGACCTTCTCTGATCTTACTTAAAGGTTTATCTAATCCTTCTATCGCAATCAAGGCGTTCAGATCTGCCATTGACAAGCTATTTGCACGAAACACTTTCGCTAATGTATCACCAGATTGAACCGTATACTCCTGCCACTCATCTGTTGTTGTCAAAGCATGCTTGGTGCCGCCTTCTTCGCTTAATGACGTTGTATTGACCGTTACCTCTTTTCGAACGGGCTCCGCGTTCGTCGTCTTAATGATGTCAGTACTTATTTCTGATTCTACCGGAGGTACTGGTATGAAAAGTAATACAATGACAAACGGAACAAGAATCATCAATGCCCATTGGTGCAACTTAGGTAAGCTGGTCCAAAATTCTTTTATAGAACTTACATCTACCTTAGTGATCCTATCTTTGAAACCATCAAGAAGGCCTGTTTCTTGTTTCTTCCTATTTCGACGATTCATAGAGATCACTCCTTTTATTTACAGCACGTTACATAACTAACGAAAAAATTAAAAAACCAAAAACTGCTAACCAATTATAGTTTTTAAAGAGAATACAGGATAGCGATTAATTGAAAACAGTTACACAGTTTATTCAAGCGACTAATACTGGTATCCTGTGCGCTTTATTTACTCAAGAACAATAGAGAGACAACATGTCTGACATCAAACTGGATACAGTAGAACATAAAGCAAGCTACGGTATTGGTCTACAAATGGGCCAACAACTTGCAGGTAGTGGCCTTGAAGGTCTTAATGTTGACGCTATCGCTAAAGGTATCGCAACATCGCTAACTGGAGATATGCCTGAAATTGAAATTGACGAAATCAACGCAGCACTTCAAGAGATCCACACGCGCGCTGAATCTGCTCGTGCAGAAGTATCTAAAGCAGCAGCGGCTGATGGCGAAGCCTTTCTAGCGGACAATGCTCTACGTCCTGAAGTAACAGTACTAGAATCTGGCCTGCAATATGAAGTGCTCACTGAAGGTACTGGTGAAGTACCAACTTCAGATAAGCAAGTTCGTGTTCACTATCACGGTGAGTTAACTGACGGTACTGTTTTCGATAGTTCTGTTTCACGTGGCGAACCAGCTGAGTTTCCAGTAACTGGCGTAATCAAAGGTTGGGTTGAGGCACTTCAACTTATGCCTGTAGGGTCTAAGTGGAAACTATGTATCCCGCAAGACCTAGCTTATGGCGAACGTGGCGCAGGTGCTGCTATCCCTCCTTATGCTGCACTTGTATTCGAAGTTGAGTTACTAGACATCCTTTAATCGTCTATACCTTGATTGAATAAGCGGTGATCTTCACCGCTTTTTTTATGCCCACTTTTACCACTCGTCTTCAGCTTTTAAAACACGACCGAATTCTTATATATAAAACAAAGTGCTAACAACTTTTCACGAAACTCAGGTTATACTTTTCGTTATGTCACTGGTCTATGCAATAGACCTTCTTAAAATGGAGATTTAACGTGAAAAAAATCACGCTATTAACAGCACTTACCACCTTAATAATTTCAATGCCGAGCCACGCTTTATTTGGTTTAGGTTCAGACTCAGATACAAAATTAGATACTGACGCAATCAAATCGATGGCAGGTTCGCTTTCCACCGAGGCATCGAAACAAGAAAGTTCTCCCCTACTTGATGCACTTACCAGTCAACTTAATGTATCACCAGAGCAAGCTTCAGGAGGTGCAGGTGCACTTCTAGCCCTAGCATCAAGCTCTCTGTCAGGTAGTGAATCAAGTGAGTTAGGGAACCTTATTCCCGGCATGAGCAGCTTGTCCAGCGCAGCTCCGGGTTTACTTAACATGGCTGGTGACATGAGTGCGGTAACAGACATTTTTACCAAGTTGGGCTTAGACCCATCAATGGTAAGTCAATTCGCCCCAGTTATATTAGAATATTTGACCGGGCAAGGCGCCTCTAGCGGATTGCTAAGCTCTCTTGGTTCTCTTTGGAAATAGACCGTTTCCTCTAGAAACAAATAACGCCCTGTACCATTAAAACATCAAACTAAACTCACCACTCTGGTGAGTTTAGTTTGTTTACAATCCTTCAACAAAAAATTAACCACTTGTTTAGTGGCTTAGATTTATGCGATTCTGTATCTCTTATTTCAAGGACGTAGATAAAGAGAGAGAAAAATGAGAGACGAAACCCTATCCATACATTTCGGTTACGAGACGGACCCAACAACCAAATCAGTCGCAACCCCCATCTATCAAACTGTTGCATACGAGTTTGACAATGCTCAGCATGGCGCCGACCTATTTAATTTAGCCGTTCCAGGTAACATCTACACACGCATTATGAACCCAACCAATGATGTCCTCGAAAAACGAGTGTCCGCTTTAGAAGGCGGTATCGCTGGGCTTGCCGTAAGTTCTGGTAGCTCTGCTATTCATTATGCGATCTTAACCTTAGCCCAGTTAGGCGATAACATCGTTTCAACTCCACAATTGTATGGTGGTACCTATACTCTTTTCGCGCATATGTTACCGAATTTAGGAATAGAGGTTCGTTTTGCTAAAGATGATAAACCTGAAAGCCTAGCCGAGCTAATTGACGACAAAACCAAGGCAGTTTATTGCGAGTCTATCGGAAACCCCGCAGGTAATATCATTGATCTCAAGAAGCTCTCTGACCTTGCTCATGCGCAGGGAGTACCTGTCATCGTCGACAATACGGTTGCAACACCTGCAATCTGTAAACCTATCGAGTTTGGTGCTGATATTGTTGTCCATTCGCTAACCAAATACATAGGTGGACACGGGACGACTTTAGGCGGAATGATTGTCGATTCTGGTAAATTCCCTTGGGCCGAACATAAAGAGCGCTTCCCTGTATTTAACCTTCCAGAACCCTCTTACCATGGTGTCGTTTACGCAGAAGCGTTCGGTCCCGCGGCATTCATCGGTCGTGCTCGCACCGTCCCTCTTCGCAATACTGGCTCCGCGCTTTCCCCTATGAATGCATTCATGCTACTTCAAGGTTTAGAAACGCTGTCATTACGTATGGAGCGTCATTGCGAAAATACCCTCAAGGTAGCCGAGTATTTACAAAACCACGATAAAGTCAGTTGGGTAAGTTATGCAGGATTACCTGATTCTAAATTCTATCCTCTTGCCGAAAAATACATGAAGGGTAAGCCATCTGGGATTCTCTCCTTTGGCCTAAAAGATGGGTACGAAGCAGGTGTACGCTTCTATGACGCACTCCAGATATTCAAACGCCTAGTAAATATCGGTGATGCCAAATCTCTAGCATGCCACCCAGCCTCTACGACACATAGACAGTTAGATGAAGCAGAACAAAAGCAAGCTGGTGTGAGTCCTGAAATGATCCGTTTATCAGTAGGTATTGAACATATTGATGACATTATTGAAGATTTAGAGCAAGCGCTGAAGGCATGATTTCTTAGATAGTGAGTATTGGGTAGTAATAAGCTCTCCTTTTGGGCGGGCTTTTACTTCTCAAAACCGAATAGCGTACCCGTTCGAGTTTCAAGATTCAAAATTTAGAAAGCAAAAAGCCGAGCATTACGCTCGGCTTTTTAGTTCTATCAGAACTTATTCAGCAGATGCTTCTTCAGAAGCTTCTGGGCGATCTACAAGCTCAATGTATGCCATTGGAGCTTTATCACCGGTACGGAAACCACATTTTAAAATGCGAGTATATCCGCCCTGACGACTCGCGAAACGCGGGCCTAGTTCATTAAATAGTTTTGCTACAACTTCGTTATCACGAGTGCGAGCAAATGCCAGACGACGGTTAGCAACACTGTCGGTCTTGGCTAGTGTAATCAAAGGCTCAATTACGCGGCGTAGTTCTTTTGCTTTAGGCACGGTAGTTTTAATAACTTCGTGACTAACAAGAGAACAAGCCATATTGCTGAACATCGCTTTACGATGACTGCTGTTGCGGTTGAGTTGACGACCACTCTTACGATGGCGCATGACCTAATCCTTCTAACTAGTATCGATTAATCTTCAGCGATTGACGCAGGCGGCCAGTTCTCTAGGCGCATGCCAAGAGAAAGACCACGTGAAGCCAGTACGTCTTTAATCTCTGTAAGAGATTTTTTACCAAGGTTTGGCGTTTTAAGTAGCTCAACCTCAGTGCGCTGTACAAGATCACCGATGTAGTGAATCGCTTCTGCTTTCAAACAGTTAGCAGAGCGAACTGTTAGTTCAAGATCGTCTACAGGACGCAGTAGGATCGGATCGAATTCTGGCTTCTCTTCCTTCTCCTCAGGAACACGTACATCACGAAGATCTACGAATGCATCCAATTGTTCAGCTAGGATTGTAGCTGCACGACGGATAGCTTCCTCAGGTTCCAGAGTACCATTCGTTTCCATATCGATGACAAGCTTGTCTAAATCAGTACGTTGTTCTACACGTGCCGCTTCTACAGCATAGGCGATTTTATCGACTGGGCTGTAAGTAGCGTCAACAAGTAGACGACCGATTGGACGCTCATCTTCTTCAGTATGGATACGAGCAGAAGACGGAACATAACCACGACCACGTTCTACTTTAATACGCATAGCGATTTCAGCTTTGTCATCCGTTAGGTGACAAATAACGTGCTCAGGGTTAGCGATCTCTACATCACCATCGTGGGTGATGTCACCTGCAACAACAGGGCCTGAGCCTGACTTATTCAGTGTTATAAACACTTCATCTTTGCCTTCGGCAACGCGCACAGCCAAACCTTTAAGGTTTAAAAGAATTTCAAGAACATCTTCTTGAACGCCTTCTTTAGTGCTGTATTCGTGCAAAACGCCTTCAATCTCTACTTCTGTTACGGCACAACCCGGCATAGAAGATAGTAAAATACGGCGAAGCGCATTACCTAGAGTATGACCAAAGCCACGCTCTAATGGCTCAAGAGTTACTTTCGCATGTGTCGAGTTGATCTGTTCGATGTCAACAAGACGTGGCTTAAGAAATTCTGTTACAGAACCCTGCATTGTGTCCTCTCTTTAGTTTAACCTTACTTAGAGTAAAGTTCGACGATCAAGTGTTCGTTGATGTCAGCTGACAGATCTGAACGTTCAGGCATACGCTTGAATGTTCCTTCCATTTTGCTACCATCTACTTCAATCCAAGTTGGTTTTTCGCGTTGTTCAGCGACTTCAATAGCCGCTTTAATGCGAGATTGCAATTTAGCTTTCTCACGAATTGAAACAACATCGTTAACCGCAACTTTGAAAGAAGGAACGTTTACAACTTTACCGTTAACTAGAATAGCTTTATGGCTAACTAATTGACGTGCTTCTGCGCGAGTTGCGCCAAAGCCCATGCGGTAAACTACGTTATCAAGACGACCTTCAAGAAGCTGAAGCAGGGTTTCACCTGTATTGCCTTTAAGGCGTGCAGCATCTTTGTAGTAGTTACGGAATTGCTTTTCTAAAACGCCATACATACGACGAACTTTCTGCTTCTCACGAAGCTGAACGCCATATTCAGATAGACGGCCTTTACGAGCGCCATGCACACCTGGTGCGTTATCAATTTTACACTTGGTATCTATCGCACGGACGCCAGACTTAAGGAATAAGTCTGTACCTTCGCGACGGCTAAGCTTTAGCTTAGGACCCAAATATCTTGCCATGATTCTTCTCCAATATTCCTAGAAACGAAAAACGTTATACGCGACGTTTCTTAGGTGGACGACAACCGTTATGAGGGATCGGAGTTGCATCTACAATATTAGTGATGCGGTATCCAGCTGCATTTAGCGCACGGATAGTTGACTCACGACCAGGACCAGGGCCCTTAACCATAACTTCCAAGTTCTTTAGACCATATTCTTTGGCCGCTTCGCCTGCTCGTTCAGCTGCAACCTGTGCTGCGAACGGAGTAGACTTACGAGAACCACGGAAACCTGAACCGCCAGCAGTAGCCCAAGCTAGTGCGTTACCTTGACGGTCTGTTATCGTAACGATTGTGTTATTGAAAGAAGCATGAATATGCGCTACGCCATCAGCTACTTGCTTGCGTACGCGCTTACGAGCGCGTGTTGGTTGTTTTGCCATTGTACTCTCTACCTTATCCGATTAACGTTTGATCGGCTTGCGCGGACCCTTACGGGTACGTGCGTTGGTTTTAGTACGCTGTCCACGTAGTGGTAGACTGCGACGATGACGAAGACCGCGATAACAGCCAAGGTCCATAAGACGCTTGATGTTCATCGAGACTTCACGACGTAGATCACCTTCTACAGTGTACTTGGCGACACCATCACGCAGTTGATCAATCTGCTCTTCAGTTAGTTCACTGATCTTAACATTTTCAGCAATACCCACTTCAGCTAGAATAGCCTGAGCGCGAGTCTTACCAACGCCGTAAATCGCAGTAAGCGCGATTACAGCATGTTTTTGATCAGGAATGTTAATGCCTGCTATACGGGCCACTATTCACTCCTAGTACTTAAATAAGAAATTATCCGCAGCAAAGCCCGTAGAGGATACGCTGCGGTTTACTACTTCTTTTGCACGCAAAAGGTAGGCCGAGCAATATACTCGACCAACCTTTACATTTCAAGTAAAAATTTCTGTTAGATTAACCTTGGCGTTGTTTATGCTTTGGTTCACTGCAAATCACACGCACAACACCGTTGCGCTTGATAACTTTACAGTTACGACAGATTTTTTTAACGGAAGCACGAACTTTCATTGCTAAACTCCGTAAATGGGAATCTAAAGCTTTTTCCGCTATTAGCGGTTGTAGCCTTTTAGATTCGCTTTTTTCAACACAGAATCATACTGTTGTGACATCAGATGAGTCTGTACCTGTGCCATGAAATCCATGATTACAACCACTACGATAAGTAGTGAGGTGCCGCCAAAATAGAAACGTACGTTCCACATGACCATCATGAATTCAGGAATCAGACAAATAAAGGTAATGTATAAAGCACCCGCTAGGGTTAGTCTAGTCATCACTTTATCAATGTATTTCGCTGTCTGCTCACCTGGGCGGATGCCTGGTACGAAAGCGCCAGACTTCTTCAAGTTATCTGCTGTTTCTCTTGGGTTAAATACTAACGCCGTATAAAAGAAACAGAAGAAAATAATCGCTGATGCATAAAGCATTACATATAACGGTTGACCAGGGCTTAGCGCTAGTGACACATCGGTTAACCAACCAAATGTAGCACTCTCACCGTTCTGACCAAGCCATTGAGCTAATGTTCCTGGGAACAAAATGATGCTCGATGCAAATATTGCAGGAATAACACCAGCCATGTTTATCTTAAGTGGCAAGTGTGTACTTTGCGCTGCGAAAACTTTACGACCTTGTTGACGTTTTGCATAGTTAACGACGATACGACGTTGACCACGCTCCATGAAAACAACGAAATAAATCACAGCGAAAGATAGTACTGCAATAAACAACAGAAGAAGTACGTGCAATTCACCTTGACGCGCTTGCTCGATTGTTTGTCCAATTGCCGAAGGCAATCCAGCTACGATACCCGAGAATATAATTAACGAGATACCGTTGCCAATTCCGCGCTCTGTAATTTGTTCACCTAACCACATCAAAAACATGGTACCAGTTACTAAACTTACGGTTGCAATCAGGGTAAACATGGTTTGGTCTATAACAACCAGATTGTCGACCATGTTTGGTAGGCCTGTTGCGATACCTAGAGCTTGGAATGTAGCTAACACAAGCGTTCCGTAGCGTGTATATTGGCTAATCTTGCGACGCCCTGCTTCACCCTCTTTCTTGAGTTCAGCTAACGCTGGGTGTACTACAGTTAGCAACTGGATAACAATCGACGCCGAAATATACGGCATGATACCCAGTGCTAATATAGATGCACGCTCTAAAGCACCACCAGAGAACATGTTAAACATTTCTACAATGGTGCCTTTTTGCTGTTCGAACAAATCGGCAAGTACAGTTGCGTCAATACCAGGTAGCGGTACAAAAGAACCGGCTCTGAATACTAATAACGCTATTACTACGAATAGTAAGCGCGACTTCAGTTCAGCCAAGCCGCTCTGAGTACTACGAAAATCTTGTCCTGGTTTCTTAGCCATCTGTACCTCAACCTTCGAGATTATTCCTCGATTTTACCGCCGGCAGCTTCAATTGCAGCTTTAGCGCCTTTAGACACGCGTATACCTTTAACAGTTACTGCTTTGCTGAGGTCACCAGAAAGAACAACTTTAACAAACTCGATGTTCTTAGTGATAACGTTAGCCGCTTTTAGACTGTTAAGATCTACGACGTCTCCCGTTACTTTCGCTAGTTCACCTAGACGAACTTCAGCAGTCACTAAACTCTTACGAGAAGTGAAACCGAATTTAGGTAGACGCTGTTTCAAAGGCATTTGACCGCCTTCAAAACCTGGACGGATTGAACCGCCAGAACGTGACTTTTGACCTTTGTGACCACGGCCACCTGTTTTACCAGTGCCTGAACCGATACCACGACCTACGCGCTTCTTAGAAGGCTTAGAACCCGCAGCCGGTTGTAGAGTATTCAAACGCATTCTGATTACTCCTCAACTTTAACCATATAGCGAACTTTGTTGACCATACCACGAATACATGGTGTGTCTTCAAGTTCAACCGTATGGTTGATGCGACGAAGGCCTAAACCTTTCAAGCACAACTTGTGCTTAGGTAAACGACCAATTGAGCTTTTAGTTTGAGTTACTTTAATAGTTGCCATCGTGTTCTTACTCCGAAATAGATTCAACAGTGAGACCACGTTTGGCAGCAACCATTTCTGGTGACTTCATGCCGCTCAAACCATCAATAGTCGCGCGTACAACGTTAATCGGGTTCGTAGAACCGTATGCTTTCGCAAGAACGTTGTGAACGCCAACAACTTCGAGTACAGCACGCATTGCGCCACCGGCAATGATACCTGTACCTTCTGCTGCTGGCTGCATGTAAACCTTAGAGCCAGTATGACGACCTTTCACCGCGTGGTGTAATGTGCCGTCGTTTAGCGTGATCGTAACCATGTTACGACGCGCTTTTTCCATTGCTTTCTGAATCGCAGCCGGTACTTCACGAGCTTTGCCGTAACCGAAACCAACGCGACCATTACCGTCACCAACTACTGTCAGTGCAGTAAAGCTAAAGATTCGACCGCCTTTAACCGTTTTTGAAACACGGTTAACAGCGATTAACTTTTCGTTAAAATCTGTAGCTTGAGCTTGTTGTTGTTCTTTAGCCATCTTCCAAACCCTACCTTAGAATTTAAGACCAGCTTCGCGAGCAGAATCTGCTAGCGCCGCTACTCTGCCGTGGTATTGGAAACCAGAACGATCGAATGCAACACCAGAGATGCCTTTTTCGATAGCGCGCTCGGCAATAGCTTTACCTACTACTTTAGCTGCGTCAACGTTACCAGTATTCTTAACTTGCTCACGGATCGCCTTTTCTACAGTAGAAGCTGAAGCGATAACCTCAGAGCCATTCGCGGCAATTACCTGTGCATACACATGACGTGGAGTACGGTGTACAACTAAGCGAGTTACGCGAAGTTCTGCAATCTTACGACGTGCACGTGTAGCACGACGGATGCGAGATGCTTTCTTATCCATAGTGTTACCTTACTTCTTCTTAGCTTCTTTAGTACGCACATGTTCATCTGCGTAACGAACACCTTTGCCTTTATAAGGCTCAGGTTCACGGTAAGAACGAATGTCAGCCGCAACTTGACCAACAAGTTGTTTATCACAACCGGTCAGTATAATTTCAGTTTGGCTAGGGCACTCAGCCTTAATACCTTCTGGTAGAGCATGCTCTACAGGGTGTGAGAAGCCAAGAGTTAGGTTTACGTAGTTGCCTTTAACAGCAGCACGGTAACCTACACCTTTAAGAACTAGCTTCTTAGTAAAGCCTTCAGTAACACCAACAACCATGTTATTTACTAGTGCACGAGCAGTACCTGCTTGAGCATTCGCTTTAAACACACCTTCAACTGGGTTGAAAGTTAAGTTGTTTTCTTCCTGTGCGACTACTACTGCGTTATTAATAACGCGAGATAGTTCACCCTTTGCACTTTTTACAGTGACTTCTTGGCCGTTCAATTTCACCTCTACGCCTGCTGGAATAGAGACTGGTGCTTTTGCGACACGAGACATAATCTACTCCTATTAAGCTACGTAGCAGAGAATTTCACCACCAAGACCTGCCTTGCGGGCAGCGCGGTCGGTCATAAGACCCTTGGAAGTGGACACTACAGCAATACCCAAACCGCCCATCACGGATGGAAGCGAGTCTTTATTCTTATAGACGCGCAGACCAGGACGTGAAACACGTTGGATTTGCTCAATTACAGGATTAGCTTGGAAGTACTTAAGCGTAACTTCTAGCTCTGGTTTTGCTTCGCCTTCGACAGCGAAGTCAACGATATAACCTTCAGCTTTTAGCAAAGTAGCAATTGCAACTTTAAGCTTTGAAGAAGGCATTTTCACAGCAACTTTAGTTGCTGATTGACCGTTACGAATGCGGGTCAGCATATCCGAAATCGGATCTTGCATGCTCATAATATATACTCCAAATGATTAAGCGGCAATTACCAGCTAGCCTTACGAAGTCCAGGAATCTCGCCTTTCATACAAGATTCACGAACCTTGATGCGGCTAAGACCGAACTTACGTAGGAAACCGTGTGGGCGACCAGTTTGGTTGCAACGGTTGCGCTGACGAGATGCACTTGAATCACGTGGTAGAGATTGCAATTTAAGAACTGCATTCCAACGATCTTCTTCAGATGCGTTTTTATCGCTGATGATAACTTTTAGTTCAGAACGCTTTTCAGCGAACTTAGCTACAAGCTTTGCACGTTTAACTTCACGTGCTTTCATTGATTGTTTAGCCATAACAGTAACCCTTCACCTTACTTGCGGAATGGGAAGTTAAAGGCAGCCAGCAGAGCACGGCCTTCCTCGTCGTTTGCAGCAGTTGTCGTGATAGTAATATCAAGACCGCGCACACGATCGACTTTATCGTAGTCGATTTCCGGAAAGATGATTTGCTCGCGAACGCCCATGCTGTAGTTACCGCGTCCGTCAAAAGACTTAGCGCTAACACCACGGAAATCACGTACACGGGGAAGAGCGATAGAAATCAAACGCTCGAAAAAATCCCACATACGCTCGCCACGCAAGGTTACTTTACAACCAATCGGATAGCCTTCACGAATTTTAAAACCTGCAACAGATTTACGCGCTTTAGTGATAAGTGGCTTTTGACCAGAAATGATCGCCATATCAGAAGCTGCGTTTTCCAGCAGTTTTTTATCGTTAATTGCTTCACCAACGCCCATATTTAGGGTGATTTTATCAATCCTAGGGACTTGCATGACGCTTGAGTAGCTGAATTCTTTGGTCAATTCAGCGACTACAGACGACTTGTAGTAATCATGCAGTTTCGCCATAGTAGAACTCCAAATTACTTCTATTAGTTAGAAACGACTTCGTTGTTAGATTTAAAGAAACGAACTTTCTTACCATCTTCCAAACGGAAACCGATACGGTCTGCTTTACCAGTTGTTACATTAAAGACTGCAAGGTTGGAAGCATCAATAGCTGCTTCTTGTTCAACGATGCCACCTTGTTGACCTAGAGCCGGAACCGGCTTTTGGTGTTTCTTAACAAGGTTGATTCCTTCAACTATAACTTTACCAGTAGTTAGAACCTTAGTTACTTTACCTTTCTTGCCTTTATCTTTCCCAGCAAGAACGATTACTTCGTCATTACGACGGATTTTAGCTGCCATTTTGTTGCCGCTCCTTACAGAACTTCTGGTGCCAGAGAGACTATTTTCATAAATTTCGCATTGCGAAGTTCACGAGTCACTGGACCAAAGATACGTGTACCGACTGGTTGCTCAGTAGTGTCATTTAACAATACACAAGCATTACGGTCGAAGCGAATGACAGAACCGTCAGGGCGACGTACGCCTTTACGGGTGCGAACTACCACCGCCTTCAGAACATCACCTTTTTTTACTTTACCGCGAGGAATTGCTTCCTTTACAGTAACTTTGATGACGTCTCCGATGTGTGCATAACGGCGGTGAGAGCCACCCAGAACCTTAATACACATTACTCTGCGAGCGCCGGAGTTGTCCGCAGCGTCGAGCGTACTTTGCATTTGGATCATGTTAGTGCTCCGCTAAAAATTAATACTAGACCCTCTCGGGTCGGGCTGCCCCTTTTATAAGGGCTGCGAATTGTACCACCCTTTTTTAAAATTGGGTAGACAAAAAACTAACGGCTCCAAAAATAATTTGGAGCCGTTATTTACGTTATAGAAATCGCAAAAATTAAATCGTTTTCGCTTTTTCTAAAACGCTTACCAAAGTCCAAGATTTAGTCTTAGACAATGGACGACACTCAGAAATTTCAACTGTATCGCCTAGGCCACACTCGTTGTTTTCATCATGTGCATGCAGTTTGGTCGTGCGCTTTACGAACTTGCCGTAAATTGGGTGTTTAACCATACGCTCGATAGCTACAGTGATAGACTTGTCCATCTTGTTGCTAACTACACGGCCTTGCATAGTACGGATATTGTCGCTCATTATGCGCCTGCCTTCTCAGTCAAAACAGTTTTCACACGTGCGATATCACGACGTACAGCTCGTAGAGTATGAGTTTGCTGCAATTGACCAGTCGCTGCTTGCATACGCAAGTTAAACTGTTCGCGAAGCAATCCCAATAACTCTGAATTAAGCTCTTCAGCGTTTTTTTCGCGTAGATCTTGTGCTTTCATCACATCACCTGCTTAGTTACAAATGTTGTTTTGATTGGCAGTTTACGAGCCGCTAGGCGGAACGCTTCACGTGCCAACTCTTCAGGTACACCGTCCATTTCGTACATAACTTTACCAGGTTGGATTTGGGCGACCCAGTATTCTACGTTACCCTTACCTTTACCTTGACGAACTTCAAGTGGTTTTTCAGTGATAGGTTTGTCTGGAAAAATACGAATCCAGATTTGACCTTGACGCTTAACGTGACGCGTCATCGCACGACGTGCTGCTTCAATCTGACGTGCAGTTAGACGGCCGCGGCCGACTGCTTTCAGACCGAAGGTTCCGAAGCTTACATCAGTACCTTTAGCTAGACCACGGTTGCGACCAGTCTGAACCTTACGGAATTTAGTACGTTTAGGTTGTAACATCAGTCGTCTCCTTATTTACGGCCTTTACGCTGCTTCTTAGGCTTGTCAGCCTTTGGCTCTACTGCGTTAGCAGCCGGCATACCATCTAGAATTTCACCTTTGAAAATCCAAACTTTAACGCCGATCACACCATATTGGGTGTGAGCCGAAGAAGTTGCGTAATCGATATCAGCACGTAGAGTGTGTAGAGGAACACGGCCTTCACGGTACCATTCAGTACGCGCGATTTCAGCGCCGCCTAAACGACCGCTTACTTCAACCTTGATACCCTTCGCACCTAAGCGCATTGCGTTTTGTACTGCGCGCTTCATAGCGCGACGGAACATGACACGACGCTCTAACTGAGACGCTATGCTATCAGCCACTAATTGACCGTCTAGCTCTGGTTTGCGTACTTCTGCAATATTAATTTGCGCCGGTACACCTGCAATTTTAGCTACTGCTGCGCGTAGCTTCTCTACGTCTTCACCTTTTTTACCGATAACTACGCCTGGGCGAGCTGTGTGAATAGTCACACGGATGCTCTTAGCAGGACGTTCGATAACGATACGTGACAAAGATGCTTTTTGTAGTTCCTTAGTTAGGAACTGACGTACCTTGAAGTCGCCGTCTAGGTTGTCAGCGAAATCTTTGGTATTAGCAAACCATGTAGCATTCCAAGGCTTGACGATGCCAAGACGAATACCATTTGGATGTACTTTCTGACCCATTGCTTACTCTCCTAGTCTCTAGCGTTCTGCTACAACAATACTGATGTGGCTTGAACGCTTCAAGATACGATCGGCACGGCCTTTAGCACGAGGCATAATACGCTTCATGATAGGACCTTCATCTACGAAGATTTTTGCGACATTAAGATCGTCAATGTCCGCACCTTCGTTGTGTTCCGCATTTGCGATTGCTGACTCTAGAACTTTCTTAATAAGAACAGCAGCTTTCTTGTTGCTGAACGTTAGAATTTCTAGAGCTTGGTCAACAGTTTTACCGCGAATTTGGTCTGCAACTAAACGAGCCTTTTGAGGCGAAATACGGGCAAAGTTATGTTTAGCGATAGCTTCCATTATCTAATCCCTATTTCTTTTTCGCTTTCTTATCTGCAGCATGGCCGCGATAAGTACGAGTAGGTGCAAATTCACCCAGTTTGTGACCGATCATTTCATCAGTTACAAATACTGGTACGTGCTGACGACCATTATGGACAGCGATGGTCAAACCGATCATAGTTGGTATGATCATTGAGCGACGGGACCAAGTCTTAATAGGCTTTTTGTCTCCGCTTTCCACCGCTTTCTCTACCTTCTTCAGCAAGTGTAGGTCAATAAAAGGACCTTTCTTGAGAGAACGTGGCATGGCGATTCCTCTTTATAGATTATTTATTACGACGACGTACAATGTACTTGTCGGTGCGCTTGTTCTTACGTGTCTTAAAGCCTTTAGTAGGCATACCCCAAGGTGAAACAGGGTGACGGCCACCAGAAGTACGGCCTTCACCACCACCATGTGGGTGATCGACTGGGTTCATTACCACACCGCGAACGGTTGGACGAACACCACGCCAGCGATTTGCGCCAGCTTTACCTAGTTCACGTAGCATATGCTCAGAGTTACCAACTTCACCGACCGTAGCACGGCCTTCAGAAAGAACTTTGCGCATTTCACCTGAACGTAGGCGTAGAGTTACATATGCACCGTCGCGAGCGACGATTTGTGCGTATGCACCTGCAGAACGAGCAATTTGTGCACCCTTACCTGGTTTCAATTCAACACAGTGAACTGTAGAACCTACTGGGATGTTGCGCATCGGCAGAGTGTTACCTGCTTTGATAGGCGCATCAACACCAGATTGTAATTGGTCACCCGCTTGGATGCCTTTTGGTGCAATGATGTAGCGACGCTCGCCGTCTGCGTACAGAACTAGAGCAATGTTTGCGCTACGGTTTGGATCGTATTCGATACGCTCAACTTTCGCTGGGATACCGTCTTTAGTACGCTTAAAGTCAATTAAACGATAATGGTGCTTATGACCACCACCGATGTGACGTACTGTAATACGACCGTTGTTGTTACGACCACCATTTTTAGAGTTTTTCTCTAAAAGTGGAGCGTATGGCTTACCCTTGTGAAGGTCAGCGTTAACAACTTTAACTAAGTGACGACGACCAGGGGAAGTCGGCTTACATTTAACAATAGCCATTCTAAACTACTCCTGTTATTCCGCACCGCCAACGAAGTCAAGATCCTGTCCTTCTTTCAAAGTAACGTAGGCTTTTTTCACGTCTGAACGACGGCCTTCACGTTGACCTTGACGCTTGGTCTTACCCTTAAGAATAAGAGTATTTACAGTCTTAACTTCAACTTCAAATAGCTTTTCTACTGCTGCTTTGATTTCTCTTTTAGTTGCATCTTTTGCTACTTTGAAAACGATAGTATTCGCTTTCTCTGCAGCCATAGTTGCTTTTTCAGAGATATGTGGAGCACGTAGAACTTTTAGTAGACGCTCTTCAGTCATCATGCCAGCATCTCCTCAACTTGCTTAACTGCTTCAGCAGTTATAAGAACCTTGTCAAATGCTATAAGACTAACTGGATCAATCGCAGTTACGTCACGAGCATCAACTTTATAAAGGTTACGAGCAGCTAAGAATAGATTTTCATCTACTTCGCCAGTTACGATTAGAACATCATTAAGCTCAAGTTCTTTAAGCTTAGCTACTAGCTCTTTAGTTTTTGGTGCTTCTACTGAGAAGTTATCAACAACGATTAAACGCTCTTGACGAACAAGCTCAGAAAGAATGCTTTTCATAGCTCCGCGGTACATTTTTTTGTTAACTTTTTGGCTGTGATCCTGTGGTTTCGCAGCAAAAGTAACACCACCTGTACGCCAGATTGGGCTACGAATTGTACCAGCACGTGCACGGCCAGTACCTTTTTGACGCCAAGGCTTAGCTCCGCCGCCAGATACTTCAGAACGAGTTTTTTGAGCACGAGTACCTTGACGAGCACCTGCTGCAAACGCAACAACTACTTGATGTACAAGAGCTTCGTTAAACTCACGTCCGAAGGTAGTTTCGGAAACAGTTAGTGCATCAGCACCTTTAACTATCAATTCCATTACTTACTCCTAGACGTTATGCTTTAACAGCTGGTTTTACGATCACGTTGCCGCCGATTGAGCCTGGTACTGCACCTTTAATAAGAAGCAGATTGCGCTCAGCGTCAACACGTACGATCTCAAGGTTTTGAGTAGTAACACGCTCAGCTCCCATGTGACCCGCCATTTTTTTGCCTTTAAACACACGACCTGGAGTTTGACATTGGCCAATTGAACCCGGTGCGCGGTGAGACAAAGAGTTACCGTGAGTCATATCTTGAGTACTGAAGTTCCAACGCTTAATTACGCCTTGGAAGCCCTTACCTTTAGATGTACCAGTAACGTCTACTTTTTTAATTTCATTGAATAGTTCTACATTTAGCTCAGCGCCAACTTCAAACTCTTCTCCGTTTTCTAAACGGAATTCCCAAAGACCGCGACCAGCTTCAACACCTGCTTTCGCAAAGTGACCAGCTTCTGGTTTAGTTACACGGTTAGCTTTCTTAGTACCAGCAGTAATTTGGATAGCTGCATAGCCGTCGTTATCAAGTGTTTTAACTTGAGATACACGGTTAGCTTCTACTTCAACAACTGTAACTGGGATAGAAACGCCTTCTTCGGTAAATACGCGGGTCATACCCACTTTACGTCCGACTAGACCAATCATTCTACTAATCTCCCTTAACCTAAGCTGATTTGAACATCAACACCAGCGGCAAGATCCAAACGCATTAGAGCGTCTACAGTCTTGTCAGTTGGTTCAACGATGTCGATCAGACGCTTGTGGGTACGAATTTCGTACTGGTCACGCGCATCTTTGTTAACGTGTGGAGAGACTAGAATAGTGAAACGTTCTTTACGTGTAGGTAGTGGAATAGGACCACGAACCTGCGCGCCGGTACGTTTTGCTGTTTCTACGATTTCCGCTGTCGACTGATCAATTAATTTATAATCAAAAGCTTTAAGACGGATACGAATACGTTGGTTCTGCATGAGACAGAGCTCCAATAATAAATAAATTACACAAACAATATCGCCACTCAAACCTATATAGATAGGTGAATGCCGATTGATTCATGTGAAACCGTGGCTTCCAAAATTAGGAAACGTTGTCAGCTAAATTTGAACTAGCTCTTACGTCTAGTATTTTATTAACTGCGAACATAAGCTGAGTATACGTTACTAGGTAGTTTCTAATAAAAGAAAACCCTACTCCTCAGTGCTCATTGGTTCACAACTGACTTAAGCCAGTGCGGCGTATTATACAGATCACAAAAGGGGATGCAAGGGGGTGATGGCTAATTGGTCGAAATATCCTGAATTTCAAGTTTTAGGCCTTGGTAAAATTACATATTAATAAACACCCTTTAAGTTCGAGAAACGAAATGCCTCTTTCATACATCATTTTATATATATTTAAGAAACCATGAACACGATGACAGCACCTGCAACCACCAAACAACCACCGATTCTACGCAGTTGGTTGTCTGACTGTTCGCTAAGTTGCGCGACCATTGACCGCCAGCCTCGAGGGGCAAGAAGTGGTCCTATTCCCTCCACAACTAAGACAAGTCCTAGTGCAACCCATATCGAATTACTCATTTATATCCCTTAATAAAAACAACCTGCAAGCAGCTGGCCTTGAGTGTTATAGTTTTATTATTCTCACATACGTCATCGTCTACGAAAATGCCCTTATGCGTAAAAAAACAAAAGGCCCCCGAAGGAGCCTCTATTTTACCGCTGACGTAGCATCCGCAATAGATAAGTAATTACTTATTTGCTCCGCCGCTCGAATCATTCATATACTTAAAGAAATCACTTTTTGGATCAAGAACGAGGATATCACTCTTGTCAGAAAACGATTTTTGATAAGCAGTTAATGAGCGCAAGAAACTATAGAACTCAGGGTCTTTACTATATGAACCTGAATATATAGAAGCCGCTTCCGCGTCTGCTGAACCTCGAGTTACTCGAGCTGTTTTGTCTGCTTCTGCAAGTACTGTTGCAACTTCAAGTTCCGCTTGAGCACGAATAATTTCAGCTTTTTCGCGACCTTGAGAACGGTGTTTACGAGCAACCGACTCACGTTCAGCACGCATACGACGATAGATGGATTCACTGATTTCATCTGGAAGATTTATTTTCTTCATTCTGAAATCAACAATGTAAACACCTAAGTCCTTCATTGCACTTGGACGTGTATCGTTCAATACTTCCAACATGATTATGTCACGTTCACCATCCACTTCTAAAGCTTCAAGGGCAGACACAGGAATTGTCTCGCCATCTTCACCAAGAACGGGGGTAATTAGCTCACTACGAGGACCAGATACAATCTGCTTGATTTCGCGAGCACCAATTTCTGAACGAAGAATATCTGTGACTTTACGTTCAAGAAGAGCTTGAGCTGTTAACTGATTACCACCACCAGTTGCCAAATAGTATTGACCGAAATCTTCGATTCGCCACTTAACATAGGTATCGATAATAACGTCTTTTTTCTCAGCTGTTACGAAACGGTCAGCCTGACCATCCATCGTTAGGATTTTCGCATCAAGTTTCTTTACATTGTCAAACAACGGCATTTTAAAATGCAAACCTGGTTCGTAAATCCTAGACATGTCGGTGTTATCTTTTAATATTCGACCAAATCGAATAACGATTCCACGTTCACCTTCAGGAATAACAAATAGTGACATTAGCATTAACGCTAGCGCAGCAAAAATTACAGGGATAGTTAATTTACGCATTCTTAGTATCTCCCTTGACGTGTGCTAGTTGAGCGATCAGGTGATGTGTCTACCGGAGCGGCGTCAGAACGTTGAGACTCTAACTGTAAATCATCATACGTTGATGTCGATGTCCGTTTTGTTGTCGAACTACCTGAACCTTGTCCAAGCTTATCCATTGGTAAATAAAGTAAATTACCGCTAGATTCTGAATCAATCAGCACTTTAGATGTTGAACTATACACTCCTTCCATTGCATCCAAATACAAACGATTACGAGTAACATCTGGCGCTGCATTATATTCAGGAAGTAACTTCTCGAACTGTGCAACCTGACCAAGAGCTTCGTTAACTGTACGTTCGGTGTAACCTTGTGCTTCTTTCTTCAAACGTTCTGCTCGACCCGTTGCTTTAGGAAGAATTTCATTTTTGTAAGCTTCCGCTTCACGAATGAAACGTTCTTCATCTTCTCGAGCAGCGATGGCATCATCAAATGCATCTTTCACTTGCTCAGGAGGACGTGAAGATTGGAAGTTCACATCAACAATTATCAAACCCATATCGTAGTTATCGATAATTCGATTTAGCGTTTCTTGCGTACTTTGACGAATCTGTTGACGGCCACTGGTCAAAATTGCATCCATCAATGAGTCACCAATAACGGCACGAAGAGCAGAATCTGTCGCTTGACGTAAACTATCATCCGCACTGGTCACTCTAAATAGATATTTATATGGGTCAGAAACCCTATATTGAACACCCATTTCGACTGTTACGACGTTCTCATCTTTAGTCAACATGGTACCTGATGCGCGCAGTGCTCTAATTGCTTGCACGTTTACAGGTGTCACTTCATCAACAAAACGAGCGCGCCAATTTAGACCGGGGTCTACGATGTGATCATATTTACCTAGGCGTAATACAACACCTTTCTCTGCTTCACCTATAGTGTAGAAGCCCGAGAATACCCAAATAGCGATAGCTACAACAGCAATGAGGCCGAAACCTATTGCTCCGCCGCCGCCACCAATTGAAGGTATGCCACCCTTTTTACCAAACTTTCCACTCAGCTTTTGACTCAGTTTATTAAATACTTCGTCTAAATCTGGTGGGCCTTGATCTCGGCCACCGGACTGTTTACCACGATCATCTTTATTACCCCAAGGGTCATTATCGCGGCCATTATTGTTGCCATTGTTATTTCCAGGCTCATTCCACGCCATTAGAAAGCTCCATCATGATATGACGTTATACTGTAGCAGCCCTGTGGTGAACGATAAAGTCACCCAAAACTGCCCCTTCTCTTTTTTCAAGTCTAGACCAATCTACCTGTTGCATTCGGATATCGATCAATAAGTTACCATCTGTTTCATATTCTTCGCTCAGAATGCTCTTCATTGCAAAGAATGTACTACGAAGTCGACCTTGGTGCTGCGGCGGAACTCGCAATCGATATTGAACCATTTGGCTTGCCAAGCGCTCTGTTAGCGCTTCAAATAAGAGATCGATTCCCTTACCTTCCATTGCTGAAACCCAAACCCTTTGAGGGGTGCCTTCCTCATCTCGCTCTATGCGGGGGTTCTGACCTTCAAGATTATCAATTTTATTCATGACAATTAGAGTTGGTACTTCATCAGCATCAATCTCTTCTAATACTACATCAACCGCGTGGATATTTTCACGAAATCGGTCATCACTAGCATCAACAACATGTAACAAAATGTCAGCTTCTTGCGTTTCTTGCAATGTTGCTTTGAAGGCTGCAACTAGATCATGGGGGAGATGTCGGATAAAACCAACCGTATCCGCTAAAATAGCTGGCCCAACATCCATTAAATCGATTTTACGAAGCGTTGGGTCTAAGGTAGCAAACAATTGATCTGCTGCGTAGACGCCCGCGTTAGTAATTCGGTTAAATAATGTCGACTTTCCCGCATTGGTATAGCCTACAAGTGAGATTGTAGGTATTTCTGCTCGATTTCTTGCACGCCTACCTTGTTCACGTTGTTTAGAGACTTTCGCTAAGCGACGTAATATCGCTTTGATTCTGTCACGTAATAAACGCCGATCCGTTTCTAACTGTGTTTCTCCTGGGCCTCTTAAACCTATACCACCTTTTTGTCTCTCTAGGTGAGTCCACCCGCGGATAAGGCGAGTAGAAAGATGGCGAAGCTGTGCGAGCTCCACTTGCATTTTACCTTCATGAGTACGAGCTCGTTGGGCAAAAATATCGAGTATAAGACCTGTACGGTCTATTACTCGACACTGGCATAGAAGTTCAAGATTTCTTTCTTGGCCAGGAGAGAGCGCGTGATTAAAAATCACGATTTCAGCCCCAGTTAATTGGACTGCTTGCGCAATCTCTTCGGCTTTACCCTCTCCAACATAGTATTTAGAGTGCGGAGCTTGTCTACTACCAGTAATAACTTGTAGTGTATTAACTCCGGCTGAAGAAGCGAGCAATTCACACTCACTAAGATCTTCCCACTCACCTTCTTGCGTGAAGTTGATATGAACAAGGATAGCCTGTTCACCGGCTTCATAACGGTCAAACAAGCAATAAATCCCTTACTATTAAGTGTTTATAATTATTAATCGTCTGATTTCTCTTCTGGGCGGTCGCCTTGTGGACGATCTGTATTTGTATGATGAGTCACTGCGCGTGCTGGGACGACAGTAGAAATAGCATGCTTATAAACCATTTGGTTTACAGTATTTTTCAAAAGAATCACAAATTGATCAAAAGATTCGATCTGACCTTGAAGTTTGATACCGTTCACTAAATAAATTGAAACAGGCACACGTTCGCGACGTAGCGCGTTTAAGAATGGGTCTTGTAAAGATTGCCCCTTAGCCATTTTTATTTTCCTTATTTGATTGTTGTAATTATTTAGCTATTGGTGCTGTTTTTGCCTTTGAGCTAAATGAATCCAATAGGCCTTACCATCTTTTACTTATGCCCTTTAAGCTATAGCTCAATAAGATAAGACTTTCACGCAAAAACGATCACATTATACACAGCATTTTTAGTTTGAGGTTATTTCGTTAGAGATAATCTCAAATGCCTCATTTATGTTCTCGCTATCTAACCAAGTTAAATTATCCCAGCTGCGTAACCAGGTAATCTGCCGCTTGGCCAATTGACGAGTAGCACAGACTCCACGAAAAATCGCTTCCTCCAAACTGCTATTCCCGTCTAAATAATCCCACATCTGTCGATAGCCAACGCATCTAATGGATGGCAAATTGACATGAAGATCTTTTCGAGCATAGAGTGCTTTCATCTCTTCTTCAAACCCGGCTTCGATCATTTTTTCAAATCTAAGCTCAATACGACGATGTAGTTCCGTTCGTTCTTTAGGAGATATTGCAAACTGCTTAACATTATATGGGAGAGGCTCCCCTTTTATCTGCGTCAGTTCAGTTAAAGTTTTACCTGAAATTCGATAAACTTCCAATGCCCTTGATAGTCTTTGAGGGTCATTTGGGTGGATTCTCTGTGCCGATACGGGATCAAGATCTCGTAATTGCTGATGAAGGGTATCCCAACCTAACGTTAAGGCTTCCTCTTCGATTTGCTTACGAATATCTTGATCCGCCGCAGGGAGAGGAGAAAGCCCTTCTAATAGAGCCTTATAATAGAGCATAGTTCCCCCTACAAGCAGAGGAATTTTACCTTCAGAAACAATATCACTCATTTTCTGCAAGGCATCTCGTCTGAAATCCGCAGCAGAATACGCCTCTATTGGATCGAGAATATCGATCAATCGATGTGGGGCGAGTGCTAACTCACGAGCGTCCGGTTTAGCCGTACCAATATTCATACCTTTATAGATAAGAGCAGAATCAACGCTAATAATTTCAACCGGAAATTTCTGCCTTAATTTTATCGCCAATTCTGTTTTACCAGATGCGGTTGGCCCCATCAAGAATAGAGCTAAAGGTAATTCATTATTCATTTTCAAAATATGTTCATCAGTGAGTGCGAGTTATAGATCCGTTTCAAATAGCGAAACTTTGTAATTGTTAACAATTAGCTTTTAACAAACATCGAAATAGTGTCCTTAAAATTAACCGTTTGGACGAAAGTTGAGTCATGTAGAGGTAATATTCCGTCCCATAACTGTTCTAATTCGGACAACAGTTGTATACCTTCAGATAAAGTGTAGCTACTTTTAACCAGAGTAATCTGATCCGCGAGCCAATTCGCAACGTCAGTAGTGGGTGAAGCACTCTCCATCAAGGTTAAGAAAGATAACAGTTCTGGTATGACTTTTTGTAAATTTTGTTGTCGTAGAGGTTGAGGGACTGTCATAACCAATATGCTCGAACTGTTTTTCTCTTTAAGTTGTATCGCAAACGAATCTAACAGGTCTTGATACTTTTTATACGTTGCTAAGTCTTGCTTGGTCATCTTTATTGACAACGGAACCAACAATGGCTGCGGAGTCAAAAAATGCTTGTCTGTTTGTAGCTGTCCAAGTATCCGATACCATTCGGCCTTCATAAGCGAGATCAATACTTCACCGATATCTGATTGCGTGAGTAAAAACTGTTGTCCTACAATCGAAAACGCCTTACCTATAGAGCTCACTTGCGTTTCATTTGGCACTGAGATGACTTGTGGGTCAACCAAGGCCCGTTTTATTGGTTCTATATGTGGCGTAGCCAATAAATCATTGTAATTTTTTAACTCTCGCTTTGACGGTTTCGCCTCCTGCTTGTGATTCTCTGACCGCGAACGATCAGATTTAACACGTGCCGCTTTTAAAGGCTCAGGCCAGTTTGTATTGGAATGCTCTTGAGAGGCGAGACTATCTCTTTCTTTAGTTCTATCTAATTCAACACTAGCTGCATAGTCTGGTCTTCCCGGGTATGCCGGAACATTATTAACCGCTTCCATCACCTGATTCTGAGTGTTATCAACCGGCTCGGTATGATATGCCGATTCTAACGTCTTGGGCTCATCAACACGAAAGCTTTGCGACAACGAATCTGCTAACGCCTGATAAATAAAATCATGCACCAAACGCCCCTGATGAAAACGAACCTCATGCTTAGCCGGATGGACGTTAACATCGACTTGGTGAGGGTCAATTTCAATAAAAAGCACATAGCTGGCAAACTGTTCTGGGCGCAGGCTGCTTGCATAGCTTTGGCGGATAGCATGATTAATCAATTTATCGCGCATCATTCGCCCATTAACATAACAGTACTGAAGATCGCTTTGTTGCCTTGCGCCTTCAGGTGAGGTAATCCAACCATGCAAACGCAAACCATTATGTTCTAGCTCAATGTTCAACATATGACGAACAAAATTCGAACCACATACTGCTGCAATTCTTTTTTGAGTTTGAACACTATTTTTTGCGGTACGGTATTGGCGTGCTAATTTACCGTTATGTTTTAAATTGATAGTGACATCAAATCGACTTAACGCGATACGTTTAAGAAGCTCGTCAATATGTGTAAATTCAGTTTTATCCGTTCGCAAAAATTTACGACGCGCAGGTGTATTAAAAAATAAGTCTAAAACCTCTACCGTAGAGCCAATAGGATGCGCCGTTGGTTGAAGTTTTACCTCCATGTCACGACCTTCACTATAAGCAGACCATGCTTGCTCTTGAGTTGCCGTTCGAGAAGTCAACGTTAATCGTGATACGGCGCTGATACTTGCTAAGGCTTCACCACGAAACCCTAGGCTCATTATCGCTTCGAGGTCATCAAGAGTATGTATTTTTGATGTAGCGTGACGGCTAAGCGCCAACGCCAATTCATCTTTAACAATACCTTTGCCATTATCACGAACACGAATTAACTTACTGCCACCTTTTTCGATATCGATATCGATTCGAGTCGCGCCAGAGTCTAGGCTATTTTCTACTAGCTCTTTTACGACTGAAGCCGGTCTTTCAACCACTTCTCCTGCCGCGATTTGGTTTGCCAGACGGGCTGGCAGAATTTTTATCGTCATTTATTTGGAATTAACAATATTTGTCCAACCGCTAAGGTATCTGAGCGTAACTTATTCGTTTTTCTTATGCTGTCGATCGTGACACCATACTTTTTAGCTATCTTACTCAAAAACTCGCCCCGCTTCACTTTGTGTTTCCTAACTGGTAGATCTTTTAGCTTGACCGTAATCTTTAGTTTTTGCCCAACCCACAGGGTTTCACGCTTCAAACTATTTTGTTGTTTGAGACTCGCAACTGACACTTTGTATTTACTGGCAATCTTACCCAAGTAGTCTCCAGGTTTTACGGTATGAGTGATCTCTTCTGTTTCTACAGGGTTGTTCGCTTTAGCGATGGCTATCGGTTTACTATTTCCCGGTATTATCAGCACTTGCCCTATCTTTAACCCTGAACTCTTCAAGTTATTCGCTTTCATTATCGCTTGTGTAGAGGAGCCATATTGTTTAGCAATGGCTGAAAGTGAGTTACCTTTGACTACTCTGTGTTTTTTAGCCGTTTTACGTTGAGCAAACAACGTCCCTTCTGGTGGATTTTGTTCAAAATACTGAACTATCGATTTAGATAGCGCTCTAGCCAACTTGTCTTGATGGCTTCTTTGGAACAATAGTTTCTCTTCAGTTGGATTCGAAATAAAACCAGTTTCAACCAAGACAGAGGGTATATCCGGTGATTTTAGAACCGCTAAGCTCGCATGAACAGGTTCTTTCTTGTGCAAACGAGTAACTTTACCCATCTCTTTGAGTATATTCGTTGCAACTTTATAGCCTTCTTTTTGAGAATGACTAAATTGCAGATCAAGCAATGTTTGACTGACATTTTTATCGGTATTGGTTTTTGCCAATACTTCACCTGCCCCACCGAGTAATTCTGACTGTTCTTCATGCTTCTCTACCCATCTCGAAATTTCGGTATTGGCTCTGCGAGTATTGAGCACAAACACAGAACCACCTCTCGGTTTAGCGGATCGAAAACTATCGGCGTGTATAGAAACGAGTAAATGTGCTTTGCTGCTTCTAGCAATATCAGAACGTTTATTAAGATTAACAAAGTAGTCTCCCTTTCGAGTCATTACCGCCTTAACTCCAGGAACACTATTGAGTTGCTCTGCTATCTTTCTAGAAATACTCAATGTCGCATGTTTTTCGTATTTTCTAGTGGGGCCAATAGAACCGGGGTCTTCACCACCATGCCCAGCATCTATCGCGACGATAATGTCTGCATTTCCAGCCAATTGGGACGCATCTTTACTGACTGCTGTTGCAGAGGCGTTGCTTACTGGTTGATTCGGATTTGAACTAGATTTTGACGAATGCGGCAAATCAACAACAAGTCGATGACCATATTGTCCACCAGGTGTGGGCTTGAGTTTGAATAGATTTGGGGTGACTTTTGCTTTTAATTCAAAGACCAATCGATACGTGCCTTTAGACGGCGCAGTGCTGCTTCTAATTTTCGCGAGTATCTTACTGTCTTTAACTAAGACAGGTAGCTTAGCGGTAAGATTCGTATTTTTTAAATCTACCACCACTCTATATGGGCTCGATAGCGTAAAATAACTGAAATCCACTTCGGATTTTAGATCGACGACGACTCGGGTTTCATCTGGCGAAGGCCAAACACGCACGCTTTCCAGTTCATTAGAAAACGCATTAGATGTCACCATTAATAGCAAACTGGTGATGAACACATAAACGGCTCTTATTTGCTTACAGATCAAGACAACTCCAAACGATTAAGCAACATATTTCCATAGTCATTATTTGCTATCAGAAGCGCAATTCTTTGCTCTCCTAGATAACGTAATTCAATGTCCAAATCTGCTTTGGGCAATAAACCTTCACCTTTTTCAGGCCACTCAACCAAACAGATGGCGTCTGGCGTGAAATAATCTCTAATTCCCATAAATTCCAATTCTTCTGGATCCGATAAGCGGTATAGGTCAAAGTGATAAACCTGCCAATCCTTTAATTGATAAGGTTCGACCAACGTATAGGTAGGACTTTTTACATGACCTTGATGCCCAAGCGCTTTAACAAAACCACGACTGAATGTCGTTTTACCCGCACCTAAATCACCATGTAAATAAATAGTGGTCTGCTTTGAACATAATTGTGCGAGCTCGCTTCCCATTTCGATGGTAGCTTGTTCGTCTATTAAATTAAATTTTTTTGTATTCATATTACACATTAAGCCACTAGTGATGATGGTAGTATTTTATCCTAATGAACGCCATTCCCAGCCTAGTTAGGAATAGTTTTTCAACTATTTATAAATCAAAAGTCACTATATATAAATCAAAAGTCACTGTATATAAATCAAAATTCAACTATATAAAAATCAAAAGGTTCAGAATAGTAAATCGTGTTTAATTTGAGAGACAAAACCTGAAAGGAAAAAATTGTAAGCTTCGCTATATTTACTCACCTTTACCTTAACCCACTTGAATAGCTCTATCACGCTAATTCAGGTAAAATTACTAATCTTTCATCTATCTAACTATTCTTATGAACTACCTAGCTTTAGCAGAAAAAATCAAACAGTGGGGCAAAGAGCTTGGTTTTCAACAAACTGGTATTTGTGATGTTGACCTATCTCAGCATGAAGAGGCAATGCTTAATTGGTTAAAGGCAGGATATCATGGAGAGATGGAATGGATGTCACGCCACGGCACAATGCGTTCTCGCCCAGACGAACTTCTTCCGGGAACAGTCCGAGTCATCAGTGTTCGCATGGATTATCTTCCTCCAGAAGCTCAGTTTGCTAGTAACCTTAATAATCCTACTCAAGGGTACATTAGCCGGTATTCTTTAGGGCGCGACTATCACAAGTTGGTAAGAAACAAGTTAAATCAATTAGGTAAGATGATAGAAATTGAAGTTGGCACCATGGGGTACCGCCCCTTTGTCGACTCCGCACCAATATTAGAACGACCTCTAGCCGAAAAAGCAGGCATTGGTTGGACAGGAAAGCATTCCCTCATTATTAATCGCACTGCGGGTTCGTGGTTTTTCTTAGGTGAACTTCTTGTCGATATCCCTCTACCTGTCGATGATGTCGTCGAAAATGAATGTGGTAAGTGTAATGCGTGTATTACTTCCTGTCCGACTCAAGCCATTATTGAGGATGGCGTTGTGGACGCTAGAAAATGTATCTCATATCTCACTATCGAATATGACGGTGTTATTCCTACAGAATATCGAAAGGCCATAGGTAATCGCATCTATGGCTGTGATGATTGTCAGCTTGTCTGTCCATGGAACCGTTTTTCAGATCTAACGCAACAACAAGATTTTCATCGTCGAACCTATTTTGCGTCACCAGATTTATTAACGCTGTTCTCTTGGAACGAAAAAGAGTTCCTCAAAAATATGGAAGGTTCTGCTATACGCCGAATTGGGCACACTCAATGGTTGCGTAATATTTCTATCGCCTTAGGCAACGCCCCATACTCCCAAGACATTGTTTGGGCATTGGAAGACAAACTGGGACTCACATCGACACTGGATGAGCATGTGAACTGGGCGATAGAAGAACAGATGAAACACGTACCAAATGGGAATACGAATAGTGAGCACATATCAACCCTGTCCAATAAAACAAAACGCCTGATTAGGGTAGTACAAAAAGGATTGCCCAGAGATGCGTAGCCTAAGAGGCTTGATTGATATCGTTCGCAAAGCTGAGAATGTGGAAAAAACCTTTTGTCACCCCTCAAAACATTTCGATTAAAAAAGTTAAACACAAATCAAAGAAATGACGAGGATCAATAAACAACAAGTTAATGATCCTTTCTATTTTTACCCTGACCTCGTAAAACTCACTAATAATCCTTATAAAACATTATGTTGCATAAAAATTGAAAGATATGCAACTCTGTATCACAGATAGAGGATCTTGCGGAGTATTTGCTTTTTTTTAGTCGATCTGACTTTTACTCACTAGGTTATCCACAGAAAAAAATAAGTGGATAAGTCTGTTGATTATTTTTCTTAAATGATAGGAAGCGTCCATTCCGCTTGAGTTTAAGCGGTGGAAAAGCTAGCAGTATAAAACTAGTGAGATACATTTTCATGGGGGAGTAATGCTTCACAGCATTAGGAAAAAGAGCGTTTGAAATAAACTATTTAATAACAGCTCGAAGGTTATGAGAATAACACTTTCAAATTGGTTGCGGGGGCTGGATTTGAACCAACGACCTTCGGGTTATGAGCCCGACGAGCTACCAAACTGCTCCACCCCGCGTCCGTATACTTCTTACTTATAAAACTAATCACTCAGCGAAATAAGCATCACCGTTAAGTACCGTGAGAACTTTTTATCTATTTTTAACAACAAATAACAATTTGGAGCGACACATCGGGTTCGAACCGATGACCTCAACCTTGGCAAGGTTGCGCTCTACCAACTGAGCTAGTGTCGCAATGATATCCTGAAAATATTCAAGTTATCTGAAATTGGTTGCGGGGGCTGGATTTGAACCAACGACCTTCGGGTTATGAGCCCGACGAGCTACCAAACTGCTCCACCCCGCGTCCGTATACTTATAAACTAAGCATCACCGTTAAGTACCGTGAGAACTAATTACCTGAGACTGAAAGATTTTGGAGCGACACATCGGGTTCGAACCGATGACCTCAACCTTGGCAAGGTTGCGCTCTACCAACTGAGCTAGTGTCGCATTCTGTACGTCTTTCGTCGTTCAGGGCTGCGAATTATAAGAGCATTTTTTTGTGATGCAAGTCCTTATTACAAAAATAATTCATTTTCTTGCTGTTTGATGAAAAATGAGCCAATAAAAGCAGAAATGCATCAATATTCACGATATGCAAATTATAAATTCATAAATTGCAACGTAAAAAACAGCTTAACGACACCATTTTTGTATTAAAAATTGGGGTCGTTAAAACAATCTCATTTTGTTAGATAGAGAAAATCGTCGTTCTGTAATATTTTAGTTCCGCAATAGATTCTTTAATATCATCTAACGCTAAATGACTTCCGGTTTTCTCAAAACCATCCAACACTTCTGGTTTCCAACGACGAGTCAGCTCTTTCAATGTACTCACATCGACATAACGATAGTGGAAATACTCTTCGAGTAAAGGCATGTGTTTGTACAGAAAACGTCGATCTTGCCCAATACTATTTCCACAAATAGGCGACTTACCTTTCGGCACCCATTCTTCTAAGAAGGTAATGGTTTGCTTTATTGCCTCACTTTCATCAATGTCGCTCGCTTTTACACGAGTAACCAATCCGCTATTAGTGTGTGTATTTGTGCACCAATCGTCCATTTTCTCTAATTCTTGATCCGATTGATGGATTGCAAGAACAGGACCCTGAGCAAGAATGTTTAACTCGCTATCAGTAACAATTGTCGCTATTTCAATGATCTTGTGTTGCTCCGGGTCTAAACCCGTCATCTCAAGATCGACCCAAATTAAGTTTTGATCGCTGAATGACATAGATGAATTGCCTATTTTGCTTGTAAAAGAGGTATCATACTCGTCCAACAGATAGTGATAAAGCCTAGAATGAGCGAAAGGTAAACGTGACTAAGAAGAATAAGCTAACCAAAGGTCAGGTTCGACGTGTTCGTTCCAACCAAAGCAAAAGACTAAAGCAAGAAAAAACCATCCACTGGGATGAGGAGATGTTAGGTACTACGAAAGTAGGCTTGGTCATCACTCGCTTTGGCCAACATGCTGATATTGAAGACCTAGAAACAAAAGAAATTCATCGCTGTAATTTGCGTCGAGGAATTGAAAGCTTAGTTTCTGGTGACAAGGTTATCTGGCGCGCTGGGCTTGAATCTATGGCTGGCATTTCAGGTGTAGTAGAAGCGGTCGAGCCAAGAGTGTCTGTTTTAACTCGGCCAGATTACTATGACGGCCTAAAGCCAGTCGCCGCTAACGTTGATCAGATGGTTATTGTATCTTCTGTTTTACCTGAGTTGTCTCTCAATATTATTGACCGATATTTGATCGCTTCTGAGACACTAAAAATATCGCCTTTAATCGTACTGAACAAGATTGATCTTCTAAACGAAGAACAGATTAAAGAGTATGCAATTCAACTACAAACCTACGAAAAAATCGGCTACAAAGTACTCTTTGTCAGTAAAGAAACTGGCTATGGTATCGACGTTTTTGAGGCCGAATTGCGAAATAGAATTAACGTTTTCGTCGGTCAATCAGGGGTTGGGAAATCCAGCTTAGTCAACGCTCTAATGCCAGAGGTTGATATAGAAGAAGGCGCGGTCTCTACTAACTCAGGATTAGGTCAGCACACGACGACAGCTGCACGCTTGTACCATATATCAACAGGTGGTGACCTTATTGATTCACCTGGCATTAGAGAGTTTGGATTATGGCACCTCGAAGCAGATGAAGTTACCCAAGCTTTTGTTGAATTTAAGTCTCGTTTAGGTGAATGTAAATTTAGAGATTGCAAACACCTTGATGATCCCGGCTGCATGCTCAAAAAAGCGGTAGAAACAGGCGAAATAAGTCGTGAACGATTTAACAGCTATCACCGAATAATTGACAGCATGGGTGAAAACAAAGCCAACCGTCAGTACTCTCGAAACAAAAAAGCAGATTAATAAGTATTGTCTATACTCTGCACGTTACGTTTTAGATACAAATACCATGGCACGATGTGACATCGCAGAAATACTGACAATTTCTCATAAATTAAGTAACATCTGCGTCTAAACAATGAGTTTTTAAATTAGATATGACTTTATCAGACAACATTAAAATTTGGTTTCAATTGTGGGCACCAAAACACGCGATCACTCGTGTAGTAGGTAAATTAGCATCGGCCAAATTAGGTCGTGTCACGACCGCAGTGATCACCATGTTTATTAAACAATACAAAATAAATATGGATGAAGCGCTGCATTCCGATCCCGCATACTTTAAAACATTCAATGATTTCTTTGTACGTGAACTTAAAAAAGACGCGCGTATGTTGAATAATGATACACAGGTCATAACGCATCCAGCAGATGCTTGTGTCAGTCAGTTCGGTCCTATCGAAAATGGCCAGATAATCCAAGCTAAATCCCATGATTTTTCAGCACTAGAACTCCTAGGTGGAGATACAACACTGTATGATGAATTTGAAGATGGTAGCTTTGCGACTCTTTATCTTTCTCCTAGCGATTATCACCGTGTTCATATGCCATGCGACGGCGTACTGCGCAAAATGATCTATGTACCGGGTGACTTATATTCCGTAAACCCATTAACCGCTGAAAACATCCCAAACTTATTTGCACGTAATGAACGGGTTGTCTGTATTTTTGACACCAAGTTCGGCCCGTTAGCACAAGTATTAGTAGGGGCCACGATTGTTGGTAGCATTGAACTCATTTGGGCCGGAACGGTAACTCCACCACGAGGTAACACTGTATATTGCTGGGATTACCCAGCAAATGGCAATACCTCAGTCTTTCTGAAGAAAGGAGATGAAATGGGTCGATTTAAACTTGGTTCTACTGTAATCAACTTATTCAGCAAAGATGCTATCGACTTTGACGCTAGCATGGGCAACGGTGTTTCAACGAAGTTAGGTACGGCATACGCCAACATCAAATAGATGCAAAACCACCTGAATGTCGGGTTACGAGCAATAATGTAACCTGACATCTACTTCATTATTAATACCGACGGTACCCCGTGACAAAACCTGAATAAAATTCGTCTTATAATTTGACTAAAAACACATCCCTTACAAAAAATCTATTTTCATTTTCAAAACACCAAGCTGATCTTAGTAACAAAAAACCGCTTACTTTATGCTAGGTTGCAGACACTTTTAACTTTCTGCCTTAGGCTACGTCGCGAAATAGAAATATGAGAATGCAAACTTAGCTGCTGGGTCACACTTATGGGGTTGTATGTAAGATGAAGAAAAAATTTGATACCGGGATTTTGATCAAGCTACTCATTTGCTTTGCCATACCTTCGCTTGTTCTCATGCTGCCAATAGATTCGATTCCGATAGATAACCTTACCCTTATTCAACATCGGTTACTTGCCATATTCCTTCTAGCCGCTCTACTTTGGGTGCTGGAACCTGTACCTGTATTTGCAACCTCTATCTTAATCATCGCCCTAGAACTGATCATGATTTCAAATAAAGGTTTACATCTATTTCGAACCCCACCTGAAGGCCATGAGCTAGGAGAGTTGATGAAATACACCGATATTTTCAGTGCTTTTTCATCGCCAATCATCATCCTTTTTATGGGTGGATTCGCACTAGCGATTGCGGCCTCCAAATACGAGCTTGATAACAACCTAGCGCGTGTTTTATTAAAACCATTTGGAACAGAACCACGCTTCATCATGCTTGGTTTAATGCTTATTACGGCTGTTTTTTCCATGTTTATGTCCAACACAGCAACAACCGTAATGATGCTCGCATTGCTTGGTCCTATCGTTGCATCAGCACCTAAAGGGGACTTAGGCATTAAAGCCCTCGTTCTATGTGTACCGATTGCTGCCAATACAGGTGGTATCGCGACACCTATCGGCACCCCACCAAACGCCATAGCGCTTCAGTACCTCACTGGAGAGAACAGTATTGATTTCTTGTCCTGGATGATGATGGGCTTACCGTTTGTCGTTATCCAGTTAACACTGGCTTGGTTCTTATTACAGAAGTTTTTTCCTTCATCGCAAAAAACAATGGTTCTCAAATTAGATGGTACGTTTAAAAAAAGTTGGCGAGCTATTGTCGTTTACATCACCTTTGCCGCAACAATATTACTCTGGATGACCACCAAGCTTCACGGCATGAATACGTACGTGGTATCTATTATTCCTTTAGCCGTATTTACGCTAACAGGCATCATGGGTAAACAAGAGCTTAAACAGATTAACTGGGATGTACTGTGGTTAGTCGCAGGGGGTATCGCTATTGGTATTGGCTTAGATAAGACGGGTCTTGCCGTGGCACTTGCTCATGCTATTGACTATAGCGCGTTGTCTCCCTTTGCTGTTGTTATCACGCTTTCTCTTGTCTGTTGGCTCATGGCTAACTTTATGTCCAATACCGCAACAGCTAACCTGCTTATGCCTATCGCAGCGGCTATCGGTGCCTCTATGGAGAGCTTATCTGCAATAGGCGGAATACAAGGACTGCTCGTCGTCGTCGCGTTCTCTGCGTCACTCGGTATGATACTGCCAGTTTCTACCCCACCTAACTCGCTTGCTTATTCCACAGGACTTATTGAAAGTAAGGATATGGCAAAAATGGGGATTATTATGGGGGTAGTTGGGCTGCTTATTGTTTATGTCGCCGTACTCATTATGACTTAAAGTATTTTAGTCTCATAGTGGTCAACAGACAAAGTCAGTAGCGAACATCTACTGGCTTTGTCTATTTTATCTGCTGTATTGTAAAGAATGGTTAATGTCTAATTACGCTGATAATCCATTTTGCGCTTAAACACATTTTCCTTAAAATTAAAGTTATTACTCACTCAGATCTAGTTGTGGCGTGATTTTTACGGCATAGTTGGTTCCATTCAATGTAATGCTTAGAAATCACTATGTCATATGAGTGGCTAGCCCTAGCTGCAGCTTTTTTGTGGGCAATCTCCAGCATAATCTCTGTCGTCCCAGCCCGCCACTTGGGTGCGTTTTCTTATAGTCGATGGCGTATGGGTTGTACGGCCATCATTTTGACCATTATGGCTTCCTTTACCGGTGGCTGGTTCACAGTAACGTCAGTTCATATTACCCCCATGGTTTTGTCTGGATTGATTGGTATTTTTATCGGAGATACCGCACTGTTTGCCTGTATGAACAGAATGGGACCAAGGCAAGCCGGGCTATTGTTCGCCTGTCACGCCGTATTCTCTTCCATTCTCGGCTATTTTCTTTTCAGTGAAACGATGAGCACCATTGAGTTTGTAGGGGCAAGTTTGGTTTTCGCCGGCGTTCTTATCGCTATATTCTTTGGTAAGAAAAAACAAGGTCAACACGACTGGGAAGCGATTAAGGGCAATGTATGGATTGGTGTTTCTCTTGGCTTACTCGCGGCTATTTGTCAGGCTCTTGGTGGCATCATTGCCAAGCCCGTTATGCAAACCGCCATTGATCCTGTTGCTGCGTCCGCCATCCGAATGATCGCTGCATTTTTAGCCCATGCATTATTTAGAGCGACAGGATCAAAAATAGCGAGGTCAACTAAACCAATAACGGTAAGGGTATTAGGCGTGACTTTTATCAGCGGCTTCTTAGCGATGGCGATTGGAATGACGCTCATTCTTTATGCGTTAAGAGACGGCAATGTTGGAATGGTCGCCTTACTCTCTTCGACGACCCCGATTATGATTCTACCCATCTTATGGTTCTATCTAAGACAGAGACCAAATCGATTCGCATGGTTAGGTGCCATTTTGGCCGTTGTAGGCACCGGAATATTAGTAAGTTAGTCATGAGATTATTGAATGATGCGCTTTCACAATCTTATATCTATCATCAGGCTCTTGGAAAAGAAAACGCGGTTACTTCATCAATATGTTCCTTTCCCTGAGCAAGCATCACTAGCCTATCAATACCCAATGCAACACCAGCACAAGCTGGCAAACCTGCCTTTAACGCATCAATGAGATGATAATCAATAGGCTGCATTTCTAAACCTTGTTCTCTACGCTTTTGATTATCCTCAATGAACCTAGAAAGTTGCTCTTGTGGGTCGTCCAATTCATGAAAACCATTGGCTAATTCAACACCTTTAAAGTAAACCTCAAATCGGTCAGCTACCCTAGGATCACTTGGATTGATTTTGGCCAAAGCAGCTTGAGTAGCAGGAAAATCATAAACAAATACGGGACTTTGCAAACCAATTTTAGATTCAATACCTAAGCTAAACAACAACTGCAACAAGGTATCTCTGTTTTGTTCAGGGCCCGCAATATCACCTAAACCCAATGTGACTGCTACCTCTTTTAGTTCCTGCATAGAGGCTTCAAGCGGACACACCTCTAATGTACTCAAAAACGCTTGTTGATAAGTAATCCGAACCGATTTACCAGTAATCAATACAAGCTGTAATAACTCGTCCATTTCATCCATCAAATCGTGATGATCAAACCCTATTCGATACCATTCCAACATGGTGAATTCCGGATTATGATAGCGTCCATTTTCCTCATTTCGAAAAGACTTACAAATCTGATAAATAGAGCCACTACCCGCCGCTAATAACCTTTTCATATGAAATTCTGGACTCGTCATTAGATATAATGCTTTTCCATCTGCATAACCAGGACCAATAAAGTCTGTTTTAAAGGTATGTAAGTGACGATCCGTCACGGTCGCATGGCTGATTGCTGGCGTTTCCACTTCAAGTACGTCCCTATTGACAAAGAACTGTCGAATATCAGCAATCAATTTCGCTCTTAATTTGAGCGAATCGATACTCGCGCTAGGTTGCCAGCTCTCTTTATTCATATTTCTAAGTCCGTGTAAGTGATTGGTATGTATTCAAAGCTAAATGACACACGTTGAAAGTTAAATTCATAAAACGCATCTCAGTGATGAACATCACACATTCAATAAATGCCAAGTTTGCTGTCATATTTCTACGATAAAAAACCGCCAATATCAATTTATTCCTGACATCGCTCCCGTAAACTAGTTTCAGGTCAAAAAAATAATTTAAAACTAAATACGCATCGCATACGATGATGGGCTTACGTTCATCTCTATTACTTTGCAAATACACACACTGGAGGATAACTGTGCAAATAATTACCACAGATATCGCAGTGATCGGCGCCGGTGGCGCTGGTCTTCGAACTGCAATCGCAGCGGCTGAAGCAAATCCTGAGCTAGAAGTAGCCCTGATTTCTAAAGTCTACCCAATGCGTTCACATACTGTCGCCGCTGAAGGCGGCTCTGCCGCCGTCATCAAAGATGAAGATTCACTCGATAACCACTTCAACGATACTGTTGGTGGGGGTGATTGGTTATGTGAACAAAATGTCGTTGAATATTTTGTTGAAAATGCAACGAGAGAAATGATCCAAATGGAGCAATGGGGTTGTCCATGGAGCCGTAAAGAAAACGGTGAAGTGAACGTCCGTCGCTTTGGGGGAATGAAAGTAGAACGCACATGGTTTGCCGCCGATAAAACCGGCTTCCATATGCTGCATACGCTTTTTCAAACCTCTATCAAGTACAATCAAATCAAGCGCTTTGATGAGTACTTCGTGGTTGACCTACTGGTTGAAAACGACGAGATTCAAGGCTTGGTTGCGATTCACATGTCCGAAGGTGAGCTTGTTACGATTAAAGCGAAGTCTGTTGTACTGGCGACAGGTGGTGCGGGACGAGTTTATAACACCAACACCAACGGTGGCATTGTTACCGGCGACGGTATGGCACTGGCGTATCGCCACGGTGTGCCTTTGCGTGATATGGAATTTGTTCAGTATCACCCAACGGGCCTTCCTGGTACGGGTATATTGATGACCGAAGGGTGTCGTGGCGAAGGCGGCATCATCGTCAACAAAAATGGCTACCGTTATCTGCAAGATTACGGCATGGGACCAGAAACCCCGGTTGGAGAGCCGAAAAACAAATATATGGAACTGGGTCCTCGAGACAAAGTTTCTCAAGCGTTTTGGCACGAGCAGCAAAAAGGTAACACCATCGACCATCCCCTTGGCGATGTGGTGCATCTAGACCTGAGACACTTAGGTGAAGAGTACC